>JAWOIV010000096.1:0-15820 GCA_046484465.1 Gaiellaceae bacterium
CAGGCGCCGATCGAGAACGTCCTCACCGAGCTCCTCGTCTGGTTTCACGACTCGGCCAGCCTGACGTGGGCGTGGTCGATCGTCGCCGTCACGGTGCTCGTCCGGATCCTCCTCGTCCCGCTCGCGATCAAGCAGATCCACTCGATGCAGAGCCTGCAGCTCCACGCGCCGGAGATGAAGGCGATCCAGCAGCGCTACAAGAGCGACCGCCAGCGCCAGTCGGAAGAGCTCATGAAGTTCTACAAGGAAAACAAGATCAACCCGTATGCCTCGTGCCTGCCGATCGTCTTCCAGATCCCGATCTTCATCGCGCTCTTCTTCGTGCTCAAGGACTTCCAGAAGGAGATTTTTTGCAGCCCGAGCCTCGGGGGCGACAGGTTCTGCGAAACGGTGAACGGCAGTCTGTCCGTCCTCCCCGAGTTCCAATCGAGACTCGAGTGGATTGGCCTCGTCAACATCACCGAGCCCACGAGCCAGGGCTGGGGGCCCGTGCTGCTCGTCGTCTACGTCGCGAGCCAGCTGACGTCGACATGGCTCATGTCGACGACGATGCAGTCGAACGCGCAGCGCTGGATGCTCATGCTGCTGCCCATCTTCTTCATCCCGTTCATCCTCCGCTTCCCGTCGGGCCTGATGATCTACTGGCTGACGACGAACCTGTGGACGACCGGGCAGGGCATCGTCACGCGCCGCCAGATGCCGAAACCGATGACTCCACCGAAGCGCTCGAGCCGCACTCCACCCAAGGACGCGCCCGACGAGACCGCTGCCGAGCCGGCGGCGGCCAAGAAGGCCTCCTCCGGCCCGCGTCGTGTGAAGAAGAGGCGCGGGGGAGGCTCGAGGCGGTGACGGAGCACGATGTCGTGACCGTGGAGACGACCGGCGAGACCGTGGGCGAGGCCAAGTGGGCGGCCCTGCGAGAGCTCGAGCGGCGCGTGCCTGCTCTCGATCGGGATGCGGTCGAGTTCGTGGTCGTCTCGGAGGGCGAACGCGGGCTGCTCGGTGTCGGATACTCGCCGGCGCAGGTGGTCGCGACCGCGCGCGTCGACGCAACGGAAGAGGTCACGACGAGCGAGCCCGCCGAGTCAGCTCGCGTGTTCGTCGAGCGCGTCGCCTCGGCCATCGGGGCGAACGTGACGACGACGGTTGCCGAGGAGGAGAAGATCGTCACCGTGACGTGCACTGGGCGCGACCTCGGCCTCTTCATCGGGAAGCACGGCCAGACGATCGACGCGATCCAGTACCTGGCGAACGCGTTGGCCAGGACGACTGGCGACCCGAGCCCGGTTGTCGTGGACGCCGCCGGGTACCGTGCCCGCCGCTCCGCGACGCTCGAGACGATCGCCCGTAGGGCCGCGCAGCGCGCGGTTGCCACGGGAAGCCGCGTGGAGCTCGAGCCGATGACGTCGATCGAGCGGAAGGTTGTCCACGAGTCGCTCAAGGACGACCCGGAGGTGGAGACGGCGAGCGACGGCTCGGAGCCCCACCGGTACGTCGTGATCGTCCCGCGGCAAGCTGTCGACTGAGATGAGTGATCTCCTCGAGCGCTGGCTCGAGGAGGTCGTCTCCACTCCGGGCCTCACGGCGATCTCCGATCCTGACGCCGCTCGGCGGATGCTCGTCGAGGACGCGCTTCGCGCAACCGACATCGTCTCCTCGACTCCCGGACCGGTCGTCGACGTCGGGTCGGGAGGAGGCTCGCCGGGGATCCCACTGGCGCTTGCGCTCCCGAGACGGCGCTTCACGCTGCTCGAGGCGGAGCGCCGGAAGGCCGCGTTCCTCGCACGCGTTGCGAGCGGCCTGCCGAACGCCGACGTCGTGTGGGGTCGAGCGGAAGCCCAGCCGATCGAGACGTGGGGGGTTGCGCTCGCGAAGGCGCTCGCAAAGCCCCCCGTTGCCGCAGAGCTCACGCTCCCGCTCGTTCGCATCGGCGGCGTAGCCGTCCTCTGGGTGGGCGCATCGGCCGACCGGGCTCACGTCGAGCGCGTGGCCTCGGCGCTCTCCGGCCGGCTCGAAGCGGAGCTCGACGGCTTGCTCGTCCTGCGCAAGGTCGGGTCCACCCCTGCGGGCTTCCCGCGTCGACCTGGAATGGCGAAGAAGCGGCCGCTGCCATAGCGGCGACGGCAGAGGTGTCCGCCCCGGTCGCTAGGTTGGCTGCGTGCCCGCCCGGGTCTACGCAGTGGCGAACCAGAAGGGCGGCGTCGGCAAGACGACGACCGCGGTGAACGTCGGCGCATGCCTCGCCGAGGCCGGTGAGCGCGTGCTGCTCGTCGATCTCGATCCCCAGGCCAATGCCACATCCGGGCTCGGGATGCGCGCGAACGGCGCATCGACGCACGATCTGCTCGACGGCGTGCCGTTGTCCGCTCTGGCGAAGCCCTCCAACCTCCCGAACCTCGACGTCGTGATGGCGAAGACCGACCTCGCCGCCGCGGCCGTCGAGCTCTCGGCCCGGGAAGGAGGCGAGCGGTACCTGGCGGACGCGCTCTTCGGGCGGCTCGACCGGTACTCGTTCGTGTTCCTCGACTGCCCGCCGTCGTTCGGGCCGCTGACCGTCAACGCGCTCGCTGCGGCGAGCCGTGCGATCGTCCCCGTTCAGGCGGAGTACTACGCGCTCGAGGGTCTCTCGCAGTTGCTCGGGACGATCAACCACGTGAAGGCACGTCTGAACCCCGAGCTCGCTGTCGCGGGGATCCTGCTCACGATGGCCGACCGCCGGACGCGCCTCTCTGCCGAGGTCGAGGCCGAGCTCCGCCGGCACTTCGGCGACCTCGTCTTCACCACGACCGTGCCCCGCTCGGTGCGCCTCGCAGAGGCGCCGAGTCACGGGCTCCCCGCGATTGCCTACGACCGCCGCTCAGCCGGCGCGCAGGCCTACTGGAAGGTGGCGATGGAGCTTGTCGAGCGTCCCTAGCGAACGGCGTGGGCTCGGGCGGGGCCTGGAGGTTCTCCTCGGTGACGCCGGGCAGCCCGAGCTGCTGCACCTCCCCGTCGAGACGATCCACCCGAACCCACGTCAGCCACGGAGGCGGTTCGAGCCGGAGGCGGCATCCGGCCTCGCCGCGTCGATACGCCATCAAGGCGTCCTCCAACCGATCGTCGTCCGGCGGCGAGACGAGGGCGGATTCGAGCTCATCGCAGGTGAACGGCGCTGGCGAGCCGCACGTGCGGCGGGCATCCCCACGCTGCCGGCCCTCGTCCGCAACGTCGAGGATGGCGAGTCGCTTCTCCTCGGGCTGGTGGAGAACGTCGCTCGTGAGCAACTCTCGCCGGTCGAGGAGGCCCGCGCCTACGCATCGCTCGTGGACGAGTTCGAGCTCTCGCTGGGCGAGGTGGCAGAGCGCGTGGGTCGCTCGAAGTCGGCGGTGTCCAACCGTCTCCGTCTGCTCGAGCTCCCGGAGGAGGTGCTCTGGATGCTGGCCCGCGGCGACCTGACCGAGGGGCACGCGCGCGCAGTCCTGTCCCTTCCGGACGACGATGCTCGCCGGCGGCTCGCGCGGCGGATTGCACAGGAGGGCCTGACGGTGCGAGCGACCGAGCGCGCTGCACGAGACGGCGGCGCTCGGCGGAAGCTCCGTCGCTCGGCCGCGCACGACCCGCTGGTCGTCGACCGTGTCCGCACGGCTCTGGAGCGCCTGACGGGCCTCCCGGTTCGGGTCACGGGGGACTCGATCCACATCCGCTTCGGCGACGAAACGCGGCTGGCAGAACTTGCGGAGGCGCTCGAGTCGGACGCCGTGCGCCACGCTGCCTGATCCCTCGAGCCCCCCGTCCCCCGTCCCCCGTCCGTCCGCCGATTCTCGGGGGCATCTCTTCCGTGCACCACGACCGCGGCTGCGAAGCAGCCGCCTTCAGGGATCTTTCGCGAGCAGGAATCTGCTTGGCAGATTCCTGCTCTGCGGAAAAAGGTGGGCGATCCTGGATTCGAACCAGGGACCTCCGCCTTATCAGAGCGGCGCTCTAACCGACTGAGCTAATCGCCCGGGGTGCGCAACTGTAGCGAACCGCCCGCGTCTAACATTGGCGCACCGGGCGATGCGGGAGATGACCCTCTACGGCGTGAGCTTCGAGCCGATCGGCAAGCAGCCGATCGTGTTGCTGAAGACCGCCGACGACGACCGCTACCTTCCGATCTGGATCGGCCACTCGGAGGCCGCGGCCATCCTGATGCGACTCCAGGGCGCCACGCCGCCGCGGCCCATGACGCACGACCTGCTGGCCGAGGTCGTGTCGGAGCTCCAGGGCGAGATCCTCCGCGTCACGGTCACCGAGCTCCGTGAGAACACGTTCTACGCGCGGATCACGATCGTCCAGGACGGCCGGGAGGTCGAGATCGACTCGAGGCCGTCGGACGCGATCGCGCTGGCCGTCCGCTGCGACGCCCAGATCTTTGCCGCCGAGGACGTCATCGAGGAGTCGAGCATCGAGTTCCAGGCGGAGGACGACGAGCAGAGCGGGCTCGTGACGGCTTCCACCCTCGCCGACCTCGATCCGGACGAGTTCAGGGAGTTCCTCGAAACGGTGACGCCCGAGGAGTTCGCCTCGAGCCTCGAGGAGGAGCTCGAAGCTGGGCCCGAAGAAGAGCCCGAGGCCGACGACCCGGACGCATAGCGGACGCTACGCGATGGCGACGGCGACGATCAGCGCCGTCCCGTTGAACACCGCGTGGAGCAGGATCGGGGGGTAGATGCTCTCCGTCTTCCACCGCAGCCAGGCGACGACGACCCCGAAGACGACGAGCACGGGGAGGCCGAGGACGAGGCCGTGGGCCGCGCCGAACAGGAAGCCGGTGAGAAGAATCGCGACCAAGGTGCCGTACGGCGCCAGCAGGGAGAACCCGAGGCCGCGGTAGGTCAGCTCCTCGACCACGGGAGCGAGCACCGTGACGGACACGAAGAACGCCGCGAACGCTCCGGCACGGTCGGGGTCCCACTCCTTCGGCACGAGCCCTTGCTCGTCGCCCGCGTTCAGGAGGGGCGACAGTGCGGCCGCGGCCGCCCAGATTGCGATCAGCGCGACCGCTGTGAGCCCGAGAGCCCGACGCCACGACTGCGGCCGTCGCAACGCGAAGGCATCCCGGCGTGGAAGCCCGCGTGCGACGAGTAGCAGGATCACGAGCATCAGCCCGTACTGCACGACGGCCGCGATGGACGACGAGTAGCGGTAGGCGAGATCGTCCGGTGTCTCGACGTCGCTCAGCCGCGACGCGTAGCTGAGAGCTGTCAGCGCGCCGACGAAGACGAGCCAGCCGGCGAGCCGGGTGGGGTGGCGGTCGAGCATACGAGTGGCCATGCTCGAGGGATTCCAGCACGACGTCGCCCTCCGAGGACGGAGACCCGATTCGCACCGGTTGCGCACACGGGTCTCGGGCTACCATCACCCGCATGAGCCCGCCCCGTGGACGGCGAACCCGGCTCGACCCCGAGACGCTCCGGCCACGGTCGCGCCATCAGCGCTCCTCTCGCCGCCGGCAACGGAAGCGCGCGGCGCTGGCGGCTCTCGTCGTGATCCTCCTGATCGGGACCATCGCGGGCGTCGGAGCGTCCACCGCCGTATTCGCGTACGGCTCCTCCTGCGACCTCTCGTCGCTCCGCCCGGTCGCGATCGGCCGCAACTCGTTCGTCTATGCAGCCGACGGCTCGCTCTTGGGATCGATTCCCGCCGAGCGCAACCGGCAGCCCGTCAAGGCGGCCGACATGTCGGTGTGGATCCGGAAGGCGACGATCGCCGTGGAGGATCGGCGGTTCTTCGCCCATGACGGTCTCGACTTCGAGGGGATCGCCCGCGCGGCGGTCAAGGACATCCAGGCCGGCGAGATCGTCGAGGGAGGATCGACGATCACGCAGCAGCTGGTCAGGAATCTCTACATCTCGCGGGAGCGAACGGTGCAGCGCAAGCTGAAGGAGGCGTGCCTCGCGACGAAGCTCGACCGCGCCTGGACGAAGCACCGCATCCTCACGACGTACCTGAACCAGGTCTACTACGGCAACCAGGCGTACGGAATCGAGGCGGCCTCCCAGACGTTCTTCTCGAAACCGGCCAGCGAGCTCACCCTGTCCCAGTCCGCGCTCCTTGCAGGGTTGACCCAGGCGCCATCGGTGACCAGTCCCTTCATTGCTCCCAGCCGAGCGCTCGCACGACGCGCCGATGTCCTGCGCGCGATGCTCGAGACGGGGGTGATCAGCCCTCGCCAGTTCCGCGTCGCGTCGTCGTCCGCGCTGAAGCTCGAGCCCGGCCGGCTCTACAGCGAGATCCGCGAGCCGTACTTCTTCGGGTACGTCCGAGACCGTCTGATCGAGGTCTACGGCGCAGAGCAGGTTCGCTCCGGGGGCCTGCAGGTGTACACGACGATTGTCCCCCGCTACCAGCGGCTCGCGGAGAAGGCGATCCGCGACACGCTGAACCTCCCGACCGATCCGGCGGCGGCGCTCATCTCGATCAGCCCGCGCACGGGCGCGATCCGGGCGATGGCGGCGGTCATCCCGAACCGGCCGAAGAACCAGTTCAACCTCGTGTCACAGGCACGCCGCCAGCCGGGGTCGACCTTCAAGACTTTCGTCCTGGCGGCAGCAGTCGAGATGGGCGTGAACCCCGACTCCACCTACTACGTGTCGGCACCGTTCACCTACAAGACCCACCCGGCCGGGAACTGCGACGACGGCAGCTGGTGGTGCGTGAAGACCTATGCCAACGACTACTACGGCTGGAGCTCGATCCGCAGCGCCACGATCCGCTCGGACAACGCCGTCTACGCGCAGCTGACGCTCGACGTGACGCCCGAGAAGGTCGCCGAGGTCGCTCGCAGGATGGGCGTACGGTCGACGCTCGACATCGGCGGCGCGTACGTGCCGTCGATCGGGCTCGGCTCGATCGCGGTCTCACCACTCGATCTCGCGTCTTCCTACGCGACGCTCGCGGCAGGTGGCATGTACGCGGAGCCGATGGCGATCCGGCGCGTCGTGCTCGCAGACGGCCGCGTGGACACGCAGTCCGGATGGGGGAAGCCGCAGCGTCGCCGAGCGATCTCCGAGGGCGCCGCGGCGATCGTCACACGCATCCTCGAGCAGAACGTCCAGTCCGGAACCGGGACACGCGCCGCGCTCGGGCGCCCCGCCGCGGGCAAGACCGGGACGAACGAGGAGCACGCCGACGCCTGGTTCGCCGGGTACACGCCCGAGCTGGCGACGACCGTGTGGATCGGCTTCACGGGCGGCGAGATCCCGATGCAGAATGTCCACGGGATCGCCGTCACCGGCGGAAGCTTCCCGGCGGAGATCTGGCGGCTCTTCATGTCGCCTGCACTCGAGCGGCTCGAGCCGTCGCCGTTCCCCGAGCCCGTCCGGTGGCCCGAGTGGAGGTCGTTCACGCGCGGGCAGTACGCGCTCAACTACGACCCGAGACCGTCCACGACGACGGCGGAGACCGAGACGACCGAGACGGAGGAGGATTCGCGGCGCGAGGAGGACTCACCGTCCCCCTCACCGTCTCGCGGGCTGCCGTAGCCCACCATGGCCGACCTCCTGACGATCGAGGACGCGCTTGCCCGCGTTCTCGCCCACGCTCGGCCGGGTGCGAGCGAGGCCGTCGCGGTCGCCGACGCGGCGGGACGGTGGCTGGCCGAGCCGGCGTCTTCACGTGTCGATCTTCCGCCGTTCCCGAGCTCGGCCATGGACGGCTATGCGGTGCGTGCGTCGGACACGCCGGGGTCGCTGCCCCTCGCGTTCAGGATCGCGGCCGGGCACGCGTCGGCGGTTGCGCTTCCGCCCGGGACGAGCGCGGCGATCTCGACGGGCGGGGTCGTCCCGGATGGCGCGGACTCGGTCGTCCCGCTCGAGCACGTCCGCGAGGACGATGGTCACCTGGTCGTCTCCGACCCCGTGCGACCCGGAGCGCACGTGCGGCTCCAGGGAGGTGACGTCCGGGCCGGCGCCACCGTGCTCGAACGGGGCGCGTGGATCGGTCCAGCACAGGCGGGTGCGCTCGCGGCTTCGGGTGTCGACAGGGTCACGTGCCACGTGCGGCCACGTGTGGCCGTGATCGCCACCGGGAGCGAGCTCCGCGATCCAGGTGCTCCGCTGGAGAAGGGGCAGATCTACGAGTCGAATCGCGTCCTGCTCGCAGCAGCTCTCGCCGGTGCCGGCGCCGAGGTGGAGCGGCTGCCCGTGGTCGCGGACGACGAGAGCGCACATCGAGAGGCGCTTCGCCGGGGCCTCGACGCGGACGTGCTCGTGACCTCGGGTGGAGTCTCGGTCGGCCCGCACGACCTCGTTCGCACGGTCGAGAAGGAGCTCGGCGTCGACGAGGTCTTCTGGGGCGTCGCGATGAAGCCCGGCAAGCCGCTGTCGTTCGGGGTGCGCGGGTCGAGTCTCGTGTTCGGTCTTCCGGGAAACCCGGTCTCGGCGCTCGTCGGCGCCGTCCTGTTCGTGCTACCTGCGCTACGTGCGCTCCAGGGCGCCAGCTCGCCGGAGCCGTACTACGAACGTGGGACGTTGAGCACCACACTTCGCCGGGGGGCCGAGAGAGACGAGTTCGTCCGTGCTCGGCGAGCCCGAGACGGTGACGACGTCCTGCTCGAGCCCATCACGG
Organism: Gaiellaceae bacterium; assembly: GCA_046484465.1. GTDB lineage: Bacteria > Actinomycetota > Thermoleophilia > Gaiellales > Gaiellaceae > GMQP-bins7. The sequence goes on from JAWOIV010000096.1 coordinate 8,587, forward strand.
GTCAGGAGTCGCACATGATCGTCCGCGCTGCAACGGCCGACGCGCTCGTGCACGTCCCGCGCGGTGAGGGCGAGCTCGCGGCCGGTTCTCCCGCTCGCTACGTCGCGCTCGCCTGACGTGAAGCGGCGATCTTCCGACCGACGCTTCCGACCGAGCGTCTGAGCGGACCTGGGGGCGGCGGCTCCACGCCGCTCGCGTAGGGGGCGTAGCGTCCGAACGCGAGTGCGCCGAGCTGAGCGGCAGCAGCCGCCCACGCGATCGTGAAGAGCACGGTTCCGGCCGGGATGTAGCCAACGGTGGCGAGGCCTGCGATGTAGCGGGCGGTAGCGAATGGCCCGGTGCCCAGCGTGCTGCCGAGAACGAGGACTCCCGCGATCGGGCCCATCAGCCCGATCAGGTAGAGGGCAGCGCGTGCGTGCGGCCTCGTCTGCAGTGGAAGCCAGAGCCAGGCATAGAGGCAGGGGAGGAGGAACACGAGCGCATAGGGCCTCGCAACCGCCGCGACCACGGCGACGGCCCCGAGCCATGTGAGAGCGGTCGTGTAGCCCGCGAGCGCCTCCGCCGGGGAAGCAGAGACGTCGGGCGCCAGCCGTTGCCGTACGGCGATCCAGCCGAGGACGAACGCGGCGGCGAGAAGGACGGCACCGGCGGGCGACCAGTCTCCGGCGACGTCGACGGTCGGCGGGAACGGGAGCGCCGAGCCCGTCGGAAGGACACCGATCTGCGCTGCGATCCAGAGCAAGAGCCCACCGAAGAGCCAGAACAGGATCCTCGCGCGAAGTGCGCGCACAGCCGGTCGGAGCGGTAGGCGCCGTCGCCGTGCGCGCGTGACGAGATCGACGATCCCGACCGCGAACGGCGCGACGGCGGCCACGAGGAGGAGGCGCACCGCCCAGCCACTCATGACGCGCCCGTCCAGGAAGAGCGCGTCGGGTGTTCCGAAGGTTCGGCGGGGGCTTGCGTCTACGGACGCGACGAGCGCCTCGGCTGCGCGGCCGAGCGCACCGAGAGTCGTCTCGCGGGATTGCGGCCCGGTCGTCGCCGCTCGAGCGCTCGGGCTGGCCCCCGAGATCGTGACGGCGGCCATCCCGTGTGCGAGAAAAGGCCCTTGCTCGTCGGCAGCGAACGGGATACCGAGGCTCACGAGCTGTTGGAGCGCGGACGGGAGCTCCGGCGACGTCTCCGCGTGCTCCCGTATGCGGGCGGCGGCGGTGCTCACGAGCGCGCGCGCGGGTGACGCCACGGCGCCGGCGGCGACCGCGATGCGGGGTCGACCGGGCTGTGCGAGCCCGTCGAGGACGACGACTGCGACGATGTCGGCGGATTCCGCCGAGTGCGCGGCGAAGCGGACGGCGCCGGCGCCACCCCAGGCCCCCGCGTCGGTCGACACGAGGGCAAGCGTTCGCTGAGGGACGGGAGGCGGTACGGCCCCGAGCGTGCCGAATGGACGAGCGAGCTCCATCAGCGCAGCGGTTCCGGAGGCATTGTCTCCTTCACGGCCCGCACCTGCGTTGTCACGATGGGCAACCACGACGATCGTCGACGGAGAACGACCCCGGATGACGGTGACGATGTTTCGGAGCTCGACGTCGCCGAGCTCGGGCAGCGCCTCTCGCCAGACCTGGTCCTCGCTTCCCAGCCCGAGCCCGCGCAGCGTCTGCTGGTACCACGCGGCGGCGAGCTGCGCCTCCGGTGTGCCGGGAACCCGCGAGGGGTACGCGGCCGAGAGCTCCGCGGAACGCGCGGCTGCGGCTGCTGCGTCGAACGCCGGAGGCACCGCGGGTGGTGGCAGCGCACCCGGAGCCGAGATCGTGAGCAGCGCAAGGAGCGAGGCGGGTACGACCACGAGCGCCGCCACACGCACCAGGCGGGTGTCGAGCGCGCGGTCGGTGGCTCGGCGCCGCCGTCGCCGGCGCCGCCTCGGAGGCCGAGCCGCATTCATCGCGGGGCTATAGTAGGCCCGCAGTTACCCAGGCACTCGCCCGACTGCCAGTATCCCGTGGAGACCGCTTCGACCATCCTTCTCGTCGACGACGAGGAGTCAATCCAGACGCTGCTCACGTATCCCCTGGAGCGTGACGGGTACCGCGTCGTCCAGGCGCGCGACGGGGACGAGGCGCTCCGGAGGTTCGACGAGGAGAACGTGAACCTCGTTGTCCTGGATGTCATGCTCCCCAAGCTGGACGGGCTCGAGGTCTGCAAGCGGCTGCGGAGCCAGAGCAACGTGCCCATCGTCATGTTGACCGCGCGAGGTGAGGAGCTGGACAAGGTCCTCGGCCTCGAGCTCGGCGCGGACGACTACATCACGAAGCCATTCTCGATCCGTGAGTTCCGCAGCCGGGTGCGTGCCCTGCTGCGTCGCGCAGCCAGCCCGCACACCGTGCGCGATCGCGAGCAGGTCATCGAACGTGACGAGCTTCGCATCGACGTCCCTCGTCGGACCGTCGAGGTGCGGGGAGAAGCGGTTCAGCTGACGTTCATCGAGTTCGAGATGCTCGTCCTTCTCGCGTCGAGCCCGGGTGTCGTCTTTTCGCGGCGCGAGCTTCTCGAGCGGCTGCGAGGCGGCGCGGACTACCGTGAGCCGCGGACGATCGACGTCCACGTGCGCCATCTACGCGAGAAGATCGAACGCGATCCGAGCCAGCCCGAGCTGATCCTCACGATCCGCGGCGCCGGCTACCGGTTCCGGCCGTAGGGGCGCCGGCATGAGAGTCCCGGGCGGCATCCGGGTGCGTCTGGCGCTCACGCTCGTGGGAATCGTCGCCGTGGCGCTGGCAGTCGCGTATCTCATCGTCGTCCCCTCGCTCGAGCAGCGCTTCGTCGACGCCCGGCTCGACCAGCTCGAGCGTCTCGCGACCAGTCTCTCGGACGAGATGCCCGAGGACCGGGTGCGCTGGCCCGAGACACTCGACCGCTTCGCCACGACGGCGAACGCGCGCGTGGTGGCGTTCGACGTCCTCTCCAAGACGCCCCCGACGCTCGTCTCCTTCGCCGACTCGCAGCGACGCGGGTCGGAGGGCGTGGAGAACGACTCCGTCGCGCTGCGAGCAGTGTTGAGCAGCGCTCTCGAGCGTGGCCGCGTTCCCGACTCCCTGGGGGACTACGCCTCGGTTGCGCTTCCACTCGAGACGGGCAGCGTGCTCCTGTTCCGGGCGCCGCTCGAGGAGACGCTCGCGACGGTCGAGCTCGTCAAGCAGCGGTTTCTGCTCGCCACCGCGTTCGCACTCGTTCTGGCCGCAGTCCTCGGGCTCACGGCCGCCGGCCTGCTCGCGTACCGCCTTGCGCGGCTCGAGGCAGGAGCCGAGCGCATCGCAGACGGCGACTTCGCGGAGCCGATCGTCGATCACGGAGACGACGAGATCGGCCAGCTGGCGCTCGCGTTCGACCGCATGCGGGTGCGGCTGGCACGGCTGGACAACGCACGCCGGGAGTTCGTGGCGAATGCGTCACACGAGCTCCGGACACCGCTCTTCTCCCTCGGAGGCTTCCTCGAGCTTCTCGAGGACGAGGAAATCGACGACGACACCCGGGAAGCATTCCTGGCGACGATGCGCGAGCAGGTCGACCGGCTGACCGCGCTGACGACGGCGCTGCTGGATCTCTCCCGTCTCGATGCGGGCCAGCTGCGCGTGTCCCGGGAGCCCGTCGACCTTTCGAGTGCCGCCACCGCCCTCGCCTCCGAGCTCGCGCCGCTGGCCGCGGCGACGCAACACGACGTCGAAGCCCGTCCCGGCTCCGGCGTCTTCGCCGTCGGGGACGAGGATCGCGTGCTGCAGATCGGTCGCGCCCTGGTGGCAAACGCCCTTACGCACACGCCGTCGGGAACACGTGTGACGATCACCGCGCTCCTGCACGACGCTCGCGCGGTGCTCGCCGTGGAGGACGACGGGCCGGGAATCCCGGAGGAGCAGCGCGACGCGGTCTTCGAGCGCTTCTACCGAGGCGCCGGGGGCGCTGCGTCAGGGAGCGGGCTCGGGCTCGCCATCGCCCGCGAGCTGGCGAGGCTCATGAACGGGGCCGTCCGTCTCGAGTCGCGACCGGGGCAGACCGTGTTCACGCTCGAGCTTCCGGTGGAGCGCGAGGTCGCCCAGCGACCCGATGATGTGATTTCACGTGAAAACGACGAGGTCAGCGGTGCGGTGACGCGCTCGCCCTGAGCGCGGCGGCGCGCCGGACTACGATCCCCTCGTGCGCGAGCTCTCGCATGTCGACGCGGCGGGCGACCTCCGGATGGTGGACGTCGGCTCGAAGCCGCTCTCCCGCCGCCGGGCGCTCGCCACTGCGTTCGTCCGCACGCGCCCGGAGACCGTCGAGCGGCTTCGCGCGCTTCCAAAGGGGGACGCCCTCGTCGCGGCACAGCTCGCCGGCGTGATGGCGGCGAAGCGCACCGCAGATCTGATCCCTCTCTGTCACCCACTTCCGTTGACGTTGGTGGACGTCCGCTGCGAGATCGTCGAAGGCGGTGTCGAGATCGAGGCGGCCGCCGAGACCACTGCGCAGACCGGTGTGGAGATGGAGGCGCTCACCGCCGCCTGTGTCGCCGCGCTCACGATCTACGACATGGCGAAGGCGATCGACTCCGGGATGGAGATCGGCCCCGTACGTCTCGTCTCCAAGGAGAAGGAGCAGGCGTGACGGCGGCCGTGCTCACCGTCTCGGACGGCGTGCACGCGGGCGTTCGCGAGGACACGAGCGGAGATGCGCTCGAGTCGCTCCTGCGCGACGAGGGCTTCGACGTCGTTCGCCGCGTCGTCCCCGACGAGACCGCGGCGATCGGCGACGCGATCACCGCGCTGAGCGAGCAGGTGCTGCTCGTAGTGACAACGGGCGGAACGGGGTTCGCGCCTCGGGACGTGACGCCGGAGGCGACGCGTCCTCTCCTCGACCGCGAGGCGCCGGGGATCGCCGAGGCGATCAGGTCCGATGCGCTGGCACGGACGCCTCACGCGCTGCTCTCGCGCGGGGTCGCGGGGCTTCGTGGAGCCACGCTGGTCGTGAACCTCCCTGGCTCGCCCGGGGGATGCCGGGACGGCTTCGCGGTGCTGCAACCTGCACTCCGGCACGGGATCGAGCTCGCCGGCGGCGACACGACGACGCGCCACCGGCAGACGTGAGCGCGACCGCCGTCCCGCTCCCCAGGCGCCTCGCGTCGCTCGTTCGGATCGAGCACACGGTGTTCGCGCTCCCGTTCGCCTTCGTGGGGGCGTTTCTCGCCGTGGAGGGGTGGCCGGGGCTCGCGAATGTCTGGTGGATCACCGTCGCGATGTTCGGAGCGCGAACGCTCGCCATGGCGCTGAACAGGCTCCTCGACGCCGAGCTCGACGCCCGGAACCCGCGCACGTCGTCCCGCGAGCTTCCATCCGGCGTGCTCACGCGACGCCAGGTGGTCGGACTGAGCGGCGCTGCCCTGGGCGTGTTCCTCGTCGCCGTCTTCCAGCTCGACCCGGTCGTCCGCTGGCTCTGGCCCGTTCCCGTGGTGATGTTCGTCGTGTACCCGTATCTCAAGCGCCTCACATGGCTGTGCCATGTCTGGCTCGGTGCGTGCCTCGGCCTGGCGCCTGTCGGCGCGTGGCTCGCCGTCACCGGGAGCGCGCCGTGGGACGCCTGGGCCATCGGTGGCGCCGTGCTCCTGTGGGTCGCCGGCTTCGACCTCTTCTACTCGCTCTACGACGTCGAGCACGACCGCGCAGAAGGGTTGCACTCGTGGGCCACGCGTTTCGGCGAGCGAGGCGTGTTCCTGGGCGCGAGGGCGTTTCACGCGGGGACGGTGCTCCTGCTCGCAGCCGCCGGTGCCGGGCTCGGGGCCGACGTCTTCTACTGGCTCGGCGTCGCCCTGGTCGCCTCCCTCCTCGCCTACGAGCACTCGCTCGTGCGGCCGGGCGATCTCCGCCGGCTCGACGCGGCGTTCTTCACGGTCAACGGCATCATCAGCATCACGTTCTTCGTGTTCGTCGCTCTGGACGTGCTCGTCCGATGATCGTCGCACGCGGTCTCGAGAAGCGCTTTGGAAAGCGCCGGGTGCTTCGGGGCGTCGACCTCGATGTCTCCTCCGGCGCATTCGTCGTCGTGACCGGCGCAAACGGCTCCGGGAAGACGACGCTCCTGCGAGTTCTCGCCGGCCTCGCCGCTCCGACTCGCGGAACGCTCGACGTCGCGATCGACCGCGGCAGAGTCGGGTTCCTGGGGCACGAGCCTCTCGTGTACCGCGAGCTGACGGCACTCGAGAATCTCGACCTGTTCGGGCGCCTTTACCGCGTTCCCGAACGGCGTGAGCGGATTGGCATGCTGCTCGAGCGCTTCGCGCTGTGGGACGCCCGCAGCGAGCGCGTCTCGGAGTACTCGCGCGGCATGCTGCAGCGCCTCGCCCTCTGTCGGGCGCTCCTCCACGAGCCCGAGCTCCTCCTCCTCGACGAGCCGTACTCGTCGCTCGACACCGCGGGCAGCGCCCTTCTCGACGAGGAGCTCGAGGCGCTCTCGCGAGACCGGACCATCGTCGTCTCGTCGCACCAGCCGGAGCGCCTCTCGGCACTGGCCACCGGTAGGCTGGCGCTCGCGTGAGCTACGTCTCGGACGTTGTCGCGCTGACGCGGAAGGATCTCCGGGTCGAGCTGCGCGCCCGCGACACCCTGCCTGCGATGCTGCTCTTCGTCCTCTCGACGCTCGTGATCTTCCACTTCGCGCTGCCCGAGGGGACGGGCGAAGCCGCGGCGTACGGGCTGCTCTGGGTCGCGATCGTGTTCACCGCGCTCCTCGGGCTATCGCGGGCCTGGGTGCCCGAGCAGGAGCACGGCGTCCTGGACGGGCTCGTGCTGGCCCCGTGCGATCGCAGCACGATCTGGCTCGGCAAGACGCTTGCGACGCTCGCGTTCCTGCTCGCGGCGCAGGTCGTCGCGCTGCCGGTATTCGTTCTCTTCTTCGCCCCGCTCGATGCCACCGCGATCGCCGCCGTCGTCCTCGCCGACATCGGGATCTGTGCGGTCGGCTCGCTCATGGCGGCGATGGCCGCAGCCGGCCGGGCGCGGGAGCTGCTCCTGCCGCTCCTCGTCCTCCCGCTCGCGATCCCCCTCGTGGTGGGCGGCGTAGGCGCCGCCGTGTCGCCCGACGGCGAGCGCTTCCTCCTGTTCCTCGCGCTGTACGACGGGGTGTTCACGGTACTCTCGTGGGCGTCCTTCGAGTACGTGGTCACCGAGTAACCCGCTGAGCGATTCCTCCCCGATCCGAAGCCTTCCCGGCC
>JAWOIV010000166.1:0-5478 GCA_046484465.1 Gaiellaceae bacterium
GGCGGGATGGACTTCTAAACCCGTTCCGCGCACGACGACGAAGGGCCGGCACACCGCCGGCCCTTCGTCGCTCTGTGCTGATGCGCCTCTAGAACCCGCCGACGTACAGGCGCGTGATCGTGCGACCATCCTTGCTCTTGGCTCCGGGCGACTGCGCAGCGCTCTTTAGTGCGCCCTCGACGGTGGCGGCCGATGCGCTGGTGCTCCTCGAGAGGTAGAGGGCGCCGCCGCCGCCCACGTGCGGCGACGCCATCGACGTGCCGCTCATCGTGGTGGTACCTCCGCCCCGCTTGGTCGAGACGATGCTCACCCCGGGAGCCCAGACGTCCACGCAGCTTCCGTAGTTGCTCCACGACGCTTCCTTGTCGGCGGAGTCCGTCGCCGCCACGGTCATGATGCCGTTGTTCGTTCCCGCACCCGCGCGGGCCGGCGAGGAGTTGCACGCGTCCGCGCCGCTGTTGCCCGCGGCCAGGGCGTAGAAGACGCCACTGTTCGCCGACTTCTTCACCGCGTCGTCGAGCGCCGCGCTCACGCTCCCGCCGAGGCTCATGTTCGCGATGGCGGGCTTCTTGGCGTTGGCGGTGACCCAGTCCACGCCTTTGATCACGCCCGAGGTGCTCCCGGAGCCGCTGCAGCTCAGCACCTTCACGCCGGTGATCGGCGCGCCGGGCGCGACGCCCACGACGTCCGACGTGTTGTCCTTCGCCGCCACCGTCCCGGCGACATGCGTGCCGTGGCCGTGGCAGTCCCGGTTCTGACCACCGGCGAAGTTCACGTGACCGACGACGTTGAGGTCGGCGTGCTTCGTGTCGACACCCGTGTCGATGACGTAGACGTTGACGTTCGAGACGGCGTCGCTCCCGTTCCCGGCGAGCGTCGAGCTGACATGGGCACCGACCTTCGTGATGCCCCAGGGCACTGTCTGGGCGGTGACGGTCATCACGCCGTCCGGCTCGACGTAGGCGACGCGATCGTCTGCGCGCAGCGCCGCGAGTCGCGCCTCGGGAAAGACGCCGGCGTAACCCTTGAGCGCGTGCTCGTAGACGTAGTTGACCTGGCCTCCGAAGCGCTGCGCGTGCTCGGCTGCGACAGGTGCTGCTCGCGAGACGGACGGCTTCAGGACGACGATGTAGGCCGCAGGTTGCCCACTCGACTGTGCGGCCGAGGCCGGCAGCGCGAAGAGGATTACGAGGAATGCCAGCACGACGGCCGGCATCAGGACGCGACGCATGAAAACCCCCTGGCTCGAGACACGATCGACGTATGGGAGTCTAGGGCGCTCGTCGACGAGTTCAACCCCCCGAACAGGCGGGTCTTCATCGCGGGTCCTCGCGCCTGCTCTCCGCGGTGAACGGTGGACGGACGGGCTGTGCGATCAGCCGCACGAAGCGGCGGCGCCTCAGGGATCCTCGCGCCAGGGAGTCCGCTTGGCGGATTCCCTGGCTGCGGACAAAGTAGAGCGACCGCTGGGGGGCGGCCGCTCGGAGGGGGGAAGAACTGGGGAGGATGGGTTGCACAGGTTGTCGGCAGCCCGCCCTCGTGCCCTCTCCCTCGTCCGGGGGATTCTCAGAACCCGTAGCGCTCTTCCTTCCAGGGATCCGCGTCGTTGTGGTACCCGTAGCGCTCCCAGAAGCCCGGTCGGTCGTCGGCCGTCAGCTCGATGCCGCGCAGCCACTTCGCGCTCTTCCAGAAGTACTTTCCCGGGATCACGAGGCGCAACGGCCAGCCGTGGTCGGGGGTCAGGGCCTCGCCGTCGGCGTGCGTGGCGAGGAGCGACAGCGGATCGCGGAGGAGCTCGATCGGCACGTTCGCCGTGTAGCCCTCCTCCGCATGGGCGACGACGAAGCGGGCGGACGGAAGGGGGCTCACGAGCGCCTCGAGCGCGCTCCAGTGAACACCGTCGAACGTGACGTCGAAGCGGCTCCAGCGCGTGACGCAGTGGATGTCCTGTGTGTGGCTCGTTCCGGGGAGCGCGGAGAACTCGTCCCAGGAGAGACGGACGGAGCTCTCGACCTCGCCGCGCACGAAGAAGTCCCAGGTCGAGAGATCGGTGCGCGGGACCGACCCTGCGTGCAGCACGGGCCACTTCTCCGTCAGGTACTGGCCGGGAGGAAGCCTGGCGGGGTCGTAACCGGCGTCTCTGACCTTCTTCTCGGCGCGACTCCTGAACACGTTCCTACACTAGTCCCCATGGTCGCTACCGCGTTACGCGTTGCCGCGAGGCCGCGTGAGTTCGTGGCCGTGCGAGGCCCCGACGCCGCGCGCCACCTGCAGGCGATGGTCTCCAACGACGTCGAGGCACTCGGCCCCGGCGAGTCGTGCGAGGCGCTCCTCCTGACGCCGAAGGCGCGCGTCATCGCTCCGCTGGTCGTCCTGCGCCGCACCGCCGACGACTTTCTTCTGCTGACCGAGCCGGGCCTCGGCGAGCGGGTGCGGGCGACCCTTCTTCGCGCTCGCTTCAATCTGAGGTGCGACGTCGCGCACGCGGAACACACCTCGGTGGTGGTGCTCGGCGGCGCCGACGGCCTCCCGACGCTCGACTACGGCGTGCCGGCGGTCGAGGTACTCGACGCGAGCTTCGAGCCGACCATCTCCGGTGACGAGCTGGAGCTCCTACGCATCCGTGCCGGGACGCCTCGCTGGGGACGAGAGATCGACGATCGCGTCCTCCCGGCTGAAGCGGGCCTCGAGGAGCGGGCGATCGACTTCGCGAAGGGGTGCTACCCGGGGCAGGAACCGGTGGCGCGCCAGCACTACCGCGGGCGCGTGAACCGGACTCTCCGCATCCTCGAGCTCGAAGGGGATCAGCTCCCGGCGTACGACGCCGAACTCACGCACGAGGGCAAGGCCGTGGGCCGCGTGACGAGCGCGGTAAACGCCGGAGCCCGTGTTCTCGCGCTCGGGTACGTGCGGGTCGAGGTACCGGCGGACGCGGTGCTCACGGCCGACGGCCGTCGAGTCACCAGCCGGCTCGAGTAGCGGCCCCCGGCATGAGGCGCGCGGTCAGGGTGATGCGAATGCGCCCGGCATGATTCGAACATGCGACCTCTGCCTCCGCAGGGCAGCGCTCTATCCCCTGAGCTACGGGCGCTCGGGCAGCCAGTCTAGTACACGCGTCCGCACGTACCAGTGTGCGCCTGGCGGCCCCCAGACGCTTCGCATTCCGTCGTCCTCGGTCGCCCCGATACGGCCGGTATCGGGGCTTCCTGCGTCCTCGGACTGCTCGGTCTGGGAACCGCCAATCACGACTGAACGTACGGACGCGTGTACCAGCGGCGCCGCCGTCAGCTGATCGTCGAGCGGTAGCCGGTAGCCGCCGGGCCGGCGAGCCGAGCGCTCATGACCGACTCCGCTGCCTCCGCGCTCTGTGGATGTCCGGTCACGGCGGCGAGGAACTCCTCGCGGTCGAGCGCGTACAGCACGGCGTTGGTGCGTGCGGTCACCGTGGCCGTGCGGGGAGTGTCGCGGAGCAGTGCGATCTCACCGAAGTAGCCGCCGGGCGAGAGCTCCGCGATCACCGCGTCGTCTTGCGAGACCTCCAGCTCTCCCTCGGCGACGATGTAGAAGCGATCGCCGGCGTCGCCCTCTCGAACGATCATGCTCCCCGCGTCGACGCGGAGCGGGATGAGGCGCGTCGCGAGGTGCTCGAGAGAACCGCCTGGCAGTGGCGCGAAGATCGGCACCGACGCGAGGACTCTCAGCTCCTCCTCCTCGGGCGCGGCACTGGTCCTGTCGATGCGCGCGACCGAGGCGCCGAACGCGACGACGAGTATCGGGAGGAAGAGCCCGGTGGCGATGAGCGCGGTGTCCACCCCGAGCCAGGCGATGAGCGCGGGCGCGAGGGCTGCGCCGACGCCCATCGACGCCATCCACAGCATCTGGATGACCCCGAAGACCCGGGCGAGCACGTCGTCGGGAACCGTGCGCTGGACGAGCGTGAGGCCGGAGACGTCGACGAACGCGTTCCCGATCCCCATGAGTGCGAGCGCGATGACGGCGATCGCAACCTCCTGCCAGAGCCCGATCGCGACGAGCGGGATGCCGGTGATGATCAGGCCGCCGAGGAAGGCTGGGCTGAGCTGGCGAGCCCCCGTCAGGGAGAGCGCGCCCACCGCTCCGACGAACGCACCGATCCCGATCGCGGCGTTCAGGTAGCCGACGCCGCCTTCGCCGAGATCCAGCAGCTGGATCGCCATGACGACGATGAAGACCTGGAGCGCACCGAACATGGCCGTCTGCGCCGTGAGGAGCGCCATCATCACGCGGAGAGCGGGATCTCGGCCGAGGGTCGTGAAGCCGGCGAGCCGCTCGGCGGCGATCGTGGAGGCATCGAGCTCCCGCCGAGGGCGCTCGTCGTGCTCGACGCGGATCAGCACCAGGAAGAGCGACGAGACGACGATCAGCATCGCCGTCGTCAGGAAGACGACGCCGGTGCTCGCCAGGCCGAGGAGCACGCCGGCGAGGGCTGGGCCGGCAAAGACGGCGATGCTCTCCACCCCACTCGCGACGGCGTTCGCCGCAGTCAGCTCCTCGGGCGTTCGTGCGAGGGCGGGAGTCAGCGCCGCCTGGGACGACCGGAACGGCGTCGTCGCGATCGTCGCTGCGATGGCGAGCCCGTAGACGACCCAGGCATGGGCGTCGACGAGGACGCCGACCGCCGAAGCTGTGACGAGGACGATGCGGGTGACGTTCGTGAAGAAGAGGACACGCTCGCGGGGGTAGCGGTCACCGAGCATCCCGGCGAAGGGGGCGACGAGTGCCGCGGGGATGAGCCGTGCGAGGAAGACGAGCCCGACCGCCTTCTCCCCACCGACGCCGTAGGCGTACACCGAGACGGCGATCAGGAAGGCGTAGTGGCCGACGATCGAGGCGGTCCAGGCGAGCTCCAGCCAGCGCAGGTTGGCGTTCCGCCACACGGAGGCGAACGCGCGCATGGAGTCTGTGAACCGCCTGCCGATCCCGCCCACGGAGCGCAGCATCTCACCACGAGTTGCCGAATGAAAGACCGCGAGGGAAGATTCCCGAAGCGTCAGGGGTCTAGTAGGTCAGAATCCGCGCATACGCGCCGACCAAGGAGGAGCAAGACATGTCGGATCAGCATCGCCCAGAGGACGAGGTCGAGGCCCACGGCCCACTCATGGATGGCCCGACCGCAGAGGGCCCGACGGCAGAGGGTCCCACGGCCGAGGCGAACGAGGAGCCGGACGTCGAGGCACACGGCCCGATCGGGATGGGCCCTGTGGCAGAGGGTCCGACGGCCGAGGGTCCCACGGCAGAGGGTCCCACCGCCGAGTAGTCGCAGCAGCGCTGGAGGTTCGAGAGGCCCGGGAGCTCCCGGGCCTCTCTCGTTTCTAGGGAACTCGTTACGAGCTCTAGGCGCCGAGCATGTCGGCCAGCTCTTGCAGCAGCCGCATCCCCGCCTCGCGCCGTTCGTCCTCGAGCGTGTCGACGGCGGCCGCGAGTCGCGCCACTACGCGG
>JAWOIV010000146.1:0-7386 GCA_046484465.1 Gaiellaceae bacterium
GGTCATTCTCGCTTGTCTACCTCGTCGCCAACACGATCATGAACCTGACGACGCAGGACGAGCAGGTCGCCTGCTTCGAGAACGCCGCGGCGCATCTTGAGCCCGGCGGCCGGTTTGTGATCGAGGTGATCGTGCCGGGCTGGCAGCGGCTCCCTCCCGGCGAGCGCTTCCAGGCGTTCGACGTGAGCCCGAGGCACTTGGGCTTCGACGAGATCGACGTCGTCACGCAGGCTTCGGTCTCGCACCACTACTGGATCGAGGAGGGCCGAGTGGACGTCTTCTCGCCGACGTTTCGGTATGTCTGGCCGGCCGAGCTCGACCTCATGGCGCGGATCGCGGGGATGTCGCTCCGCGAGCGCTGGGGCGGCTGGAATCGTGAGCCGTTCACCGCCGTGAGCAGGAGCCACGTCTCGGTGTGGGAGAGGCACTGATGTCCGAGGCAGCAGTCCTCGTCCGCGATCTCGAGAAGGTCTTCCACGTCCCCGAGCGCGAGCCCGGCCTGCGCGCCGCGACGAAGAGCCTCGTGCGCCGCCGGACCCGTGAAATTCGGGCCGTCGACTCGATCTCGTTCGACATCGCGCCGGGCGAGATCGTCGGCTTCCTCGGCCCCAACGGCGCCGGTAAGACGACGACGCTGAAGATGCTCTCGGGCCTTCTCTACCCGACCGGCGGGGAGGCGCGCGTCCTCGGCCACGTCCCGTCGAAGCGCGAGAAGGCGTTCCTGCGCCGGATCACGCTCGTGATGGGCAACCGCAACCAGCTGCAGTGGGACCTGCCGGCGCTCGACTCCTTCGAGCTCAACCGGGCCGTGTATCGCATCCCGCGCGAGGAGTTCGCGCCGATCCGCGACGAGCTGATCGAGCTGCTCGACGTCGGCGACCTCGTGCGCAAGCCCGTGCGCAACCTCTCGCTCGGCGAGCGCATGAAGGTCGAGATCGTCGGAGCGCTCCTCCACCGCCCGCAGGTCCTGTTCCTCGACGAGCCGACGATCGGGCTCGACGTCACCATGCAAAAGCGGATCCGCTCGTTCGTCGCCGAGTACAACGCCCGCTACGACGCGACGGTCATCCTCACGAGCCACTACATGGCGGACGTGCAGGCGCTCTGCAAGCGCGTCGTCGTCATCCATCACGGCCGGATGCTCTACGACGGCGCACTGACCGGCCTCGCCGACCAGTTCGCCGCCTACAAGACGATCGGCGTCGCGCTCGAGAACGGGCAGGTCGACCTCGCGCGCTACGGCGAGATCATCCACACGGACGGCGACTGGGTCACGCTCCGCGTCCCGAAGGCCGACACGTCTCGCGTCGCCGCCCAGCTCCTGGCGGACCAGTCCGTCCTCGACCTGAACATCGAGGATCCGCCGATCGAGGATGTGATCGAGCTCGTCTTCGCGCAGGAGCGCCCGGAGTGACCACCGTTCCGCAGGAGATCGCGCTTCCCGAGGCGGGTCGGCTCCGCTCGACCGTCGACTTCTACCTGACGACGATGCGGCTGGCGGTGCAGGAGCAGTTCCAGTACCGCACCGCCAACTACTTCTACATGTTCGGGATGGTGGCCGAGCCGGTCATCTACCTGGTTGTCTGGACGACGATCGCGGAGCAGCAGGGCGGCTCGGTGCAGGGCCTCACGGCCGGCTACTTCGCTGCGTACTACATCGTCTGGACGCTCGTCCGGAACATGAACATCGTCTTCGGCGCGCCCTACTGGGAGCACCGGATCCGGGAGGGGCAGCTCTCGGGTGCGCTCCTGCGACCCCTCCACCCGCTCCACTTCGACATCGCGTACTTCGCAGGCTGGAAGGTCGTCGTCATCGTGCTCTGGATCCCGCTCGCGATCGGGCTCTCGCTCGTCTTCGACCCGACGCTGAGCCCGAACGTGCAGCAGGTCGCGACGTTCGCCGTCGCGATCTGGGGGGCGTACCTCCTGCGCACGATGTTCCAGTCCGCGCTCGGGATGCTCTGCTTCTGGACGACGCGTGGCGCGGCGATCTTCGACCTCTGGATGACGCTGGAGCTGCTGCTCTCGGGGCGCCTCGTCCCGCTCCCGCTGATGCCCGACTGGGTGCAGACGATCTCCTGGTTCCTGCCCTTCCAGTGGGCGTTCTACTTCCCGATCGAGAGCCTCGTCGGCGACCTCTCGAGTGCCGAGCTCGCGCGCGGTCTCGCATTCCAGCTCTTCTGGATCCTCGTCGGGCTCGGGATCTTCAAGATCGCCTGGCGGTTCGCGGTCAAGCGCTTCTCGTCGGTGGGGAACTGAGGAGTCGATGAACGCCTTGCGCCTGTCCTGGATCTTCCTGCGAGTCGGCGTGATGAACGAGCTCCAGTACCGGGCGAACTTCGTCATCCAGCTCTTCCAGTCGGCGATCACGTTGCTCGTGGGGCTCGCGGTGCTCGCGCTCGTCTACTCGCACACGGACGCGCTCAACGGCTGGACACAGTCGGAGCTCCTGTGCGTGCTCGGGATCCAGATCCTGATGGGCGGGGTGATCAAGACCTACATCCAGCCGAACATGGCGCGCGTGATCGACGAGGTGCGTGACGGGAAGCTCGACTACGCACTGACGAAGCCCGAGGACGCCCAGGTTCTCGTGAGCGTCCGCGAGGTGCGGATCTGGCAGGTCGTGGACGTGGTCTCGGGAGCGGTCGTGCTCGGGTTCGGCCTCTCGCGCATCGCATCCGACCTCGGGGTCGTCGATGCGCTCGCGTTCTCCGTCGCGCTCCTTCTCGGCGCGGTGATGATCTACTGCTTCTGGCTCGTGATCGCGACCGGTGCGTTCTGGGTGGTGAACATGTGGACGGCGGCCGAGCTCTTCGACGGCGTCTTCCAGACGGGGCGCTGGCCGGTGAGCATCTATCCGCTGTGGCTGCGAGCGAGCGTCACGTTCCTCGTACCCATCGCGTTCGCGGTGACCGTGCCCGCCGAGGCCGTGACGTCGCGCCTCGACTGGCAGACGCTCGCCTTCGCCTTCGCCTTCGCGGCGTTGCTGTTCACCGGGACACGCCGCTTCTGGCGCTTCGGCCTCCGTCGCTACTCGGGTGCCTCCGCATAGCGGTGGCCGTCGGCGAGGGCTGCTAGAGTGCCGCGGTCTGTGTGAGGCGACGTGGCCTCGGACGGGAGCCCCCGTCCGGGGCTCTTTTCGTTTTCAAGGGAGGTTTCATGGCACGACCGAGGACGCAGGCGGCGCGCAAGACGACCACGCGGAGTGCGATGGTGAAGAGCAAGGACCGGGCGACGTCGAGCGTGGCGGCGCGGCGCGCGGTGCTGAAGCGGATCAAGGACGAGGGGATCGAGCACATCCTCTTCTGGTTCACCGATCTCGAGGGGCACCTCAAGTCCTTCGCGGTCACTCCATCGGAGATGGGCGAGGCTCTCAACGACGGGATGGGCTTCGACGGCTCGTCGATCACGGGCTTCAACGCGATCGAGGAGTCCGACATGGTCGCGATCCCCGATCCGGCGAGCTTCCAGGTCATGCCGCGGCCGGTGGACGAGCACGGGCATGCCATGGGCTCCAAGGTCGCGCGGATGATCTGCGACGTCGTCACCCCCGACGGCAATCCCTACGAGGGAGACCCGCGCTTCGCCCTCCGCCGGGCGCTCGAGCGGATGAAGGGGATGGGCTTCGACGCGTTCAACGTCGGACCGGAGCTCGAGTACTTCGTGTTCGAGGACGACAAGGGGACGGAGACGATCGACGAGGGCGGCTACTTCGCGATGACGGCGCAGGACGCTGCCACCGAGATGCGGAACGACACGATCGCGGCGCTCGAGTCGGTCGGGATCCCCATCGAGTACCACCACCACGAGGTCGGCCCGTCGCAGCACGAGATCGACATGCGCTACGCGGACGCACTCTCGATGGCCGACCACACGATTACCTACCGGCTGATCGTCAAGGAGGTCGCCGCGTGGCACGGGTACTACGCGACCTTCATGCCGAAGCCGCTCTTCGGCGAGAACGGCTCGGGGATGCATACGCACATGTCGCTCTTCAAGGGCGGCCGGAACCAGTTCTTCGACCGTCGCGACGACTTCCACCTCTCGCCGATGGCAAAGTCGTTCATCGCAGGCCTGCTCGTGCACGCGCGGGAGATGTCGGCCGTGCTCGCTCAGTGGGTGAACTCGTACAAGCGGCTCGTCCCAGGCTACGAGGCGCCCGTCTACGTGGCGTGGTCGCAGCGGAACCGGTCGGCGCTCATCCGGATTCCGCTCTACAAGCCGGGCTCCGAGCAGTCCACGCGTGCAGAGATCCGCTGCCCGGATCCCGCGTGCAACCCGTACCTGGCATTCGCCGCCCTGCTCCAGGCCGGGCTCGAGGGGATCGAGAAGGGGTACGAGCTCCCCGAACCGATGGACTCGAACCTCTACCGCCTGACCGCGGAGCAGCGCAAGGAGCGGGGCATCGTCGCGCTCCCGGGGTCGCTCGGCGAGGCGGTGGAGGAGTTCGCCGGCTCGGATCTCATGGAGCGTGCTCTCGGCGAGCACATCTTCCCGCGCTACGTCGAGCTCAAGCGCAAGGAGTGGGACGAGTACCGCTCCCAGGTCACCGAGTGGGAGAAGGAGCGGTACCTGGCGTCGCTGTAGCCACTGGCAATGGGGGATCGGGCGGACGGCAGGCGAGACGCTGAAGCGTCTCGCCGCCCATCCCTCCACCGGTGCGTCGCTTCGTCTCGCCGCCCATCCCTCCACCGGTGCGTCGCTTCAGCGGCGCACCGGCCGTTCGTCTCCACAACGACCACGGGCTCCTCACCAGGGGAGCCCGCGATCGGCCGTCAGATACAGGGCTCGCCGCTCGCCTTGCGACGGCCCTGCAGGCCGCATCATCCGACATCGGGCGGACGGATGCAAGTCGAGCCCGACGGGCCGGTCGTGACTCAGGGCTTCCAGGTCATGAGCGCGACGATCGCGATCGTCGCAACGAGCAGCGAGGCGGTCAGCGCCAGGTTCAGGGGATCGTGGAGCCGTCGGTGAACCTCGGCGCTCGACGCTTCTCCATCCGTCGCGAGACGTTCCGCGAGCTCACGGGTGTGCCGGTCCTGCCGGCCGGTCAGCTCGCCGACGACGAGGATCCAGGCGATCAGGACGAACGTCGCCGTGAGCCAGGTCGAGCCGAGACTGATGTCGAGACGGCTCGTGAGCCAGAAGCCGAAGCCGATCACGAGCAGGAGGCCGATCGCGATCGGCGGGATCGCGAGACGGGCGGTGCGCAGGAGCACCGCGATCTCGTCGGGCCGCTCGCGCCGCATCGCTGCGATGCGCAGCACGGCGGCGGTGATCGCCCCGCCCACGAAGAGGAAAGCACCGGCAAGGTGGCCGAAGAGGAGCCACTCGTAGCTCATCGAGGCGCAGCCTAGTAGATGTCTGACCGGAAGACGGATCAGGGCGCCTTGCGCGCGGCACGCACCACGAGGCGGCGTCCTCGGTCGCGTCCAAGTGTCCGCAGATGGACGCTCCCTGCGCCCTTGCCTCGCGGCACGTGCCGCGCACCATCCACCGTGACCACCTTCCGGGCAGACATCTAACGGTGACAATGCTCGGCATGGACGCAACCGCCCGGCACCTCCGCCTCCTCACGGAGACGATCGCAGCCGTCAACTCGTCGCTCGATCTCCAGGAGGTGCTGGAGCTCGTGGCGCGGGAGGTCGCCGACGCCCTCGGGACGGACGCGTGCTTCGTCTACCTGTACGACGAGCGGGTCGACGAGCTCGTCCTACGCGCGACCCACGGGACGCGGGTCGAGGAGTTGACGCTTATGCCCCGCATGCGCCCCGGCGAGGGGATCACGGGAGTCGCTGCCGCCGCGCAGGCACCCGTGATGATCCCGGCGCAGGCGCACCTCGACCCTCGCTTCAAGGGCTTCGCGAACCTGCCCGAGGACGAGTACGAGTCGATCCTCGCCGTGCCGATCCTGGCTCGCGACACGCTCGAGGGCGCGCTCAACGTCCGCACGCGGGAGCCACGCGAGTTCACAGGCGACGAGATCGAGCTTCTCGTGGCGATCGCCTCGCAGGTGGCGCAGACGATCGAGCACGCGAAGCTCTACGAGCGCGCCCAGCGCCGCGTTGTCGAGCTCGAGGCGCTCGCGCGCATCTCGGAGGCCGTCTCGGAGTCGCTCTACCTCGAGGAGTCGCTCGAGGCGATCGTGACGACGACGCTGGAGTCGCTGCACGCCACGGGTGCGGCGCTCGTGCTGGAGGACGGCAACATCGCCTGGCCCGAAGGGCGCGCCGGCGCGTACGCCGTGCGCATGCCGCTGCGCTGGAAGCGGCGTCAGATCGGCGAGCTCGTCTGCGATCGTGACACGCCGTTTTCGGACGACGACCGCGCGCTGCTCGAGGCCATCGCCCATCACGCGGCTGTTGCCCTCGAGCACGGACGTGCGGTGATGCGGGGCGTTCTCGCTCAGGAGATCCATCACCGGGTCAAGAACAACCTGCAGGCCGTCGCCTCGCTCCTCCGACTGCAGGCTCGCGCCGAGCACGTCGATCCTCATAAGGCGCTGCAGGACTCCGTCAACCGCATCCTGGCGATCGCGGCCGTCCACGAGGTGCTCACCGAGCACCGCGAGGACGACGTCGACCTCGGCGAGCTCGTCGACCGGCTGCGCGCGATGCTCGTGCAGGGGCTCGTCTCGGGGAAGGACGTGTCCGCGGAGCTCCAGTCCGTCTCGCTGGCGGGCCAGAGGGCGACCGCGCTCGCGCTCGTCTTCACCGAGCTCTTCCAGAACGCGCTCGAGCACGGCGGAACTCACATCGTGATCGAGCTCGCGGAGCGTAACGGCGACGTCGTGCTCGCGATCGCCGACGACGGCCCGGGAATCGAGGGCGAGGGCACTGGCACCGGCCTCTCCATCGTCCGCGCACTCGTCCGTGACGAGCTCCGCGGCGCTCTCGAGCTGACGAGCGCCGCAGGCCTCCGGGCAGAGGTGGTGTTCCCGGCGTGACGCGCGTCCTCGTTGCAGAAGACGAGACCCTGATTCGCCTCGATCTGCGCGGGCTGCTCGAGTCCGCGGGCTTCGAGGTATGTGCCGAGGCCCGCGATGGCGAGGAGGCGGTGCGGCTCGCGCGCGAGACCGAGCCCGACGTCGCGCTCCTCGACGTCAAGATGCCGCACCTGGATGGCATCGAGGCGGCACGACAGATCCTCGACGAGCGGCCGATCCCGATCGTCATGGTGACGGCGTACGGGGAGCAGGAGCTCGTGTCGCGCGCGGTGGAAGTCGGCGTGTTCGGCTATCTGGTCAAGCCGTTTCGCGAGACCGACCTGCTGCCGGCCATCGCGACGGCGACGGCCCGGCACGAGGAGCTCGCTGCTCTCCGCGCGGAGGCGGACTCCCTCGCGGAGGCGCTCGCCGCGCGGAAGGCGATCGAGCGCGCGAAGGGG
>JAWOIV010000059.1:0-19286 GCA_046484465.1 Gaiellaceae bacterium
ACCCTCGACCGTGCAGCAACGACCACCGCGGTCGTGGCCGGAACGGCCGGAGCAGTGAGCCACCGCCAGCAGGAGAAGTACGCCGCGAAGGATCAGGCCGCGTACGACCAGCAGATGGCGGCGGAGCAGGCAGCGCAGGCACAGGCTGCTCCTGCAGCGCCTGCGG
Organism: Gaiellaceae bacterium; assembly: GCA_046484465.1. Lineage (GTDB taxonomy): Bacteria > Actinomycetota > Thermoleophilia > Gaiellales > Gaiellaceae > GMQP-bins7. The sequence continues at coordinate 167 of JAWOIV010000059.1, forward strand.
TTCCGGACTACCAGGCCGAGCTGGAGCAGCTTGCCCAGCTGAAGAACCAGGGCATCCTCTCGGAGGAGGAGTTCCAGGCGAAGAAGAAGCAGATCCTCGGGATCTAGCACAGCTCCTCCCGAGCGATCGGGCGTCGGGGGCGACCGTGCGGCGTGACACGGTCGGCCCCTGAGTCCCGTCCAGCTCCGACACACGGAAAGGACTGGCCTGATGGCCGACACAACAACCGGGGCGCAGGATCACGCGGGAGAGCGGGTCACGCTCGACCGGACGGCGCTCCCCATCCCCGACCCGAGCTTCGGCGGCAAGCTGGGCCGCACGCTGGAGCACTCCGCGGCCGACTGGTCGCTGATCGCGCCCCCGAAGCCGCCGGCAGGCGCTCCGAACGTCCTCGTCGTCCTCATCGACGACGCCGGGTTCGGCAACCCGGAGACGTTCGGCGGCCCGATCGCGACGCCGGCCATGACGCGCGTTCGCGACATGGGGCACGCGTACAACCGCTTTCACGTCACGGCCATCTGCTCGCCCACGCGCGCAGCCCTCCTGACGGGCCGAAACCAGCACCGCGTCGGCTTCGGCTCGATCGCGGAATACCCGGGCCCGTTCCCAGGCTATACGGCTGCGGTCCCGAAGAGCTGCGCGCCGATCCCGCGCATCCTGCGCGACAACGGCTACGTCACCGGCGGCTTCGGCAAGTGGCACTTGACGCCCGACAACGTTCAAGGGGCCGCCGGGCCGTTCGACCGTTGGCCGGGCGGTTGGGGGTTCGACCACTGGTGGGGCTTCCTGAGCGGCGCCGCGGGGCAGTACGACCCGATCATCACGCAGGACAACGGCGTGATCGGCGTGCCGGAGGGCAAGGACGGAGAGCAGTACTACCTTCCCGACGACATCACGGACAAGGCCGTCGAGTGGCTCCACGCGGTCCGTGCCCAGGATAGCTCCACGCCGTGGTTCCTCTACTACTCGACGGGCTGCGCCCACGCGCCGCACCACGTCTCGAGCGAGTGGGCCGACCGGTACAAGGGCCGCTTCGACGCCGGCTGGGACGTCTACCGCGAGGAGGTCTTCGCCAGGCAGAAGGAGCTCGGGATCGTCCCTGCGGACGCCGAGCTCACGGAGCGGCCGGATCTCTTCCCCGCCTGGGACTCGCTGTCGGAGACCGAGAAGGAGCTCTACGTGCGCCAGATGGAGGTCTTCGCGGGCTTCTCCGAGAACGCCGACTGGAACGTCGGCCGCCTGCTCGACGCGATCGAGGAGCTGGGCGACCTCGAGAACACGCTCGTCTTCTACATCTGGGGCGACAACGGGGCGAGCATGGAGGGCACGATTACGGGCTCGTTCAACGAGATGACGTTCCTGAACGGCATCCCGCTCACGCCCGAGCAGCAGATGCAGCTCATCGACCAGTACGGTGGCATCGACGCGCTCGGCGGCATCGACACCGCGCCGCACTACGCCGCCGCCTGGGCCTGGGCCGGGAACACGCCGTTCCAGTGGGGCAAGCAGACCGGCAGCCACCTCGGCGGGACGAGGAATCCCATGGCGGTCTCCTGGCCGAGAAGGATCGGGGAAGCGGGGCCCGTCCGCTCGCAATTCACGCATTGCATCGACGTCGGGCCGACGATCCTCGAGGCCGCCGGCGTGCCGGCGCCGAGAGCGGTCGACGGCATCGAGCAGGAGCCGATGGACGGGACGAGCTTCCTGCACACCTTCGCCGATCCGGACGGCGAGGAGCGTCATACCGTCCAGTACTTCGAGTCGATGGGGAGCAGGGCGATCTACCAGGACGGCTGGTGGGCGTGCGCGCGGCTCGATCGGATCCCGTGGGACTTCTCGCCGGAGACTATGAAGCGGCTGGCTCCGGGTGCCTACGACCCCGAGCAGGACACGTGGGAGCTGTACTACCTCCCGGACGACTTCTCCCAGGCGCGGGATCTCGCCGCCGAGCAGCCGGAGAAGCTCGCCGAGCTGAAGGAGCTCTTCTGGGAGGAGGCCGAGCGCAACAGGGTTCTGCCGCTCCTCGGAGGGATGTCGGTCTTCTTCGGGATGCTCCCGCCGCTGCCGGCGGTCACACGGTTCACGTTCTACGGCGACGTCCAGAACGTCCAGCGCGGGATGGTTCCGCGCGTCTTCGGGAGGTCGTACTCGATCGAGGCCGAGCTGACCGTTCCCGAGGCCGGAGCGGAGGGCGTGATCGTGGCCAACGGCGACGAGATGGGCGGCTTCGCGCTCTGGGTCGACTCCGAGGGCACGTTCCGGCACTCCTACTCCATGCTCGGCGTGGAGCACTCGACGCAAACGGCCACCGCTTCGCTCCCGACCGGCGCCGTCTCCGTTCGGATGCAGTTCGACGCCGACGAGGTCAGGCCGGGTACCGGGGGGACGGTGTCGCTCTACGCCAACGCGGCGAAGATCGGCGAGGGTCGCATCGATCGCACGGTGCCCATCGCGTTCTCGTCCTATGCGGGCATGGACGTCGGCCGGGACAACGGGATCGTCGTCGACGCCGCATACAAGGACCGGGCGCCGTACGCGTTCACGGGCACGGTGAAGAAGGTCGTGTTCGACCTGGCGCCCGCGTCCCACGCCGACGCGACCGCACTGCACGAGCACGAGGGGCAGCATGCCGTCGTGAACGGCCTCGGCTCGTGAGCGAGGCGCCCGGCTCCGGCTGAGTCACGTGCGCCGGGGGCCTCGAGCGGGAGCGGCCCGTCGCACCGTGACGGTCAGGCGCGCGAGAGCGGGCGAGCAGGGGGTGTACCGGCGCTCCGTCCATGAGCGACGTGTCGTTGCGTTCGTCGTTCGAGCGCGCGAGCCAGTGTCCTCGACGCGCGCCCGTCGATCCATGCTCACCGTCGGTCGGAGGTCGAAGGTGAGACGGGTGGGGGAGCGGCTCGCCGACTTCCGAGTGCCTGCACGGCCGCGTCGACGGTGGGGAAGACGTGGTCGGGGTCGAGCCGGACGAGGCCGCTGGTGCGTGCGAACTCGAGCACGGGTTGGTGCACTTCGGCCCAGACGACCTCGATGCCGGCGTGCTGGAGCCTGGCGACGAGCTTCCCGAGCTCCTCGGCACTGGTGATGTCGAGCGAGTCCTGACTGCTTGCGTCGAGCACGAGGGCGTGTGGTGGCACGTCCTCCGCCTCGATGATCGCTCCGATCCCGGCGCTGACGCTGAGCGCGCTCGCGAAGTAGATCGGGGCGTCGATCCGGACGACGAGGACGCCGGGAGCGCGCTCGGCTTCGGGGTGGCGCACGACGTCGACGTACTTGCCTGGGACGCCGGGCACGCGGCCGAGTACCGCGAGATGTGGCCGGCTCGACCGGTAGAGCACCAGCAGGAGCGAGGCGACGAGCCCGATGATCATGCCGGGCAGCACGTCGATCAGCACCACCCCGGCAAAAGCCAGCGCCCCCAGCCAGAACTCGGTTCGCGAGATCGCGCGGATCGACTGCAGCTTGCGCGCCACGAGGATGTGCCAGAGCGCGTGGATGATCAGCGCGCCGAGCACCGCCTCCGGGAGCGTCTCGAAGAGCGGCGTCAGGAACAGGACGGTGACGATCACCGCGGCCCAGGCGGCGAGGTTCGTGACCTGCGTGCGGGCGCCGGCACCCTCCTTCACGGCCGAGGCGGACATGCTGCCGGCGGCGAGCATCCCGCCGAATAGACCGCTGACGAGGTTCGCTGCGCCGTGGGCTGTCAGCTCCTGGTCGGGGTCGACGGCATAGCCGTGCTTGTCGGCGAACTCGCGGGCGACGCCGAGCGCCTCGCTGTAGGCGACGAGCACGATTCCTATCGCCGACGGCACGAGCGCGAGCCAGGTCGACCAGGGGAGGTCGGGCCAGGCAAGCGTGGGGAGCCCCTCGGGCAGCGTCCCGGCGACGGCGACGCCGTGCTCGCGCTCGAGGTCGAGCGCATCGCTGACGACGATGGACCCGAAGAGCAGGATCAGGCCCGCGGGCAAGGCCCTGGAGAGCCGCGGCAGGCCGAACAGCAGCGCGAGCGCCGCGGCGGAGACGAGCACGGTCGCCGTGTTCGCGTCGGGCAGCCCGCGGACGACGTGGGCGAGCTTCTCCACCGTGTTGCCCTCCACCTTCGAGACGCCGAAGAGCTTGTTCAGCTGGCCGACCGCGACGAACACGGCGAGGCCGACGATGAAGCCGTCCATCACCGGCTTCGAGAGGAACTGGGTGACGAAGCCGAGCCGCGCCGCGCCCGCGACGAGGAAGAGCGCGGCGACCACGAGCACGAGCGCGACGGCAGTCGGGCCGTACGACGTGCTTCCGGCGACGACGCCGACGCTCGCCACGGTGGCGGCGAGAAGCGCTGAGGTGGCCGACGTAGGGCCGACCGACAGGTGGCGAGCCGTCCCGAACAGCGCGTACACGAGCAACGAGGCGACGAGCGTGTACAGGCCCGCCTGGGGCGGCAGCCCGGCGATGCCGGCGTAGGCCATCGCCTCCGGGACGAGCAGGCCCCACAGCGTCAGCCCTGCGAGCACGTCCGACCGAAGCCAGCTGCGGTCGTACGACGGCAGCCAGCCCAGGATGGGAACCGCCCTGCTCAGCCGGCCCGGGCCGTGGTCGGCGGGCTCAGACGCCAGGTCGTCCCGCCGTCTCGGTCTGATCCGGACCGCCCGCCCGATCTGGCCGGAATCCCGCAAAGAGCACGTAGACACTCAGCGCCGACACCCAGGCGGGAAAAGCCAGCTCGATCCAGGCGACGAGGCCGGCCGCCACCAGGAGCAGAACCCCGGTCGCGTATCCGGTCGCGCCGAGCCAACGCGGCGCAGTCCTCGTGCGCAGCAGGACGATGGACGTAGCGATCGTGAACAGCGCGGCCATCCGCATCGCGTAGACACTCATGAGCTCGTCGGCGGTGCGGCGCCCGAACTCCCAGGTCCCGGAGGACAGAAGGCTTTCCCGATGGTCTCCCGCACTCGCGACCAGGCCCGCTGAGACCGCCCCGGCGACGAAGAGCATGGCGACGAACAGCAGCCCACTTCCCAGGAAGACGGTTGCGAAGAACTTGTCTTCCTGCTCGCCGAAGCGGTCGCGCAGCACGCCGACGAACCAGAGAAACGCGATCCCCGCGAACGGCAGGAGACCAAGTGCGAACAGCACGGTGTCCCGGCGCGAGCTGTCCGACAGCCACCTCCCGGCATCGCCTGGATCAGCAGGAACCGTCGTGCGGACGAGCACGAGAGCAACGGAGAAGAGGACGGAGAAGGCGATACCCGCCAGTGCGGCCGCTCGCGGCGTCCTGATCGCCCGAGCGACGGCTCCCGACCCGGCCGATGCCTCCGGGGTCATGATCAGGGCGCCGGCGGGGCGGCCGCAGCCGGCACGACGTCGTCGAGGGGGATGCGTGCGTCGGCCCACCAGTCGGGGGGTGTGGGGAGGACGGGTGTGTAGGCGACGCGCTGTTCGCCCGCGATCGGCGGCAGCTGATCGACGACCTGTGCCTGGCGGGCGACCACGGCCTCCTTGGTCACGTTGAACACGGTCAGGTCCTGGGTCTGCACGACCGGCCCCTCGTAGACCGTGTGGAGCTCGGCGAAGATCATCGGGATCACCTGCGGTGTGAGGAAGGTGTGGATGAGGCCGGCCATGCGCGGCCTGACGAGCTCGAACACCTTGCCAGCGGCCGCTGGTGAGGTGTGTGCCGCGTTGAGCGCCATCGTCGCCCGCTCGATCGACAGGCCGGTCGCTGCGGCGAGCGCCGCCGCCGGGGGGAAGCACTCGTGGATGAGCAGGTCGACGCCGCCCTCGCAGGCGCGCACGAGCGGCCAGCCTGCGCACGTGTCGCCCGAGTGGACGAACGTGAGGCCGGCGAAGTCGAAGCGGTACCCGACGGCGCCGCTCGCCGCGTGGATGACGGGGAACGAGGTCACCGTGACGCCGTTCGCCTCGTACACGACCTGCGTCTGGCCGAAGTCGAACTCGGTCACCGTCAGCTCGAGGCTGTCCGGGTTGATCGGGCCGCGCGAGCCTTCGGTGTCCCAGGAGAGCGCCTCCTGGATCGACTCGACGAAGTGCCGCGTTCCCAGGCGCGGCTCCGTCCCGCTCGGGCCCCAGACCGCGACCGGCCGGTCGGCCCGTCCGACCTTCGAGTAGCTCCCGGAGAGCGTGATCAGGTCGGCCGTGTGGTCGGCGTGCAGGTGGGTGAAGAACACCTTGTCGAGCTTGTTGACCGGCAGCTTCAGGCTCGCGTAGTTCGCGAGCGAGCCGCTTCCGAGGTCGAGGACGAAGAGGTCGCGCTCGGCATTGCCGATCTCGACGAGCACGCTGCACGAAGCCTGGGCGCGGGTCACCCAGGGATTGCCGCTCCCGAGCACCGTCACCCGTAGCTCGCCGTCTTCGAGCTCCTCCTCGCCGGGGACGAACATCTCGGCGTACTCCCGCCGCGGCGTGCCGACGACCGGTGTCGTCGTGATCGCCTGCGTTCCGCCGGCAAACGCCGGCACCGGCAGCGACGTTGGGTCGCTGTTCGTCATCTCGTGTTCCTTTCGTTCTCGTGTGCCGGGTTCACTCGCTCGATCTCGAGGGAGAGGTCGCGCAGCCGCTCGAGGATCGCGAGCAGATGCGCCTGGTCGATCACGTCGATCACGATCGCAGTCGTGCCGACTCCGGGCTCGACGCGCACACTGCCCACCGTCGCTCCGAGGCTGTCCGTCAGGAACGTCGAGGCGAAGTGCTCGCTCAGCTTGCCGCGGACGACGATGTCGTACGTCACGAACTTCGACGTATTCGGCGTTGTGCCACTCGAAGTCATCCAGGCAAGCATTGCTCGGCAGCGAGCCGTCGTGCGGCTTCCGAGCCCTGTTCATCCGGGATGAACTCGACGTGCACTTTCGCCGATACTTCGGCGACCGGTGATGAGACGAGCACGGAGAGCGGACGAGGACGCCGACGTCGCGGACGACGCGACGGTCGCACCACGGTTGCAGCTGCTGCGCTCGAAGTTGGCGCCGCCGCAGGTACGGAGGGGCGTCGCTCTGCGCGTGCAGCTCATGGATCGCCTCCGCGAGGGGAGAGGCAAGAAGCTCACTCTCGTCTGCGCGCCTGCGGGGTACGGGAAGACGACGGTGCTCGCGCAGTGGCGCGAGGCGGATCGTGAGGGGACGCCGTTCGCGTGGATGTCCGCAGACGAGAGTGATGGCGATCCGATCCGGTTCTGGAGTCACCTGATTGCCGGCCTCCGCACCGTGCATCCCCGGGCCGGGACAGCCTCGCTCGAGGCGTTGCGCGGGGGACCGCGCACCGTCGGGAGCGTCGCCCTTTCGCTGCTCGTCGACGAGCTCTCCGATGCACCGCCGTCGGTGCTCGTCGTCGACGACTGGCACCTCGTCCAAGGCACGGTCTGCAACGAGACCATGCAGATCTTCGTCGAGCACCGGCCCCCGGCCGTTCAGATCGTGCTCTCCAGCCGCTCCGACCCGAACCTGCCGGTGGGCCGGTGGCGCGCCCATGGCGAGCTGAGCGAGGTGCGTGCCGCCGACCTCCAGCTCTCGCATGCGGAGGCGGCATCGTTCCTGCATGAGGCGAACGTCGATCTCCGCCCCGAGGACATTGCCCGCCTGACCGAGCGCACGGAGGGCTGGGCCGCCGGCATCAATCTGGCGTCGATCCTGCTCCAGCACGAGAGGGATCCGCACGCGTTCGTCCTCGACTTCGCCGGCGACTCCCGGCATCTGCTCGAGTACATCTCGGACGACGTCCTCGCCTCGGTCGGCGAGGAGATGCGCGACTTCCTGCTCCGCTCATCCGTCCTCGTCGAGGTGTCCGGCGCCGCCTGCGATGCGGTGCTCGAGACGCATGGCTCCGCGGCGATGCTCGCCGAGATCGAGCGCGCCAACCTGTTCCTGGTGCCCGTTGACAGGCACGGCGAGACGTATCGATTCCACGGGCTCTTCAGAGACGTTCTCTCGCGGGAGCTCGCACGGGAGCGCCCGGAGGTCGTCGCCCAACTGCACGCTCGCGCCTCTCTCTGGTTCGAGGCGCAGGGCGACGCCGAGTCCGCGGTACACCACGCGATCGCCGGCCGCGATCTCGCCAGGGCGAGCGACCTGGTGACGTTCCACCAGCGGAGCCTCATGAACGAGGGGCGTCTGACGACGCTCGCTCGCTGGCTGGAGGAGCTCTCCTGGCCCGAGGCAACCGCCGAGCCGCAGCTCGCCCTCGTGCGCGCGTCCCTGGCAGCGCAGACCGCACGACCGGCGGACGAGATCGAGCGCTGGCTCGCCGTCGCCGCCGCAGGCGCGCGCCCCGGCCCGCTCGCGAACGGCATGGCCTCGATCGAGTCCTGCATCGCGATTCTGCGCTCCCTCTACCTCGCGCAGGGGGTCGCCCCGGCCGTCGCGGCGGCGAAGCGCGCACTCGAGCTCGAGCGCCCGGGAAGCGGATGGCGTCGGCAGGCGCTGATCGGGCTCGGGCAGGCGCTCTACCTGCAAGGCAAGGCCGGGGAGGCGCGAGCACCCCTCGTCGAGGCACAACGGATCCCCTATGCCCGAGACCATGCCCCTGCGGCAGCGGCCGCACTCGCGTACCTCGCCCTCGTCGAGCTCGACGCCGGCGACCTCGTCTCCGCGAAGCGGCACGTCGAGGAGTCGTTCGATCTGCTCGAGGCACACGGTCTCGCCGGGTCGTACGTGGCAACGAACACGCACGTTGCTCTCGCAGGGGTGAGCGGTGCGGACACCGACCGGTACCGCGAGGTCGAGCAGCTCGAGCTCGCCGTGCGGCTCAGCGTTCCGTCGCGGCCGAGCTTGTGGCACGCTCACGCGCTCCTGCGGCTTGCATCGGCACGACGCAAGCTCGGCGAGGTCGACAGCGCGCGGGAGGCGCTCGAGTCGGCGCGCGCGGACCTCGAGAGACTCCCCGATCCGGGGATGCTGAGCGCTCTCCTCGAGACGACTGCCGGCGAGCTCGTAGCGCCGGCCCGGCACGAGAGCTTCTACGGCGAGCCGCTGAGCGAAGCGGAGCTGCGCGTGCTCGCGCTCCTCGCCACCGGCCGGTCGGTCTCGGAGGTCGCCCGCGAGCTCTACCTCGCCCCGAACACGGTGAAGACGCACCGCCGCAAGATCTACCGCAAGCTCGGCGTCACCAACCGGCAGGAAGCGATCGCGCGCGCGGCCGATCTCAGCCTTACGCAGCTCGCTGCAGATAGCTCACGGCCGACGAATCATCCCGGATGAACGCGGCCTCTGCTTCTGTCCGCCCGAACCGCGCCGCTCTAGCGTGGGACGCACACCGGCTGGACGAAGACACGGTTGAGAGCCTCTGCGACGCCACGGGCTCGAGGCCTTGACACGGGAGAGGCAGTGACGAGCGACGGTACGAACATCGAGAGCGGTGGTCTCGAGGAGGCCGCAACGGTCACCATTCGCGAGGCTCGGGAGCGGACGTCGAAGGAGCGAGAGCGTGGTCGGGCAAAGGTCGTCTCCCACTTCACCCCGGCCGAGCGAGCGGCGCGTGGAAAGGCGGCGCGTGCCGAGGTGCCGCGTTCGACGCAGGCCGAGATCGTGTTCCCGAAGGAACGCGACCCGGTGGGGCTGCTGGAGCAACAAGCGGCGTCGCGGGTGCCGGAGCTGGTTCCCATCCGCTACGGCCGGATGCTGGTGTCGCCGTTCGCGTTCTACCGAGGCGGCGCGCTGATCATGGCCGCGGACACCGCGCGGACGCCGAACTCGGGAATCCGCGCGCAGCTGTGCGGCGATGCGCATCTCTCGAACTTCGGCGGCTTCGCCTCGCCCGAGCGAAACCTCGTCTTCGACATCAACGACTTCGACGAGACTGCCCCTGGGCCGTGGGAGTGGGACGTGAAGCGCCTGGCGGCGAGCTTCGTGGTCGCGGGCCGAGAGAACGACTTCTCGGGGAAGGAGCAGCGCGCGGTGGTGCTGGACGCCATTCGCTCCTACCGGGAGGCGATGGCCGCGTTCGCGGGCATGCGCAACCTCGACGTGTGGTACGCCCGCCTCGACGTCGAGCGGGTGCTCCGCGAGCACAGCGCCGACCTCGATCCGAAAGCCGTGAAGAGGTTGGAGGCGAACGTCGCCAAGGCCCGCACCAAGGACAGCATGCACGCGTTCGACAAGCTGGCGCGCGTGGTCGACGGTGAGCCCCGCATCGTCAGCGATCCGCCGCTCGTCGTCCCGATCGACGAGCTCATCCCCGACGGCACGGCGCGCGACGACGTGATGGGCATGCTGCGGGAGCTCTTCCGCTCCTACCGCGGCACTCTGCAGACCGATCGCCGGCACCTGCTCGAGCAGTTTCGCCTGGTGGACGTCGCGCACAAGGTCGTCGGCGTCGGAAGCGTCGGTACCCGTGCCTGGATCGCGCTCCTCTTCGGCGTCGACGGACAGGACCCTCTCTTCCTGCAGATGAAGGAGGCGCAGCCCTCCGTGTTGGAGCAGTTCGTGGGTAAGAGCAGCTATGCGAACTCCGGGCGCCGCATCGTCGCGGGTCAGCGGCTGATGCAGGCGACGAGCGACATCTTCCTCGGCTGGCAGCACGTCGCCGCGGGCCTCGACGGGCGCCCGCGGGACTTCTTCATCCGCCAGCTGAAGGATCAGAAGGCCTCCGCCGTCGTCGAGGCCATGACTCCGAACGCGATGGCGGCGTACGGACGTATGTGCGGCTGGACACTGGCCCGCGCCCACGCGCGCTCCGGCGATCGGATCGCGATCGCCGCGTACCTCGGAAAGTCGGACACCTTCGACCAGGCACTGTCGGCGTTCGCCGAGACCTACGCGGATCAGAACGAACGGGACTACGCGGCGTTGCAGGAGGCGGTCGCGAGCGGTCGGGTGGTCGCCGAGACCGGCCTCTAGAGGCTTGATGTGGGTTCCAGGCACGCACGGATGGGAATCTGCGCACGGCGCAGCGCCGCCGTCTCGGTCAGCGCGCAGGCGTCGAGCTTGCACGCTGCCCGATCCGACGCCGCTGCTTGGCGCATACCCTCCCCGCACGCACCTGGAACCCACATCAAGCCTCTAGGCTGACGGGGATGGGTCAGGGGATCAGCGAGGTCCTGCCGTTCGCGATTGGCATCGCGATCGTTCCGATCCCGGTCATCGCGGTGATCGTCATGCTCTTCTCGAGCCGCGCACGGGTGAACGGGCCGGTCTTCCTCCTCGGGTGGGTGACCGGGCTCGCCGTGGTGTTCGCCGTCGTCTTCGCCCTCGCGGACGCCGGGGACGCGTCGACGGACTCGACCGCGTCGGACACGGTCTCGTGGCTCAAGATCCTGCTCGGTGCCGCGCTGCTCCTCCTCGCCGGGCGCTCCTGGCGGAAGCGCCCCGCGCCGGGTGTCGAGCCGGCGATGCCGAAGTGGATGGCGGGGATCGACTCCCTGGCGGTCGGCAAGGCCTTCGGCCTGGGTGCGCTCCTCGCCTCCGCGAACCCGAAGAACCTGATCCTCGTCGTCGGCGCCGCGACCGGCCTCGCCCAACTCGGCCTGGCCACGGGTGAGGTGGTCGTGTCGGCCGTCGTGTTCGTCGCCGTCGCCAGCCTCACCGTCGGTGGTCCCGTCGTCTACTACTTCGTCGGAGGCGAGCACGCGAAGTCGTCGCTCGAGGAGCTGAAGGCCTGGCTGATCACGCACTACGAGGCCGTGATGACCGTGCTCTTCCTCGTCTTCGGCGTCGTGCTGATCTCGAAGGGGCTCGCGCCGCTCACCGGGTAAGAGCGCCCGATCGATCCAGACGATGAGCTCCGACCCGGCGACCTCCGCCCTCACCGTTTCGGACGCTCCGCCCGCGTTCCACCTGCTCGCCAAGCCGACGGGCGCCGTGTGCAACCTCGACTGCTCCTACTGCTTCTTCCTCTCGAAGGAGATGCTCTATCCGGGCTCGCGCTTCCGGATGGCGGACGAGCTGCTCGAGGCCTACGTCCGGCAGCTGATCGAGGCGCACGCGCGGGTGCCGGAGGTGCAGATCGCCTGGCAGGGCGGGGAGCCGACGCTCATGGGCGTCGAGTTCTTCCGCCGTTCGGTGGAGCTCGCCGACAGGTACCTGCAGCCGGGGCAGCGCGCCGTCTACACGATCCAGACGAACGGCACCCTGCTCGATCCCGAGTGGGCCGCGTTCTTCCGCGAGCACGGCTTCCTCGTCGGGATCTCGATCGACGGCCCGCGCGAGCTCCACGATGCCTACCGCGTGAACAAGGGCGGCAAGGGCTCGTTCGACCAGGTGCTGGCCGGCCTCGAGCACCTGCAGGCCGGAGGGGTCGAGTGGAACGCGCTCACGACGATCCACGCCGCCAACGCCGACCACGGCCGCGAGGTCTACCGCTTCCTGCGCGACGAGTGCGGGGCGCGCTTCGTCCAGTTCATCCCGATCATCGAGCGCGTCGCCGAGGCCACCGACGGGGAAGTGCCGTGGACGTCCTGGCGGGATCGGCCGCTCTACACACAGGTGGGAGACCGGGTCACGGCCCGGTCGGTCACAGCAGAGCAGTACGGCCGCTTCCTGATCGACGTCTTCGAGGAGTGGGTGCGTCGCGACGTCGGCTCGGTGTACGTGCAGATGTTCGACGTCGCGCTCGCCAACTGGGCCGGCGAGCCGCCGAGCCTGTGCATCCACTCGGAGACGTGCGGGCTCGCGCTCGCGCTCGAGCACACGGGCGACCTCTACTCCTGCGACCACTTCGTCGAACCGAAGTTCAAGCTCGGGAACATCCGCGAAACGCACATGCTCGAGCTCGTCTCCTCGCCCGAACAGCGGCAGTTCGGGCTCGACAAGCGCGACACGCTCCCGCGTTACTGCCTCGAGTGCGACGTCCGCTTCGCCTGTCACAGCGGCTGCCCGAAGGATCGCTTCATCTCGACGCCGGAGGGTGAGCCCGGCCTCAACTTCCTGTGCGCCGGCTACAAGGCGTTCTTCCACCACGTCGACCGGTCGATGCGCTTCATGGCGGAGCAGCTGCGGCGCGGCCTCGCACCCGCCGACGTCATGCGCCTGTACGCGGATGAGGACGCCCGCCGCGGCCGCAACGACCCGTGTACGTGCGGTTCGGGGCTGAAGTGGAAGCGCTGCCACGGCGCGCCGCTCGGCGCGAGCCCGGCGTGAGCGTCGACCGCGCCGCTCGCCACGGCTCTGCTCGGCAGCGGGATCCTCTTCGTCGCAATGTTGTTCGCGGCGTCCGCCGCGGCCGGATCGCTCGTCGCAGGAGTGAAGCTCCTCGACCAGCCGCCTCCGAGCGCCGACGCCATCGTGCTCGCGCGCTCGATGGGCTTCGCGTTTCTCTTCGTCTTCGGCGTGCGCGTCCCGGCGGTGTGATCTTCCAATTCTCGGTCACGTACGTCGAGCTGCTCGCGCTCATCCGCCCCGCCTGGGTCGCCGCGGTAAGCGTCGTCATCCTCCGCTCCACGGCAGGCGGTCTCGACCCGTGATCCCGCGGGTTGCCATCCGAGCGCCGCGCGGATCTTCTCGAGCACGGCCTCCTCGACCGGCGTGACGCCGCCCTTCGCCTCGGCAACCGCGCTGGCGACGCTCAGGACGAGCTGCCGGTAGGCGTCCGCCTCGTCGGGCGCCTTCTCCTCGATCGCACGGGTGGCGGTGTCGAGCGATGCGAGCGTCTCCGTCTCGACCTCCTGCGGAGAGGCGGTCATCCCGAAGCCGCTCCGCGCGTGGCCGCGAGCTCACGGACGAGCTCGCTCGAACGTTCCTCGCGTTGAGCAGCCAGCGTCTTCGCGAGCGCGCCTGCCTCGCCGAAGCTGTCGGTGAAGTCGCGGTCGCTGACCGAGACGAGCATGCCGGCGCCAGTCACACCCTTCTGCATCGCCTTCCACTCCTCTTCCGTGAACCGCGTCTTGATCGCCATCACTCCTCCTCTGGGGTCGTGTGCCTGTGCGCTGTCGAGGATCCCCCTCTCGGCTGGCCGAGCGAGCATCTGCCCGCGATTCGACGCACCCAGCTTTCGGTTGATGCTGCGCCGGTAGGTCTTCACGGTGTTCGTCGACAGCCAGAGCTCGTGAGCGACCTCGGACACCGACTGGCCCCGGGCGAGTGCGCGCAGGACGCAGAGCTCCGCCTCGCTCAGCTCCCCTCCGAGAAGGCCGTCACGGCGTGCGCGGTGCTGCAGCAGCTCCTCGGTCGGTGGCGGGCTCGTCGTCGATCCAGAGCCTGAAGCCGCCGCGGAACGCGTCCACGTTCCGACCGAGGCGGCAGCCTTCCGGAAGCCGCCCGAGCTTCTCCACGTTCCCCCCGCCGAGGACGACGTACTCCGGCTGGAGAGCGTCCATCAGGTGCCCGATCGCCTCCAGCGCGGCCTTCCGCCACTGCTTGTTCCCGAGGCGCAGCATCCCCGCCTCGCCGACGTAGTGCTCGTAGGTGGCCTTGCGGAACGGGAGATGGCCGAGCTCCATCGGTGCCACGACGCCGTCGAGGATCATCGTCGAGCCGAGTCCGGTCCCGAGGCCGAGAAAGAGCATGCGCCCGCCCCCGTAGCTTCCGATCGCCTGCATGGTCGCGTCGTTTATCACCTTCGTCGGCGCCCCGAACGCCGCTTCGAAGTCGAACCCCACCCAGCCCGTTCCGAGGTTCACGGGCTCCTTGGCAACGCGCCCGTCGACGACCGGTGCCGGCACTCCCACGGAGACGGCCTCGTAGTCCCAGTCCGCGACCTGCTCGAGCACTCCGGCCGTCATCGCGGCGGCGGTGAGGTCGCGCCCCGAGGGGAACCGGCGGCGCTCGTCTACGCCGTTCAGCACGGCTTTGACGTTGGAGCCGCCGACGTCGACGGCGAGCACGCGGGGCGCGTCCGGCTCGAAGGGATACCGGCGCTCGTCGCTCACGCCTTCCCTCCGGCCGCGGCGCGGTCGGCGAGCACGAGCGCACGATCCGACGACACGCGCCCGGCCGGGATCGTCTGATCCCCGGCCCGAAGTCGTGCGAGTGCTCCGGTCTTGTCGGCGCCCGTCACGAGCCAGAGGACGCGTCGCGCCCGATTCAGCGCCGGGTACGTGAGGGTCATCCGACGGCGGCCCTGGTACTCGCCCGTGACCGCAACGTCGTGATCCGTGACTTCGAGTACGGGCGCGCCGGGAACGAGCGACGCCGTGTGCCCGTCCGGGCCGAGCCCGAGGTGAACGAGGTCGAGCGCCTCGGGAAGCGACGCCCCGTACTCCGCGGCGGCCGCCTCGAGGTCGTGTGCGGTGACCGGCATCGCCCGCACGTGGCTCGCGAGCTCCGGGGGCAGGCTCTCGACGAGATGCGTGAGATTCCGCTCGGAATCGCCGTCGGGCGCGACGCGCTCGTCGACCTGGAAGATCGTCACGCCCTCGGCCGGCAGCTTCCCGGCGAGAGCGGCAAGCATTGCCCACGGCGTTCGTCCTCCTGAGACGGCGAACGTGAATCGGCCGCGGGCAGCGACGGCTGCCTCCGCCTGCTCGACGACGTGCTCGGCACCCCGGCTCGCGACAGCGTCGGCATCCGGGAGGATCTCGACGGCGAGCGCCACTACGCCTGCTCGAGATGCCCGCCGAACTGCCGGCGCATGGCGGACAGGAGGCGGTTGCCGAAGTCGTCGAGGTCTCGCGAGGCGAAACGCGAGTAGAGGGCGGTCGTGAGCACGGGCGTCGGCACCCCCTCCTCGATGGCGGCGATCGACGTCCAGCGGCCCTCGCCCGAATCCGACACGCGCCCGGTGAACTCCTCCAGCGATGGTGACTCGTGGAGCGCTGCGGCCGTGAGGTCGAGCAGCCAGGATCCGACCACGCTTCCTCGCCGCCAGAGCTCGGTGATCTCGGCCGTGTCGAGGTCGTACTGGTAGAGCTCCGGGCGCGCGAGAGGAGCCGTCTCGGCGTTCACGGCTTGCTCGCGCTTCCCGACGTCTGCGTTCGCGATGACGTTGAGGCCCTCGGCGTACGCGGCCATGAGCCCGTACTCGATCCCGTTGTGGATCATCTTCACGAAGTGGCCGGCGCCGTTCGGGCCGCAGTGGTAGTAGCCACGCTCCGACGTGCTCGGCTCCCCGGTCCGACCGGACGTCCGTGTAGCCGCATCCACTCCGGGCGCGAGCGAGCGGAAGATCGGATCGAGCCGGGCGACGACCTCCTGCTCCCCTCCGATCATGAGGCAGAAGCCGCGCTCGAACCCCCAGACGCCGCCGCTCGTCCCGACGTCGACGTGGTGGATACCGCGCTCGCGAAGAATCGCTGCGTGGTGGAGATCGTCGTGGTAGTACGTGTTTCCGCCGTCGATGACGACGTCGTCCGGCTCGAGCGCGTCGGCCACCGCCGCGATGGTGGTCGACGTGATCTCTCCGGCCGGCACCATGATCCAGACTGCACGCGGCGGCTCGAGCTTCGCCGCGAGCTCCGCGAGGGTATGCGTGCCCTCGGCGCCTTCGGCCTCGATCGCGATCACGGCGTCGGGGTGGATGTCGTAGCCGACGCAGTGATGGCCGTCCTGCAGGAGTCGGCGGACGAGTCCCGCGCCCATCCGACCGAGTCCGACCATTCCGAGCTGCCTGGGGGTGTCCGTTGTCATGTTGGTGATCCTTTCGCCGAGTCAGCGGAGCTTGCGGTAGCGGCGGATGAGCGCGTTCGTGGAGGAGTCGTGCGCGAGCTCGGGCTCGCTCTCGGCTGCGAGCTCGAGACCGATGCGCTGCGCGAGCGCCTTCCCGAGTTCGACTCCCCACTGGTCGAAGGAGTTGACGCTCCAGATCGTGCCCTGCGTGAAGACGCTGTGCTCGTAGAGCGCAACGAGTGATCCGAGCGCCTGCGGCGTTAGCCGCTCGGCGAGGATCACGTTCGTCGGACGATTGCCCTCGAACACCCGGTGGGGCACGACCGCCTCCGGAGTCCCCTCGGCGCGAACCTCCGCCTCGGTTCTCCCGAACGCGAGTGCCTCGGCCTGTGCGAAGACGCTCGACATGAGCAGATCCTGGTGGTCGCCGACGGGGTCGAGCGCCTTCACGAAGCCGATCAGGTCGACCGGGACGAGCCGCGTGCCCTGGTGGATCAGCTGGTAGAAGCTGTGCTGGCCGTTCGTCCCCGGCTCGCCCCAGTAGACGGCCCCGGTGTCGTAGTCCACACGGCGGCCGTCGAGCGTGACGCTCTTGCCGTTCGACTCCATCGCCAGCTGCTGGAGATACGCGGGGAACCGCGTCAGGTACCGGCTGTACGGCATCACGCCGTAGGTCTGGGCGCCGAAGAAGCCTCCGTACCAGACCGCGAGGAGGCCCATGAGCGCCGGGAGGTTGCGCTCGAGCGGCGTCTCCCGGAAGTGCTCGTCGAGTGCGTGGGAGCCCGCGAGGAGCTCCGAGAACGCGTCGGGCCCGACCGCGAGCATCGTCGAGAGGCCGATCGCGGAGTCCATGGAGTAGCGTCCGCCGACCCAGTCCCAGAAGCCGAACACGTTCTCCGGGTCGATCCCGAAGCGAGCGACTTCCTCGACGTTCGTGGAGACGGCGACGAAGTGCCGCCCGATCGCGGCCTCGTCCCCGAGCGACGCGAGCGTCCACTCGCGGGCTGTCCGCGCGTTCGTCATCGTCTCGAGCGTCGTGAACGTCTTCGAGGAGACGATGACGAGTGTCTCTTCGGGCGAGAGGTCGCGCGTCGCCTCGACGAAGTCCGCCGAGTCGACGTTCGAGACGAACCGGAAGGTGAGGTCCCGCCGCGCGTAGTGGCGGAGCGCCTCGTAGGCCATGACCGGGCCGAGGTCGGATCCGCCGATCCCGATGTTCACGACGTTGCGGATCGGCCTGCCCGTGTGGCCGCGCCACTCGCCCGAGCGGATCCGCTCGGAGAACGTCGCCATGCGGTCGAGCACGTCGTGCACCTCGGCCACGACGTCGCGGCCGTCGACGACGAGCGACCGCCCACGCGGCATGCGCAGGGCGACGTGGAGGACGGGTCGGTTCTCCGTGATGTTGATGCGGTCGCCCCGGAACATCGCCTCCGTGCGCTCCGGCAGCCCCGACTCCTCTGCGAGCCGGACGAGCAGCCGCAGCGTTTCGTCCGTGACCCGGTTCTTCGAGTAGTCGAGGTACAGGCCGCCCGCCTCGGCTACGAGCCGCTCCCCGCGCGTGGGATCGGCGGCGAAGAGATGGCGCAGGTGCGCGTCGCCGATCTCGGCGTGGTGGTGCTCGAGCTCCGCCCACGCCGGACGCTCGCGGAGAGGGGCGAGGTTCGTTGTCACAGCGACCGCTCCTCATGCTGTCGGAGCACTCTCAGGCTGCCCTCGACGCCGGGACCGACGACGACGAGCACCGCTTCGTGGTCTCCGTCACCGTCTCCCGTGCTGCGCTCGCTCCGGCCATCGCTGGATCATCCCACTTGCCCGCTTGCAGATCGGCCTGACTCGACGCCAGCAGAGGCCCCCGTTGGCCGCGGACGGTCTCGGCGGTAGGAGGCATACCGCTCGCCGCGGATCGGCGGTGGTCACGGAGTCCACACCCGTCGAGGTCGGAGGCGCTCAAGGAAGGGCCGAGACGGCGGGCTCGAATCGGGCGAGGACCCGATCGCCGTCGAGCAGCTCGAGCGTTGAGCCGTCGACGCCGTAGGCCTGCGTCGCCTCGAGCGCGTCGAGGAACGCCCGCTCGAGCGCCATCACCTCGTCGCCGCAGTGCAGCATCGTCGTCGCGACCGGGCCGAAGCGCAGCGCCTCGCCGTCGAGCTCGAAGCTCCCCATCAGCCGGTTGCAGCCCCCGGAGCCCGCGAGTCGGGAGTCCTCGAGGTCGAGGACGAGATGCGGGGCGCGGTTCTCGTCGCCGGGTGGAACGTGCTCGCCTCCGAGCTCGGACAGCAGCCAGCGGGTGCCGCCGAGCGACGGCAGCGGGCCGAAGGGCTCGGTCATCGTGCGCCTACGAGCGCCCGATGAGCTCGATGCGGTAGTCGTCCGGGTCACGCACGAAGCAGAGCCACGACCCGCCCTCGGTGACCTGGTACGGCGCCCGCTCCGGCTCGATCTCCTGCTCCTTCAGGGCGGCGAGGGCTCCTTCGAGGTCGTCGACGCCGATC
The DNA here is from genome assembly GCA_046484465.1 of Gaiellaceae bacterium. GTDB lineage: Bacteria > Actinomycetota > Thermoleophilia > Gaiellales > Gaiellaceae > GMQP-bins7. Next base: position 19,137 of record JAWOIV010000059.1, read on the forward strand.
GCGATGTGCCCGTACCCCGTGCCCAGGTCGTACGTGCGCCCGTCGTGGTTGTAGGTCAGCTCGAGCACGTTGTCGTGCTCGCCGAGCGAGAAGAAGTAGTTCGTCGCCTCGACCTCGCCGTTCCGGACGATGTCCATGTCGCGGCTGAAG
>JAWOIV010000081.1:0-17130 GCA_046484465.1 Gaiellaceae bacterium
CCTCCGCCGCCGTGAACCCGCCGGGGCCGCAGCAGATCGTGTGCGTCTCGTCGATGGCGAGGAGCGCGCCCTGCCTGCGGGTCAGCTCGCGAAGCGCGTCGTGGAAGCCGGCGTCGGGGTGAACGATGCCGATGTTCGTCAGCGCCGGCTCCGTCAGCACGACCGCGACGTCGCCGTGGGCGAGCTCGCGCTCGAGCCCGTCGACGTCGTTGAACTCCACGACGCGCGTCGTCTCCGCCGGCGGCACCGGAGGCCCGAGGTTGCCGGTTCGCGCTTCGACGCGCCCGTCCTCGAGCATCGCGAACGTCTCGTCGACGGTGCCGTGGTAGCACCAGTTGAAGACGAGGATCTTCGACCGCCCGGTCAGATGGCGCGCTAGCCGGATCGCGAAGCGGTTCGCGTCGGTCGCGGTGAGCGCGAACTGCCACGAGGAGACGCCGAAGCGGCGGGTCAGCTCTTCGGAGACGAGGAGCGCGTCCTCGCTGGGGAGCATGAGCGTGAGGCCCCTGGCCGACTGCTCGATCAAAGCACGGAGCGTCGGCTCGGGCCCGTGACCCGTCATCGCGCCGGTGTCCCCGAGGCAGAAGTCGACGTACTCGATCCCGTCGACGTCCACGAACCGCGCCCCCTGCGCCTCACGTACGTAGACGGGGAACCCACCCGGCCACTTCCGCATCCAGTGCATCGGCACGCCCTCGAAGAGGGTCTTGCGTCCGCGCTCGAAGAGCTCGCGCGACCGCGGATGCGTCTCCGCGAAGCGCGCCTCCTCGCGCGCCTGCAGCTCCGCGAGCCCGGGCACTACGAGGCGCGGCGGATGCCGAGCACTCGCGCCTTCCAGGATCCCCTGGGCGCCTCGACGTCCACGACGTCTCCCACGCCTGCGCCCAAGAGCGCGCTTCCGAGGGGCGACCCGGGCCCCACGCCGCCCACCGCGGAGATCTCGATCTCCATCGTCTCCCCGTGCTCGTCCGCGATCTCGACGATCGAGCCCACGCCGACGTGGTCGTCCGTGTCGTGATCGACGACTTCCGCGTGCGTCAGCCGCGCGCGCAGCTTCGTGATCCGCGCTTCCAGCAGTCCCTGCTCGTTCTTCGCCGCGTGGTACTCGAAGTTCTCGGACAGATCGCCGAACGCCCGAGCGGTCTTGATCGCCTCGATCGCCTCCGCGCGCCGCGGGCCTTCGAGCTCATCGAGCTCGGCCGCGAGCGCGTCGCGCTGGGAGGGCGTCAGGATCTCACGTCTCGGCTCGCTCATTTGACGAAGGCTAACCATCCGAGAGGTACACGGTGTCCTGCCAGGATGCGCCACCGACTGCTGCCCTGCGTCTCCCTCGCGAACCTGCGCCTCCCGGGCAAGGCCAGCACGTCAAGCACAGTGACCCTGCGCGTTTCCCCCTGCATCCCCTGCGCGGTCTGATTACGCTCTCTCGGGAGGACTGCGACCGGGAGAAGAGGAGGACGTGGTGGCGACCGACCTGGAACGCTTCGTCGAAGCCGAGGGCCGTGCCGAGCTCGTGAAGGAAGTTCGTCGGCGCATCGACGCCGAGGGAATCCAGTACGTCTACTACCAGTTCCCCTCGGTGACGGGGCGGATCATGGGCAAGGGCGTCCCGGCACAACACTGGGAGGCAATGGCGGAGAAGGGCTTCCAGCTCGTCTACGGCGCCACCGCGAACCTCTTCACGGATCGCCACGACAACTACATCGGGTACGGCCCCGAGGCAGCGGAGCTCATCGGCATCCCGGAGCCGGAGACGTTCCAGCCGCTCCCCTGGGACTCGAAGGTCGCGCGCGTCTGGTGCATCTGCTTCCGCAACCGCGAGGAGCGCGACGACCCGGGCGCATTCCTGAGCTCCGACTGCCGCGGGAACCTCAAGCGCATGCAGGCGGAGTTCGAGCAGGCGACGGGGCTCCACCTCCGTGCCGGCACCGAGCCCGAGATGATGTGGCTCAAGCTGAACGAGGACGGCACACCCTCGGTCGAGGGCATGACGAAGCCCTACTGCTACCACATCGACCAGTTCGCCGAGCTGCAGCCGATCATCCACAAGGTCATCGAGTACGGGCAGATCATGGGCCTCGACATGATCCAGGGCGATCACGAGGACGCGCCCGGCCAGATCGAGCTCAACTTCGGCTTCGACCGAGCGGAGCAGACGGCCGACAACCTCTCCACCTTCAGGCAGATCTGCAAGGCAGTCGGCCGCGAGCTCGGCGCCTTCCCCTGCTTCATGCCCAAGCCGTTCATGGGCGTGTCGGCGAACGGCTGCCACCACAACATCTCCTTGTGGGAGGGCGAGCGAAACGCCTTCATGCCGGATACCGACGACCAGCAGAGGCCGAGCCAGGTCGGCCTGCACGCGATCGGCGGCATCCTCGAGCATCTCGGCGCGCTGACCGCCGTGACCGCGTCGACCGTCAACTCCTACCGCCGCCTCTGGGACACCGGCTTCTGGGCGCCCGTCTTCGCTGACTGGGGCTACCAGAACCGAACGACCGCGCTCCGCGTCTCCGCGCCGGGCCGGTTCGAGTACCGCTCGGTCGACTCCGCGGTCAATCCGTACCTCTCCATGACCGCGCTCATCGCGGCCATGTGGGACGGGATCGAGCGCAAACTCGACCCCGGTGAGCCCGAGGAGCGGAACATCTACGAGGCGATGGAGGCGGGGAAGGACGTCCGCAAGATCCCGATGACCTTCGGCGACGCGCTCGACGCGCTCGAGGTCGACGAGGTCGTAAAGAAGGGCCTTCCGGGAGACATGTACCGTGTTTTCATGCACTACAAGCGTGACGAGTGGGAGAGGCACTGCGCGACCGTCACGGATTGGGACGTGCAGGAGTACCTTGATGTCCTGCCGTAGGGTCGCGGGCGACGCACGCGTCGCCCATACACCCGTGCTCCGTAGGGGCGAGGCCTGCCTCGCCTGCTCCAACGACGAAAAGTAGGGACCAAGCCATGTGTGGAATTGCTGGAATCATCTACCGAGACGGATCGACGCATGCGATCGGCAACGAGATGACGCGCATGCTCCAGTCCATGAAGCACCGTGGCCCGGACTCGACCGGCTATGCGCTGTACGGAACGCCCGAGAACGGCGGGCTCGTCATGCGCTACAAGCTCGCGGACGCGAACACGCCTCGCGGCTTCGAGTACGAGAACCGGCTCCGACGGCACCGGGCGATCGTCGAGTCACGGCTGAGAGCGCTCGGCGCGAGGATCAACGAGGTCGAGGAGGAGACACCGTATGCGTTCCGGATGGCCTTCGACTTCGACGGCGAGCTGAAGGCGCTCGCCGACTTCATCGAGGACATCCCCGACGCCGAGGTGCTCTCGCTCGGTCGCTCGCTCGAGATCGTGAAGGACCTGGGCGACGCCGAGACGGTGCACGACCAGTACGGCCTGGCCGACTTCACCGGGACGCACGGGATCGGGCACGTACGGATGGCGACCGAGTCCGAGGTCGACATCGCGGGCGCCCACCCCTACTGGGCATACCCGTATTCGGACGTCGCCGTCGTCCACAACGGCCAGCTCACGAACTACTTCATGTGGCGCCGCCGGCTCGAGCGAGCCGGCCGGCGCTTCATGTCCGAGTGCGACTCGGAGATCATCGCCGTCTACCTCGCCGAGGAGATGTCGAACGGTCTGTCGCTCGAGGAGGCAATGCACAAGTCCCTGGATGAGCTCGACGGCGTCTTTACGTACATCGCGGTGACGAAGGACGAGCTCGGGGTGGCGAAGGACGAGCTCGCAGCCAAGCCACTCGTCCTCTACGAGTCCGACGACCTGGTCGCCCTGGCGTCCGAGGAGATCGCGATCCGAGCGATCATCGATCACGAGATCGACACCTACGACCCGTTCGAGCGGGAGGTGCTGGTATGGAAGCGCTAGGTGACATCGATGTCTGAGGCACTCGTCGGCGAGCGCCGAATCACGTACGACGCGCGCGGTCTGGCCGAGCCGTTCGCCGACATCCCCAAGATCTCGGAGATCGACGGCGAGCGCGCCCGCTTCGACGCGAAGGACCTGACCACCCGCCAGATCAACCTCGAGCTCCGCTGGCTGCTCTACGAGCAGGGCGTGAAGGACGTCGAGGTCTTGAACTCCGGCTCGAAGCACTCGCTCGGCGTCGGGATCCTCACGCGGTGCAAGATCCGCTTCAACGGGAGCCTCGGTTACTTCGGCTGCGGACTCATCGACGGCCCCGAGGTCCACATCACCGGCCGAGTCGGCTGGTCGGCGTGCGAGAACATGATGTCCGGTGTCGTCGTCGTCGACGGGAACGCCGGCTCGCTCACCGCCGCGGCGATCCGCGGCGGGGACGTCCTCGTCCGGGGGCGAGTGGGTGCGAGGACCGGCGTCGACCAGAAGGGCGGGACGGTGATCGTGCTCGGCGCTGCTGGCTCGATGACCGGCTTCATGATGCAGCGCGGCCGGCAGATCATCTGCGGGGACGTCGGCCCCGGGCTCGGCGACTCCATGTACGACGGGACGATCTACGTCGCCGGCAAGGTGGCCTCGCTCGGCATCGACTGCATCCCGGGCGAGTGGACGGACGCAGACACCGAGCTCATCGAGCGGAAGTTCCGCATCTACGGGCTCGGCACGCCGCCCGAGTTCCAGAAGTTCGTCTGCGGCAAGCAACTCTACAACTACGACTCACTGGAGCCCGCCGAGAGGAAGCTGGTGATCTGAGGTGAGCGTGACTTGCTACGCGTGCAGGGGCGAGGCTTGCCTTCCCCCTACGACTCCCAGGAGGGACGCCTGATGGCCGACGAGACCGCCCCTTCGAGCAAGACCATCCTCGGGCAGAGCCGCATCTTCACCCCGCAGGTCATCAACGACATTCACATGAAGGCCGAGCTCGGCCGCTACCGGATGCGCGGCTTCTCGATCTTCAAGCCGATGCCGCACTGGGACGAGCTCGTCTTCCTCCCCGGCACGCTCACGCGCTTCGTGATCGAGGGGTACCGCGAGAAGTGCGAGACGAAGACCGTGCTCGGCGCGCGCTTCGCCAAGAAGCCGCTCGAGCTGGACATCCCGATCTACATCACCGGCATGTCCTTCGGGGCACTCTCGCTCGAGGCCAAGATGTCGCTCGCGAAGGGCGCGTCGATGGCGGGCACCGCCACCTGCTCGGGAGAGGGAGGGATGATCCCGCCCGAGCGCGACTACTCCACCAAGTGGTACTACCAGGTGATCCAGTCGCGGTACGGGTTCAACCCGCACCACCTCATGCTCGCCGACGGGATCGAGTTCTTCATCGGCCAGGGCTGCAAGGTCGGTCTCGGCGGCCACCTCATGGGCCAGAAGGTCACCGAACAGGTGGCCGAGATGCGCTCGCTCCCCGCGGGGATCGACCAGCGCTCGCCTGCACGGCACCCCGACTGGCTCGGGCCGGACGACCTCTCGCTGAAGGTGCAGGAGGTGCGGGAGGCGACCGACTATCAGGTGCCCATCCAGCTCAAGCTCGGCTCGGCGCGTGTGTACGACGACGTGCGCATGGCCGCCAAGTGCGGCCCGGACATCATCTACCTGGACGGTGCCGAGGGCGGGACCGGTGCAGGCCCGCACATCGCGACGGAGGAGACCGGCATCCCGCTGATGGCCGCGATCCCCGAGGCGCGGCGAGCGCTCGAAGACGTTGGGCTCGTGGACGAGATCGACCTCGTCGTCGCGGGCGGGATCCGAAACGGCGCAGACGTGGCGAAGTGCCTGGCGCTCGGCGCCAAGGCCGTCGCCATCGGGCACTCGGCGATGATGGCGCTCAACTGCAACAAGGAGATCCCGGGGGTCACGGACTACGAGGGCACGGTCGGCGTTCCGGCGGGCAAGTGCTACCACTGCCACACGGGCCGCTGCCCGGTCGGAGTGGCGACGCAGGATCCGGAGCTGCGCAAGCGGCTCGTCGTGGAGGAGGCCTCGGAGCGCGTCTACAACTTCCTCACCGCGATGACGATGGAGCTGCAGATGCTCGCGCGCGCGTGCGGAAAGACGAACGTGCACTCGCTCGAGCCGGAGGACCTCGCCGCGCTCACGATGGAGGCCTCGGCGATGGCCAAGGTGCCGCTCGCCGGCACCACCTACACGGTCGGCCAGACCGAGCACGAGATCCTTGCCGAGGTGAAGCACCTCCTCGCGATCAAGGCCGAAGAGGATCTCGAGGTGCCCGCCGACGTCGCCGATCTGCGGGCGGTGTAGGGATGGCCGAGCACATACATCACGAGATCGCCTACTCCGAGCCGGAGAAGATCAAGTCGATCGACGCGGAGTTCCTCTCGGGACGTCGCTTTCCCTATCAGGAGGACGTGTCGCTCGTGGAGGACGTCGACCTGCTGGCGGCGACGCCGGGCGAGGATCTGAACTGGCTCGAGGACATCGAGCTCCTCGAGGAGGACGGCGTGCCTGCGGTCTTCGACCGCTATTCCAACTCCTTCATCAAGATCTACTTCCCGATCCCCGAGGGACGCAAGGACGAGATAGCGCGCAAGGTGCTGATCACGCACCTGCAGTCGGGCAACTCGTACGGGATCCGACTCAAGGCCGAGCACACGAAGTTCCCGCAGCCCGAGCTCGGCCCCTGGGTCGAGGAGACGGCGACGGTCGGCACCGACTGGACGCCGCCCGTCCTCGAGGGCTGGGAGAAGCCCGCCGGGCACTGAGCACGGCACTCGGCAGCACGAGAAGGCGCCGAGCCGCATCAGCGCCGCCCACTCGGTCGCGGCAATCCCGGCACCCGCCGTCGGCACTGGCTCAGCCGAGCTCGAGCTTCGCCGCGTACGTCCGACAGAAGGCGACTGCGGCAGCCAACTCAGCGTCGGTCGCTGCTGATCCGGCAATGCGGTAGGCGCGCAGCACCGCAGCCCGATCGTCGCGGTGGGCGCGTGCCCAACGACGTGTCCAGCTGAACGGCACCTGCGGCGGGAAGACCAGATCGGCCTGTGTGCGTGCGTGCGTCGAGCTCATGTCATCCTCACTCTCGAGTCGTCTCGGGCAATGACCGGCACGATCAACGGCTTACGGCCTGAGGCCGCGATCCAGAAACCGCTGCTTGGAGCTCGTCGGAAGCGCGGAAAACTGCGCGCCCGGCGCGCTCGAGAAGGTGCGCTCGAAGTCGTGACCGCGTGCACCTGCAACCAACACTTCGGCGACGAATGATCCGAACGCCGCCACAGCGATGCGAAGCGCGCTGGTCGACGAGCGGCGCTGAGCCAGAGGGGGTGCGTAGATCGCGTCCATGGTTCCTCCGTTTCCTGTTCCCTGCATGACGAGATCAAGCATCGGCGGAGACGCCCCCGAGCGCATCGGCAGGACTGCCGATCCGTGCTGCCTAACTTCGGGCAGTGAAGGCGTCAGGCGGCGTGTACGACGACTCCGTGCTCGAGCGCGTACCGGGTTGCTGCACTGCGAGAGCGGACGTCGATCTTGCGGTAGATGGAGCGCAGGTGCGCGTGAACGGTGCGAATGCTGACCACCAGGCGCTCCGCCACCTCCGCGTCGGTGAGACCCTCGGCGACGAGCGCGAGGACCTCGAGCTCGCGAGCGGTCAGACCCTCATGGGCCTCCGCGCTCACATCAGTACCCGGAGGGGCGACCAGTTCGACCGTGGCATCGAGGGGAACCCGCGCACCCTCGTCCCACACCGCGTCGAATCGAGCCTCTCCCAGCGCGGCGTGAGCCTCTGCCAGCGCGCGCTCGTGACGCTGACGGAACCCAACCCAGAGCGGCACGTGGAGCGCACTCCGTATCGCATCGGCCGCAGCCATGAGGCGAACGGCGCGTTCGGCACCTCCGGTGGCGGACGCCAGGAAGGCTGCCGACTCGAGCACGATCCCGCCGAACCAGCGGTCTCCGAACTCGACGAAGAGCGTCAGCGACTCTTCGAACTGCGCGGCGGCATTCTCGACGTCACCGAGCTCGGCATTGATCTCCGCAGCACTCCAGAGCGCCTTGCCGTAGGTGCGGCGGTCGCCGACGGCACGCAGGATCTCGAGGCTCTCGTCGGCGTGGGACAGTGCCACGACCTCGGCACCTCGTGGCCTCGTTGCGGCGAGGCCGTAGAGCCCCAGCGCGACTCCGTGCGAGTCTCCGAGCTGCCGGAACAGCGCAAGGCTCCGCTCGAAGAGCGGCCGGGCACGATCCATCTCCCCGGCGACCACCCGGCACATCGCCAGTCGGTCTAGCGCCCGCGCCACCCCTCCCTCGTCCCCCAACTCCTCGTAGACGGTCAGCGCCTCTCGAAAGCGCTTCTCGGCGCCCCGGTAGTCCCCTCGCGTCCTCTGGACGAGGGCAAGACCGGTAGTTGCCTCCGCCACCCCTCTCGCGTCGTCGAGCGAGCGAGACAGCTCAAGGGCGTCGCGGCTGAGCTCCTCGGCACGATCGTAGTCCCCCTGATAGTGGGCGAGGACGCCGTTTCCACTCAACGCACGGGCACGGACGACCGACGCCTCGAAGGATCCGGCGAGCGATTCCTCGAGCCAGAGACGCCCTTCGCTGAGATACCCGCGCTCGAACCAGAAGCGCCACAGCGAGGCGCAGAGCTCCAGGGCAGTCGCCGTGTCGCCCGTATCGAGTGAGAACCGCAGCGCGCCGCGAAGGTTGTCGTGGTCGGCCTCGAGCTCTGGCCGCCATCTGGCCTGGTCGGAGGCGGTGGGGCCTGACCTGGCCGCCTGGAGGAAGCGCAGGTAGTACGCAGCGTGCGAGCGCCGGCTCCCGTCCGCTTCGCCGGCTGCGACGAGCAGCTCGCCCGCGTGCTCGTGAATCGTCTCGAGCATGCCGAAGCGCTCGCCGTCGGCGCGCACGAGGCTCTTGTCGACGAGCGAGCCGAGTGCGTCGAGATCTCCGCCGCACACCTCCTCGACCGCGTCGAGCGTGCTACCCCCGACGAACACGGCGAGACGACGGAAGAGCGACCTCTCCTCGTCGTCGAGAAGGTCCACGCTCCAGTCGATCGTGTCGCGGAGCGCTCGATGGCGGGACGGTGCGTCCCGCGATCCCGAGGTCAGGAGCTCGAGACGATGCTCCATGCGCGCGAGCATCGCCGATGGCGACAACAGCTTCGTCCTCGTCGCGGCAAGCTCGATCGCAAGCGGCAGGTCGTCGACATGGCCGCAGATCTCGGCGATCGCCCCAAGATCTGGCTCGTCCGGCCGAAAGTCCGGACGCACGGCGCGCGCACGCTCCAGGAACATGCAAACGGCGGCATCGCGCGTGAGAGGCTCGAGCGGGAGCTCTTGCTCGCCACGAATGCGCAACCGCGTACGGCTCGTCACGACGACCTTCAGACTGGGGCTCGCGGCAACGAGTGCTGCGACAGCCGGCGCAGCGTCGACGACCTGCTCGAAGTTGTCGAGGACGAGTAGCAGCCGCCGGCTCTCGATGTGCGCGACGAGACGTCGCTCGAGGTCACCCTCGCCGTCGAAGAGCCCGAGCGACCGGGCGATCGTGCCGATCACGTGGCCTGGATCTCTCACCGACTGGAGCGGCACGACGACGACGCCGTCCGTGTAATCATCGGCCACCGAAAAGGCAACCGCGTTCGCGAGGCGCGTCTTTCCTACCCCTCCCGGGCCGGTGATGGTGAGCAGGCGGACGTCGTCGCGGCGCAACAGGGCCTCGGCCTCGGCCATGCTCTCCTCGCGACCGAAGAGCGGCGTCATACGTGCACTCACGGACTCACCCCGCAACGAGCTCGTGGAGCCTCGTTGCCATCGCGAGTGCGAGCTCCGGGTCGTTCATGTCCGCATCGACCTCGTGCACTTCGACCACTGATCGATCGATGAGCTCGCGCAGAGTCGAGAAGAGTGCCTGGTCCCCATCGACGTCTCGGAGGACCTGTCCGTCGGTCGTGAGCAGAGAGAGGCCGCGGAGCGGCACGAACAACACGGTCGGCCCACTGGCGGCATTCAGCTTGCGCGCGATCACGGTCGCGAGCTCCCGGCACTCGTCCGGCGTCGCCCGCGTTGCGACCATGAGCTCGTCGTGGACGTAGATCGGTCGACCACGGAACGGCTCCGGCAGCTGATCAGGAAGACCGGTTGACGAGATGGCGATCACGTCGAGAGCGCCGAGCGAGACGACCTGAGGGATGCCGAGGCGCCCGGCGGTCTCGAGCCGTCCAGGCCCCGACGACCAGATTCCACCCACGAGCTCGTCGACGAGCTCGGTCGGGGTCACGTCGAGCACACCGTCGACGAGGCCGGCCGCGATCAGCTCCTCCATCGACCTCCCGCCGATGCCGGTCTGGTGGAAGACCAGCACGTCGTAGCCGAGCTCCTCGAGCCGCTCGCGAGCGGCGGTCACGCACGGGGTCGTGACCCCCCACATCGATGCCACGATCAGGGGCTTCTCGGCGGCGGGAGGGGGGCCCGCTCCTGCGGCCATTCCCGCGAGCGCGTGCGCCACGTTCGTGAAGATCCGCGCGGAGATGCGGTTGATGCCCGCGACGTCGACAACGGATGGCATCAGGGTCACGTCCGTCGTGCCGACGTAGTGGCTCGTATCGCCCGACGCGACCGTGGAGGCCATCAGCTTCGGCACACCGATCGGCAGACCTCGCATCGCCTGTGTCGCGATGGCGGTTCCGCCCGTCCCACCGAGCGCGCCGATCGCGTCCAGACGGCCCTCGGCGTGCAGTCGTCGAACGACTTCCGCAGCGCCGCGGCCCATCGCCTCGATCGCGTTCGAGCGATCACGAGCGTCAGCGAGCGCCTGAACGTCCTCGCCAGCGGCCGCCGCGACCTCCTGCCGCGTGATGTCGGGTAGAAACCGCGGCTCCCCGAGGATGCCGGCATCGACGACCACGACATCGACACCCGCTTCCCTCAGGCGTTCGCGTACGTATGCGTACTCGTCGCCCTTCGTGTCGAGCGTCCCGACCAGAACGACTGTCGCGCTCCTTCGAATCGCGCCACCCTTCGTAGGCTGACGACGCTACACCAGCCGGCGGGAATTGACCATCGGCGGGAGCGCAAGGCCCGGCAGCCGGGTACGCCGCGGTAGCGTCTTGCTGTGCCGAAGATCCGAGCGACCGGTCGCTGCCTGTGCGGTGCCGTGACCTACGAGGTACGCGGGCCGTTGCGCGACATCCTCCTCTGCCACTGCGTCGAGTGCCGGCGCTGGGGCGGCTCGGTCGGTGCATTCGCGGCGGTGCGCGCCGAGGATCTCGTCGTCCCCGAGCCGTCGCCGCTCCGCTGGGTCGACAGCCCCGACTCGGACAACGGGGCCCGGCGTGGCTTCTGCGGCGATTGCGGATCGAGCCTCTTCTGGCAGGCGGCGGGGAGCGAGCGCGTCGGCATCGCGGCCGGAACCCTCGACGCACCGACCGGGCTGCGGGTCGCCGCGCACATCTACACCCACCAGGCAGGCGACTACGAGCGCCTCGAGGACGGCCTTCCGCTCGATCCGGACCGCAGCACGATCGACGTCCGCTGGAGCTGACGTTGGCACGAAGTCGACACGGGCGTCGCCCGAGGCCGCGCCTATACTCGCGCGCCTGACCGACCTCGCCTCCCCGCTCCACGAGCTCTTCGGCTTCGACGCCTTCCGCCCGGGACAGGAGGACGTCGTTCGGGCGGCGATCACCGGGCGCGACACGCTCGCGCTCATGCCCACGGGCTCCGGCAAGTCGCTCACGTACCAGCTCGCCGCCATGCTCCGGCCCGAGCCGACGCTCGTCCTCTCGCCGCTCATCGCGCTGATGAAGGACCAGGTCGACAAGCTGCCGCCCCGGATCGCCGCGACCGCGACCTTCGTGAACTCCTCGCTGCCCCCGGAGGAGACCGCGGAGCGGCTCGCGGCCGTCTCCTCGGGGGAGACCCGCCTCGTCTACGCGGCGCCCGAGCGCCTGCGGCAGGCGCGCTTCGTCGAGCTCCTCTCGCAGGTCGGCATCGGGCTCGTGGTCGTGGACGAGGTGCACTGCGTGAGCATGTGGGGGCACGACTTCCGCCCGGACTACCTCTTCATCCGACGGGGCCTCGAGGCGCTCGGCTCGCCGACGCTCCTCGGGATGACGGCGACGGCGACGCCCGAGACCGTTCTCGACATCGGGCGAGCCCTCGGCCGCACGCCCGAAGTCGTCCACACGAGCGTCATGCGCTCGAACCTTCGCTACGACGTGGCGGAGGTCGGCAACGCCGAGGACCGGCTCGCGATCCTGGTCGAGCGGCTCCGCATGCTCGGCGGCGGATCCGCGATCGTGTACGCGCGCTCGCGCCGCTCGACGGAGGAGCTCGCGCGGGTGCTGCGCGGTCACGGCTTCGGGGCCGAGCACTACCACGCCGGGCTCGACGCCGAGGAGCGGACGCGCGTCCAGGACGACTTCGTCTCCGGCAGGACCCAGGCGGTCGTCGCCACCACCGCGTTCGGCATGGGCATCGACAAGCCGGACGTGCGGCTCGTCTGCCTCGTCAACTACCCGGACTCGCTCGAGGGGTACGTGCAGATGGTGGGGCGCGCGGGGAGGGACGGCGAGCCGAGCCAGACGCTCCTGCTCGCGAGCCCGAGCGACGCGACGGCGCTGCGGAGGTTCGCCGTGTCCGACGTCCCCACCGCATCCGAGCTCCGGGCCGTCTACCGGACGCTGCGCGACGCGGGCGGGCTCGTCGACCCGGAGAGCCTGTCCGCGCTCGTCCCCGAGCGCGACGCCCGCGTCCTCGTCGGCATGCTCGAGCAGGCCGGCCTGCTCCGCCGCGACTTCGACGAGGGCCGGCGAATGCGGATCGACCTGTCGACCGCTCCGGGCGACGCGCGCGAGCGTGTCGAGGCGCTCCTCACCCGCGCCCGCCTCGTCGCCGAGTCCCGCGCCGACCGCATCGTCGCGTTCGCGGAGACACGGTCCTGCCGCCACGAGCAGGTCGCAGCGCACTTCGGCGAGGCGTTCTCCGGGCCGTGCGGCGCCTGCGACGTCTGCGCGCCGCTGACCCGCGGGCTCGCATCGATCTCGAGCCCTCCCCCTCCGCTTCCGGACGACGTCGGCGAGGCGATCGTCGAGGCGGTTGCGTCGCTCCAGTGGCCGCTCGGCCGCCGTAGCCTCGTGGCGACGCTGCGCGGGTCCCTGAAGGCGCCTCCCTCGGCACGGCGCTCCGCCGCGTATCGCCTCCTCGCGGCGGCCACCGAGGCCGACGTCCGCCGCTGGGTGCAGGCCCTCGAGACCTCGGGCGCACTGGTCGAGGCGACGACGCCCGACGGCTACCGCATCCTCCGCGTCGACCACTCCGCGCAGGTGCCGCCGATCAGGACGGGCAGCGAGGCCGGCGTCGACGAGGATCTCGTCACGCGCCTCCGCAGCTGGCGTCTCGAGCGCTCGCAGGAGGACGCCGTCCCCGCCTACGTCGTCCTCCACGACGCCACGCTTCGAGAGCTCGCGGCGCTGCGCCCGAAGTCGCTCGAGGAGCTCGCCGGGGTCAAGGGCCTCGGCCCGGTCAAGCTCGAACGCTACGGGGACGACCTGCTCGCCGTTCTCGCCGCAACGGCGTAGCGGCCGCCGACCCGGCTTGCTGCACCCGGGCGGTGCGCTCCGCGCCACAGCGACGACGTGCGGGCCTCGGCCCGCACGTCCCCACTGCGCCGCGTCCTGACGGCCCAGCCGGACGCCACGCGGCCACGCATTTCGGTGGATCCAGGCTCAGACCCCGCGCGGTGTGCTGTCGTCGAGCGAGACTCGCATCACGTCCCGGATGGAGACGATGCCCACGACCCGTCTCTCGTCGACGACCGGCAGGTGGCGATAGCCGCCGTGGATCATGAGCGACGCCGCGTGATCCATCGTGTCGGTTGGCTCGATCGTGTCCGGATGCCGCGTCATCCAGTCTGCGACGAGCCACCGCCCCTCGGCTCCCGTTGCGACCGCCTTCATAACGTCGCGCTCGGTCAGGATCGCAGCCACGTGCTCGCCGTCGAGGACGACGACGGCACCGACGCCGCGCTCGACCATCCTCTGCGCGGCCTCGCCCAGGGTCGCCTCGGCAACCACCGTCAGCAGATCGCGCGCCATGTGGTCGGCGACAAGCTCCATCAATTGATTCTACGGCCCGGTACCGTCTCGTTGGTGCGTACGCAGCGGATCGTCATCGTGGGTGCGGGCGTGCACGGGCTCTCGACTGCCCTCCACCTCGCCGAGCTCCGGGGCTCGGGTGACGGCGTCGTCGTTCTCGACAAGCAACGCGTCGGCGCCGGGGCGAGCGGGATCTCCGGTGGGATCGTGCGGAACTTCTATCTCTCCCCCGCGATGAACGAGATCGTCCGCCGCTCGGTCGAGATCTTCGAGCTCGAGCCCGCTCTCTTCGGCTTCCGGCAGGTCGGGTACATCGCGGTCGTGCCTGAGGCGCAGGCGGAGGAGCTCGAGCAGATCGCGGATCAGCATCACGAGGTCGGCTACTCGTCGACTCTCGTGCGAGGTGAGACGGCCGTCCGGCAGCACATGGAGGCGATCTTCCCGGACTGGCGCGCACGGAGCTCGACGGCGCTCCTGCACGAGGAGCGAAGCGGCTGGGCCGACGCGACCGCGACGCTCGCCGCCCTCGAGGGAATGACCCGTGCGGCCGGCGTGACGATCCGCGAGGGAGTCGAGGTGACCGGCTTCGAGCTCGCCGGTGACGCGGTCACGACCGTCGAGACGACCGAGGGCCCGATCCCCTGCGACGTGGTCGTGCTCGCTCCGGGGCCGTGGGCGCGCGACCTCGCCCGTGTGCTGGAACTGCCGGACGCGCTTGACTTCCACTACTGGCAGGTGCAGGAAGGCGAGTACGTCCACGAGGGTGCGGCGCTCGGGCACCGCTCCCCGGTCGTCCATCTCGACGCCGACGAGCCGCTCGAGGGGCTCTCCGTCCCGTGGGGGATCTATTTTCGTCCGGGGCTCGGTCGCGGAGCGGCGATCGGCGGCCTTCCGCTCCCGCTCGACACGGAGTGCGAGATCGACCCGTACGGGCCGTCGCACCCGGCGGTCGGCAGGACCGCGCCGGGCTTCGACCTGAGCGTCACCGCGGCGATGGCGTGGGCGCTCGGGCGGTTCGAGGGAGGGCACGAGCGCTGGACGTGCTCATCGTTCGGAGCGCAGACCTGCTTCACGCCCGACTCGCACCCGGTCGTCGACTTCGTGCGGGAGAACGTGTACGCCGTGCTCGACTCGAACCACGGGTTCAAGCTGCTCGCACTCGGCAAGCTCGCGGCCCAGGAGATCGCCGGCGGGGACCGCCGGCCCGAGCTCGACACCTTCCGTCTGTCGAGGTTCGCTGCGGGCGTGCACCACCCGGAGTCCTCGTCTCCGTACCCCTGGACCTGATCGACGACCGAACGTCGGCATCCCCCCGCCGACCCGCAGCACCACACCGTAGGCGTAGGACGTGGACGGCGAGACACGGAGCGGCACGGCGGTTCGACGAGGCAGCGGACGGGGCCGCTGCGCCGACGGCTATCGCCGTACGAGTAGCCCGCCCTTCTGCTCTGCGGCCTCGAGGAAGCCGACCCAGTCCCTCCAGAGACCGAGGTCATGGAGCGCGATCGGATCCGTGGAGATGCTCTCGAACGCTTCGGTGATCTCCTGCGGCTTGATGGTCGCCTCGTCCTCGACCGAGAGAATCCGGTCGGCGAGGCAGCCACACCCCTGGAGTGTCATCTCGTCCGCGAGCCGCACGGCGTCGTCGGTCGACAGCCACACGTGACCGCTGACGCCGTCGTTCCAGCGCCACCACAGGCGGTAGCTCACGATTCCTTCGCCTTGCGGCGCCCCTTCTCGTAGACGGGGTGCTCGACGACCTCGCCCGCGATCTCCCGTCCGCCGACCCGCGCCATGACGGCCGTCCCGGGCACGTTCAGTTCACGCCGGATCTTCGCGAGGCCGAGCGTGCGGCCGCCGAGGTACGGTGACTCGACCGCCTGCGTCACCAGCCCGATCTCCGCACCCTCGACCACGAGCGGCGCCCCGCTCGCGTCCTCGCCGCCGCCGGCGAGGACGACGCTCGTGAGCCGTAGCTCGCTCGCGTCGCGGTCGTGCAGGAGGCCGACGCGTCCCAGGAAGTCGCCCTTGTCCAGCGCGACCGACCACCCGAGCCCGCACTCGTACGGCGACACCGTGGGGTCGTACTCGACGCCGCCGATGATGAAACCGCCCTCGATCCGGAAGAGGTCGAGCGCGACCATCCCGATCACCTTCATACCCCTGGGCGCGAGAGCGTCGACCAGCGCGTCCCAGAGCTCGAGCGCCTGTGCCCGCTCGACCCACAGCTCGTAGCCCAGCTCGGCGGTGTAGCCGAGACGCGTCATGAAGATCGGGATCCCGGCGATCTCGACGTCCTCCCTGAACGTGTAGTAGGGGAAGGCCTCGTTCGAGAGATCCCGGTTGGCGAGCGACTGGAGCCACTCGCGGCTCTTCGGGCCCTGCAGGCACAGGTGCGGCATGTCGTCGGTGAACTCGCGGACGTGCACGCCGGCCGGAGCATGGGCGGAGAAGATCTCGTGGTCGCGGTCGTTGGCTCCACAGAAGCGGATCGCGTCCGCCGACCTCGGCATCACCGTGCAGTCGTCCACCATCTTGCCGCTCTCGTCACAGAGCGCTCCGTAGGCGATCCGGCCCGGATCCAGCCTCGACACGTCGCGCGTGACGATCGCGTTCACGAACGCCTGCGCACCCGGCCCCTCGATGTCGACCTTGCGCAGCATCGTGAAGTCCATCAGCCCGGCTGCCTCGCGCACCGCGCGGTACTCGTCCAGGGTGTCGGTGACCACCGACGGTGCCCAGTAGCCGAACAGGTCCATCCACTGGTCGGTCAGCGCCGTCAACCGCGGGTAGAACGCCGTCTCCTTGCTCATTGGCCCTCCTTCTGGTCACGAGGTCGATCCGCATCCGACACGCTCGTACCCGGCGCCTCCGGGGCTTACCAACACCAAAGACCTTGACCTTCGCTGGATACAACTGAAGCGTGACTATGCCGCCGGCGTATTCAACCCCGCCGAGTGGGAAGCCGTTGCAGAAGGGTTTGACTTCATCAGCTTTGAGAATACCGCCGCGTCGGTCCGGGCGCGCATGGCCTTCCACGAACTGCAGGCGGTGCTCGAACCGGAGGTTAGCGCATGACCCGCCCCGCCCCCGCCGTCCGGCCCCGTCTGCTTGGCCTGTTTTGCGGAGCAGGCGGC
>JAWOIV010000137.1:0-38857 GCA_046484465.1 Gaiellaceae bacterium
AGCCGCTCGACGCCTCGCTTGCGGGCGATTCGCGCGTACCGGCGGGTGATCGTTCCGAGCTCGTCCAGCTTGGCGTCGCTGATCCGCCCCAGGCGGCAAGCGTCGTCCCCGAGCCTGAGGTAGTCCCGCTCGCGCCGGAGCTCCTTGACCTCGCCGCGCGCGTGCACGGACGCGACGAGCAGACGGACCGAGTTCGAGCCGACGTCGACGATCGCGACTTTCACGGGTTGGATTCTCTCGGCGGCGTCGGTCGGCGTGCGCTCAGCCGCCACGCCGAGCTCGCGTCCTGCGCCGTGCACGTGCCTGCGCCCGGCGCATGAGTGCGTCGTGGTGCGAGTACGGCTTGTCCGGCTTCGCGGGGGTGAGCGGCGACCAGGTGCCGTCGGAGTCCAGCACCCATGAGTTCGTCTCGTCGGCGAGCGCGCTCTCGAGGACGGCGTCGATCTCCTTCTGCGCGCGTGCGTTCTCGACGGGCATGAGCACCTCGATCCGATGGTCGAGGTTCCGCTTCAGCAGGTCGGGGCTTCCGATGTAGGTCATCGTCCGGTCGCCTGCGCGGAACGAGTAGATGCGGCTGTGCTCGAGGAAGCGGCCGACGATCGAGCGGACGCGGATGTTCTCCGACAGCCCCTCGACACCGGGCCGCAGTGAGCAGCTCGAGCGGGCGACGATGTCGATCTCCGCGCCTGCCTGCGATGCGGCATAGAGCTCGTTCACGATCTTCGCGTCGACGAGGTGGTTCATCTTGAACCGGATCCTCGCCGTCTCGCCCGCAGCGGCTGCCTTCGCCACGGAGCGGATCTCGTCGACGAGGCCGCTGCGGAGGGTGAACGGCGCGACGAGGAGCTTCCGGAAGCGCTGCGGGCGGCCGTACCCCGTGATGAAGTTGAAGAGCTCGGCGACGTCGGCGGCGATGTCCTCGTCCGCCGTGAAGATCCCGACGTCCTCGTACAGGCGCGCCGTGGCAGCGTGGTAGTTCCCCGTGCCGATGTGGACGTACCGGCGCAGCTCGTCCCCCTCGCGCCGGACGATGAGCGTCATCTTCGCGTGGATCTTCATGTCGGGATAGCCGTAGACGACGTGGGCGCCCGCCTGCTCCAGCGCTCGTGACCACTCGATGTTTCGGAGCTCGTCGAAGCGGGCCTTGAGCTCGACGAGGCAGACGGCCTGCTTGCCGTCCTCTGCGCACTGGACGAGAGAGCCGATGAGGTTCGAGTCGTCGCTCGTGCGGTAGACGGCCGTCTTCATCGCGATCACGCTCGGGTCGCGGACGGCGGCCTGCGCGAAGACCTCGAAGCTCGCGCGGAACGACTGGTAGGGCTGGTGCACGAGGATGTCGCCGCGCCGGATCTCGTCGAAGATCCGCGGCGACTCGCTCTGGGCGATCTGGAGCCTGGGTGGCACGACGGGAACCCACGCCTCGAACTTCAGCTCGGGCCGCTCGAGATCGGCGAGCTCCTTGAGGTCGGCGAGGTCGAGCGGGCTCTCGACGCGGTAGATCTGCGTCTCGTCCGCACCGAGGCCCTCCGTGAGGCGTTGAACCATCTCGGACGAGGCGGACGCGCTCACCTCCACGCGGACGACGTCGCCGAAGCGGCGCTTCCGCAGCTGGCTCTCGACCGCCTCGAGGAGGTCGTCGGCGTCGTCGGAGACCTCGAAGTCCGCGTCGCGCGTGACGCGGAAGGCGGCACGCTCGATGATCGTCACGCCGGGGAAGAGCGCGGGGAGGAAGTGCGCGATCACGTGCTCGAGCGGGACGTAGGGGCCGTGTCCCGTGACGTCGAGGAAGCGCGGGAGCCCCTCGGGGATCTTCACCCGTGCGAAGCGATCGTCGCCCGTGTCGGGGTGGGCGACGAAGATCGCGAGCGAGAGCGAGAGGTCGGAGATGTACGGGAACGGCTGCCCGGGCCCGACCGCGAGAGGCGTGAGGATGGGGAGGATCTCGCGCTGGAAGTGCCGCTCGAGCCGGGAGATCTCCTTGTCGCTCAGGTCTTCGATCCCGCCGACGACGATCTCCTCGGCGGCGAGCTCCTTGCGGAGCCCGCGGCGCCACAGCCGGGACTGGCGAGCGGTGAGCTCCAGCATCCGCTCCCGTATCAGCGCGAGCGCCTGTTGCGGGGTGAGCCCGTCGGCGGAGCGCATGGCGATACCGGACTCGACCTGGCCGAGGAGCCCGGCCACACGGACCTGGAAGAACTCGTCGATGTTCGAGGAGAAGATCGAGCAGAAGCGGACGCGCTCGAGGAGGGGGACCGACTCGTCCTCGGCGAGCTCGAGGACGCGGCCATGGAACTCGAGGTGCGAGAGCTCCCTGTTGAGGAGGTTCTCGGCCCCTTCGGCTTGAGTGCGCGTCGACATCAGCTCATTCTCTATCGGCACGTTCGGCCGCGGGGTGACCAACCGGTGACGGGGATGTGAAGGGCCGCCGGGGAGCCTCAGGAGGCAAGGGCGTCCAGCACCAGCGACTGGAAGTGCGCGATGAGCTGCTCCGACTCGGGCATCAGCCGGCCCTGGTCGAGAAGGCCGGATCCGACGCCGGCCTGCACGCGCTCGACGAGCGCGCGGTCCTCGACGCCCACCTGTGTGTCGAAGTCCAGCATCTCCGTGATCCACGCGTCGTCGGCGTCGGGGTCGACGAAGTAGTCGAGGAACCGGTAGGTGCGCTGCGGGTCCACGGGGAAGATCGGCCCGATCGAGAGGTTCGGTCGTCCGGGCATGACGTTGATCACCGTGCCCGGGAAGAAGAGGTGGAACTGGCCTCGCTCGACCTCGCCGGAGGGGTCGTACGAACCCTTGGGCTCGCGCCGCGGCGGCCCGTGCTGCGTCATGCGCCAGGCATGCGTCTCGAGCCGGTACGCGTCCGGCGAGACGTCCATCACCGCCGAGAAGCCCGGGTGCGCGGTCGGGCAGTGGTAGCACTCGAGGAAGTTCTCGACGACGATCTTCCAGTTCGCGTCCACGTCCGACTCGGCTCGCTGGAGGAAGCGGAGAGCGTCGACGTCGATCCCCGCGCCCGCGATGCGCTCCGGCACGTCCTCGAGCACGTCGGCGAGCGGCGGTGCGTCGTCGTCCGGGCACACGAAGAGGAGCGGGCCCCAGCTCTCGAGGCGGAGCTGCACGAGACCGAGCTCGCTCTCGTCGACACCGCCCTCGCGGGCGAACCGAGGAGCTGCGATCAGTCGTCCGTCGAGCGCGTACGTCCACGCGTGGTACGGGCACTGCAGCGTCGCGCGCTCGCCCGAGCCTTCGCAGACGATCGCTCCCCGGTGCCTGCAGACGTTGAGAAACGCCCGCAGGTTGTCGCTCTCGTCCCGCACGACGACGACCGGGACGTGACCGACCCGCGTGCTGGCGAACGACCCGGGCTTCGCCAGCTCGCCGGTGTGACCGACGTACTGCCAGTGACGGCGGAAGATCCTCTCGCGCTCGAGCTCCAGCGTGGCCGGATCCGCGTACCAGCTCCAGGGAAGCGTGCGTGTCGTGCTCGCGATCGCCACGGCGCCAACTGTACTG
Organism: Gaiellaceae bacterium; assembly: GCA_046484465.1. GTDB lineage: Bacteria > Actinomycetota > Thermoleophilia > Gaiellales > Gaiellaceae > GMQP-bins7. Next base: position 3,514 of record JAWOIV010000137.1, read on the forward strand.
GCCGACGCGAGATGTCCATCGTCGAGAGCGCGCGGCGCTTGTATGCTCGCGGCCGGTGGACGACGCATCCAGGCTCGCCGATGCCGTCGAGGAGCGCCTGCGGCCGCTCGATCGCGAGCGTGCCGTCGCGTGGTGGGATCTCAACGTCCAGGTCTCCGAAGAGAACGGGCACCGCCGCGTGGCGACGGACATCGCGTACTCGCAGGTGCTCGCCGACGCCGGGCTCTTCGCTTCCGTAGGCCGCGTCCGCGCTGCGAGCGGCTCGGCGCTCTGGCGGCGTCGCCTCGACGTACTCCACGACCTCATGCTCCCGTACCAGATCTCGCCGTCGCTCCAGGAACGGATCGTCGAGCTGGAAGCCGAGGTGGAGGCTCGCTTCACCCGACATCGCGCGGTCGTGCGGGGAAGCGAGGTCGACGACAACGAGATCAAGCGCATCCTCAGGCGCAGCGACGACCCCGCCGAGCGTCGCGAGGCGTGGGAGGCGTCGAAGACGGTGGGCGCCGCGGTCGCCGACGACGTGCGGGAGCTCGCACGGCTGCGCAACGAGGCCGCGCGCTCCGTCGGGCATCGAGACTGGTACGCGCTCTCGCTCGCGACCGACGAGCTGGACGAGCGCAGGCTCGCCGAGACGCTGGCAGCAGCGGATCGGGTGACGGTGGAGCCGTTCGCGCACTGGAAGGCCGAGCTCGACGAGCGGCTCGCGTCCCGGTTCGGCTGCAGCGTGGGCGAGCTTCGTCCGTGGCACTACGCCGACCCGTTCTTCCAGGAGGCGCCCTCCGAGGGAGGCGTCGATCTCGACCCGCTCTTCGACGGGGGAGACGCCATAGCGCTCGCACGCCGGACGTTCGAGGCCGTCGGCTTCGACGCCGCATCGATCCTGGAGCGCAGCGACCTCTACCCGCGGGCCGGCAAGTGCCAGCACGCCTTCTGTGTCGACATCGACCGCGAGGGCGACGTCCGGATCCTCGCGAACGTCGTGCCGACACACAGCTGGGCCGAGACGATGCTGCACGAGCTCGGCCACGGCGTGTACGACCTCGGCCTCGGAGAGGATCTCCCCTGGGGGCTCCGGACCACCCATCTCGTGACGACCGAGGCGACGGCGATCCTCTTCGGCGGACTCGCCTGGCAGCGAGAGTGGCTCGAGCACGCGCTCGAGCTCGAGCCGTCGGAGGCTCGGGCTCTCGAAGACAGCCTTCGTGCGGCCCGGGTGGCCGAGCTCCTCGTCTTCACGCGCTGGGTGCTGGTGATGAACGGTCTCGAGCGCGCCCTCTATGCCGACCCGGACTCGGACCTCGACGGGCTGTGGTGGGAGCTCGTGCACCGCCATCAGCTCGTCACGCCTCCCGGGGGCCCGCGATCCGGGGACTGGGCGGCGAAGATCCACGTCGCGACGGCGCCCGTCTACTACCACACGTATCTCTACGGCTCGATCGTCGCTCTGCAGATCAGGGATGCGCTGCGGCGCGAGGTGGGAGGACTCGTCGCCCGCCCCGAAGCCGGCGCGCTCCTCCGTGAGCGGCTCTTCGCTCCGGGGCAGTCGGTGCGTTGGGACGAGCTCGTCGAGCGCGTGTCCGGGGCACCGCTCTCGGTGGCCGCGCTCGAGCGAGAGGTCGCCGCAGCCTGAGCACCCACGCGGACACGGACGTCGCAGCACTCGTCGCGGAGGCGACGCCCGAAGAGGAGGAGAAGAAGGCCTCCTCTCTCGAGCTGTTCCTCGACCTCGTCTTCGCCTTCGCCTTCACCCAGGTCATCGCGCTCACCTCGAGGACACGAGCGCGGCCGGCTTTGCGCGGGCGGTGCTCGTCCTCGCGATCCTCGTCGTCGCGCTGGCCGTGGAGGGCGTGCGCCTGCGCGAGATCCGCGCGGGGCTCGAGAGGGCGTAGTCAGTCAGGGAAAGCGCTTCGGCGCCGAGCCGTCCGGCACGAAGCGCCCGAGGTTACTGCGATTCCGTGCGACGAACCGATAGGCGGCGTCCAGCGCTCCAGCGGGGACGAGCGCGAGGGCACGGCCGAACGGACGCGTGAGCCGCATCGCGGAGAGGAGCCCGGGCACGCCGGAGCCGTACCCGGCGAGAGAGCCGTCCACGCGCGCCAGCCGCCAGGTGGCGAGCCGCTCCTCCGTCGGGAGCGATGCGAGCAGGTGCTCGGCCGCGGCATCCTGGAGCGGGAGGACGGCGAGCTGCCGGCTCCGGTCGAGCCGGACGACCGCCCGGGCCGTGAAGCGGCAGACGCGGCACTCGCCGTCGTACAGAAGAACCGGCCGCACTACACCTCCTCGAAGCCTTCGAGGAAGGCACGGACGAGCGGCCCGACCGTCTCGAGCACGTAGCCGCCCTCCTGCACGATCACGGTCGGCAGCGCGAGCGCGCCGACCAGGCGCCCCGCCTCGCGGAAACCCGTCTCCGTGATCTCGAGCGGCGCGTTCGGGTCGGCGGTGTGTGCGTCGACCCCGAGCGGGACGACGAGCGCCGCGCTTCCGTGGTCGCGCGCGGCGGCAGCGAGACGGTCGACCGCCCCGAGCCACGCGTCGTCTCCCGAGCCCGGCGGCAGTGGCAGGTTGAGGTTCGTCGGGGCGCTCTCGTCCCCGAAGCCCAGGAAGTGCGGGAACCAGCCCGCGCCCGGGTCGACGTGCACCGAGCCGGTGAGCACGCTCGCGTCGCTCCAGAAGATCGTCTGAGCGCCGTTGCCGTGGTGGGCGTCGAGGTCGAGCACGGCGATCCGCTCGAAACAGCCGTCGCGAAGGTGCTGGGCCGCGATCGAGGCGTTGTTCAGGTAGCAGGAGCCGCCGTAGGCGTCTCTGGTGACGTGATGGCCGGGCGGGCGGCAGCAGGCGTACGCGGCGCGTGTGCCTTCGAGGACGAGGTCGGCCGCCGTGAGCGCCGCGTCCGCGGCGGCACGGGCGGCGTCCCACGTCCCGGGGCCGATCCCGGTCATCGTGTCGAAGCAGAACGCGCCGGTCCGCGCCGCGGGCGAGGCCGGGACGTGTGGCTCCACGTCGCCGAGCAGGCCGGGCGTGGGGAAGATGTAGCCGACGACCTCCGCCTGGCCGGGATCGCCGGGGTAGCCGGCGTCGGCCCACGTCGCCCACGCGCCTCGGAGGAACTCGACGAGCGCCGGGTCGTGCACCGCGAGAAGCGCGTCGTCGTCGTGCGGCTGGGTGGGGACGACGGACGCACCTGCCTGCTCCAGCGCCTCCCTGATTCGGTCGGCCCGCTCCGGCAGCTCATCGGCGGGGATCGGGACGCCGATCCAGACACCCGTCGCGGGGTCGTGGAACCGGTGCGCGTCCGTCCAGACGACCGGGAGCGATAGCGCCACCGGGGGGTTACCTGGCGAAGCGGTACTCGGCGGCGACGTCGGGCTCGAGGTACGCGGCCGACGGGCTGCCGGCCGGTGTGAAGATCCCGATCACGGTCATCTCCCGGTCGGCGCTCTCGTTCTCGACGATGTGCACCTGCCGCGGCCGCAGGCGGAAGGCCGAGCCGGGGCCGAGCTCGGTGATCGTATCGCCGATGTGCAGCCACCCCGGCCCCTCGGGCACCCACACGATCTCGTCGTAGAGGTGGTAGTGCCACGGCGCCTTGCCGGGCGGGATGAAGCCCGCGAACAGCGCCGCCCGGGTCGATCCGTTGTGCGGCCCGAAGAGCACCTGGAAGGAGCGGGCCCCGGTTGCTTTCTCCGAGTTCGCCGTTTCGAGCGACGTCACGAGCTCGCGCGGCCCGATCGGCGCGTGCCGGTCGGCGTCCGGGCCGATTGTGGCGAGGAGGACGGCGAGCCCGTCGCCGCCTGTCTCGAGCGTCGCCTCCTCGCCTGCGAGGAGAAGAGCCGCGCTCCCGCTGTCGAGTGCGGCGGTCTCGTCGTCGAGGGCGAGCGATCCCGACCCCGCGAAGACGAACAGCAGCGTGTCCCGCTCCGTGTCGTGGTGCTCGTGCGTCGTCTTCGCAGTGAGCTCGAGCTGCGAGAGCGCCAGAGCCGACCCGCCGAGCGCAGGAACGAGATCGAGCGGACGGGCGGCGGTCTCCACCGGCGCAGCCTAACCGCCGACCTGCGGCAGGACGTCCCCGACCTCGTCCACGTAGCACCACGCCCACTCCTCGCCGGGCTCGGCCGAGCGGACGAGCGGGTGCCCGGTCTCGTGGAAGTGCGCCGTGGCGTGCCGACCGGGGGAGTTGTCGCAGCAGCCGACCTTCCCGCACGTGAGGCACATGCGGAGGTGGAACCACCGCGTCCCCGCTTTCAGGCACTCCTCGCACCCGAGGAGCGGCTCGGGGAGCTCGCGCACGTGGATCGCGTCGAGGTGGGAACAGGATCGGCCCGGCACGGCGTGGCCGACGATACCTGCGCACGGGTCGAGGTTTCGGCGTCACAATCGAGGGGAACCCACAGCGGGAGGCAACGATGGCATCCAAGACCACACGCGCGTTCGAGACGCGCATCGACATAGCGGAGGACGCGCGCGAGAAGCTCGTCGAGCTCCTGAACGCACGGCTCGCCGACAGCTTCGACCTGTACTCGCAGCTGAAACAGGCTCACTGGAACGTGAAGGGCTCCGACTTCATCCAGCTCCATGCGCTGTACGACGACGTGGCCGAGAGCGTGCTCGGGTTCGTCGATGAGATCGCGGAGCGCGCGACCGCGCTCGGCGGGCTCGCCCTCGGCACTGCGCGCATGGCGGCGGAGGCGTCGACGCTCGACGAGTACCCGCTCGACGCTGTCGCAGGGATGGAGACGGTCGAGGTGATCGCGGATCGGCTCGGCGTCTACGGCGCGAGCGTCCGCGAGGCGATCGACACGGCCGACGAGCTGGGCGACATGGATACCGCGGACCTCTTCACCGAGGTGTCGCGCGCGATCGACAAGCACCTCTGGTTCGTCGAGGCGCACGTGCAGGCGTAGATGCCCGACCGGAAGATGGATCAGGGCGGCTTGCAGGCGTCACGCACTGCGACCCGGCGTCCTCGGTCGCGCCCATATGCCTGCACATGAGCGCTCCCTGCGTCCTTGTCTCGCGGCACGTGCAGCGTGCCATCCTCCGCGACCACTCCCGGTCGGGCGGCCCGCTCCCGGAGGCGTACATCCTCGCCCACGGGTACGGGCACCACGTCGAGGACCTGACGGGCGTCCTGCGGAACGCGGACCGCGACACCGGGCCTCAGGGCGGGCAGGCGCGCGTCGAGCTGCAGGCGGACTGCTACGCGTGGCTCTGGGTCGGGAACGCTCTCGACACGGGGTTCGTCGAGGACATCACCCGCGAGGACGTCGCGGACGCGCTCGATGCGGCGGCGGCAGTCGGGGACGACCGCATCCAGGAGCGTTCGCAGGGGGTCACGCCCGAGAACTGGACGCACGGCTCCGCCGAGCAGCGGCAGAGCTGGTTCGTTCGCGGAATCGAGGGAACCGGCTCGCAGAGCTGCGACACGTTCCGCGGCCGCGTCCGACGCCGGAACGCGCGAGTGGATCCTGTCGCCTGCAGCGCTACAGGGAGGCGGAGGCGCGGCAGGTCTCGCGGAGTGGGCCGCTCGCGCGAGCGACGATCGTGTCGGTCCCGAAGAGGTCCGGCAGGCCCCTCCTGAGGCGGAGCGATCCACCGCCGGACGCTGCGAGCTTCCCGCGATACACGATCCGCCGCTCGTGCAGGAGGATCACGCTCCACGTCCCGCCGCGCCTGCGCGCATCGATACGGAGCTCGACCCGGAGAGCGCCGTCGTCCGCGCGAACGCGCAGCGAGGAGGTGCTTCCCGCCGAGCACGTGCCACGCACGCGGACCTCGTCGTCGTCGGCACGCGCGGCCGAGGCCGCGACCGGAAGCGCCAACGCCGCGACTGCGGCCGCGATGATCAGCGGAGCTCTCCTCATGTTCCCGATCGTGCCGGGCCGCCGGTCGGCGGCGCAATCGGACATCGGTCCTAGGACCTGTCTCGCGTGAGCCCGTGCCGCTCCGCCCAGAGTGCCGCCTGCGTGCGGTCGGTGACGCCGATCTGGCGGAAGACGTTGGTCAGGTGCGCCTTCACGGTCTTCTCGCTGATGGACAGGCGCAGCGCGATCACCTTGTTCGGATGCCCCTCCGCGACCATCTCGAGCACCTGGCGCTCGCGCTCGGGCACCGTCGGCCCCGGCCACACCATCGGCCTGAAGCTCGGTGGCAAGAAGGTGACGAAGCTGAAGGCCGGCACCCCGTACCGCTTCGTGGTCACCGACCGATCGGAGGATCACGACTTCCGCCTGATCGGCCCCGGTGTGAACCGGGTGATCACCGGCGAGGAGTTCATGGGCAAGAGGTCGGTCGTGTTGAAGCTGCGCACCGGGACGTACCGCTTCTTCTGCGCCCCGCACGCGGACTCGATGCGTGGGAGCTTCAAGGTCGTCGGCTGAGCGAGCGTGCGAACCGCGGGGACGGGAAGCACGTGCCCGCCCCCGCGTGCTTGCGTCCGAGCGCAGGAGACCGGCCCGGCCGACCCGACTCCTAGAGTTACGAGCCATGGAACCGGCGGCACCACGGCGCGTCGAGCTCGTGCTGCCCATGCGGACGTTGCTGCTGGTCGTCGCGGCGATTGGCCTCCTGGTGGCCTTTCGGGCAATCGGGGACACCTTCCTCGTCGTGTTCGTCGGGATCTTCCTCGCGCTCGTCTTCGAGTACCCGGTGCGCTGGGTGATGAGACGAACGGGGATGTCGCGCGGACTCGCGGCGACGATCACCGTCCTCGGCTCGGCCGTTGCCGTGGCGATCCTCTTCCTCCTGCTCCTCGTCCGGATCGCCGGAGGCGTGCGTGACTTCCTGAAGGACCTGCCGGCGATCGTCGAGGACCTCAGGAGCTCCGACGAGCTCGCGTGGCTCGGTGACTCCGGTGCCGCGGGGACCGTCCAGGACGGGGCCGACACGGTCGCCGTGTCGGTGCCCGACGCCGTCTCCGCCGTCCTCGGCATCACGGGTGACTTCTTCACGCTCTTCCTCGCCGCGTTCACGATCCTCTTCATCTGCCTCTTCCTGCTCACGGACATCGCGAACCTCAGGCGGGCGCTCGCGAGCGTGCTCGCGCCGGGGGAGGACGAGCGCTGGCTCGCCGTGTGGGAACGCGTGACCGAGACCGTCTCGCGCTGGGCGATCGGCGTCGCCGTCATCGCGGTCATCGCCGGGACCGTGCAGGGAACCACCGCCTGGATCCTCGGGTCGAGCTACGCGCTCGCTCTCGGCGTCATCGCGGGGCTGCTCGACCTGATCCCGAACATCGGCGCGACGATCGCGGGGTTCATCCTCGTGCCGGTGCTCTGGGCGGAGGAGGGCCTCACTGCGGCGCTGATCATGCTCGCGGTCGTCCTGCTCTACCAGCAGGTCGAGAACAACATCCTGACGCCGAAGATCCAGGGCAAGGCCGTCAGGCTCTCGGGCTTCTTCATCATCATCGCCGTCACGCTCTTCGGCGCCCTGCTCGGCGTCCTCGGTGCGCTCACGGCCGTGCCGCTCGCGGCGACGATCCAGATCTTCGTCCAGGAGCTCTCGAAGGAGCGACGAGCACGGATCGCCGCCCTGAAGGCTCCACCCGAGCCCGCGTAGGACGGGGGTTCCGGTGATCCGGGCGGGCGCAGGGTCGGTACAACGACTGACACCGTGACCCGACTGCGCGCAGCCAACCTCGCCCTCGCCGCCATTCACGGCCTCCAGGCCGTGCTCATCGTCGTGCTCGGTGCGGCGCTCGTCATCCCGATCACGGCCCAGTGGGCAGACGGGCCGCCCGGGTCGGAGCTCCTCCCGCCCGAGACGCTCTTCGATCTCTCGGTGCGCTGGGCCGTCGCCGCGTTCCTGCTCATGGCCGCGCTCGACCATCTGCTCGTCGCGTCACCGCGGGTCGTGGGCTGGTACGAGCGGAACCTCGGACGAGGGGTCAACTACGCGCGCTGGACCGAGTACTCCTTCAGCGCGTCGCTCATGGTCGTCCTCATCGCGACGTTCGCGGGGATCACGGACCTCCGCGCGCTCGTCGCGGTCGCGGGTGTGAACGCGGCGATGATCCTGTTCGGGCTCCTCATGGAGCGGTCGAACCTCGGTCGGGGCCGCGACGAGCTGGACTGGCTCCCGTTCTGGTTCGGCTGCATTGCGGGCGCTGTCCCGTGGATCGTGATCGGCGTCTCGCTCGTGGGCGCCGAGATCGACGGCAGCGTGCCGGGGTTCGTGTGGGGGATCTTCCTCTCGCTCTTCCTCTTCTTCAACAGCTTCGCCGTGAACATGTGGCTGCAGTACAAGGGAATCGGCCCGTGGCGGAGCTACGTCTTCGGCGAGTGGGGCTACCTCGTCCTCAGCCTGACGGCGAAGAGCGCGCTCGCCTGGCAGATCTACTCCGGCGCGCTCGCCAGCTGACGCCGCGCGCGGGCCGCGGCTGCGAGGATGGCGCAATGAACCTCCACACCGACATCCCCACGCACGACCAGGTCGGGCAGCTCCTCGAGTCTCGGCATCCCGCCAGCGTCTCCCTCTACCTTCCCACCGACCCGGTGTCGAGCGGCGACGCCGAGCGCATCGCGCTCGGCAACCTCGCCGCGGACGCGCTGGAGCAGCTCGAAGCCGCGGGAACGGATAAGCGCGACCTCGTAGGGGTCGAGGAGGCGATCGGCGACCTCGTGGTCGACGGCGCCTTCTGGCGCCTTCAGGCACGAAGCCTCGCCGTGTTCGCGACTCCGGACGCGCTCACCACGTTCCGTCTCCCGAACAACCTCCAGGCGTTCTCGCTCGTGTCGGATCGCTTCCACGTCAAGCCGCTCCTGCGGGCAGTGACGTTCCCGCAGGTCGCGCTCGTTCTCGCGCTCGCGCAGGGATCGGTGCGCGTGATCGAGGTGTCTCCCGGCGTGGAGCCGGTGCAGGTTCGTGTCCCCGACCTGCCGAAGGACGTCGCGAGCGCGGCCGGAGTCGCCACCATCACCGACCGGGCGCCGAAGGGCAGGCTGCAGGGCTCCGAGGGGCAGACGGTGCGGATCCGCCAGTACGCACGCCAGGTCGACCAGGCGCTGCGCCCCGTCCTCGCGGGGCTGGGCGTCCCGCTCGTCCTCGCCGCCACGGAGCCGATCGACTCGATCTATCGCTCCGTCTCGACGTACCCGCATCTCGCGCCCACCAGTGTTCCCGGCAACCCGGAGACGACGTCCGACGCCGAGCTCGTGGCGCAGGCGCGCAGCGTGCTCGACGAGCTCTACGTGGCTGAGCTTCGCGACCTGCGCGGGCTGTACGAGCGCCGGGCGTCCGAAGGTCGCACGGCTACCGACCTCAGCGACCTCGCCCGCGCCGCGACGTTCGGTGCGGTGGACACGCTCTTCGCGGACATCGACGACGTCGTGCCCGGGACGGTCGACGAGGAAACTGGGGCTGTGGCCTTCGCCGAGACGGACGACGCCGTCGCCTACGGCGTCGGCGACGAGATCGCGCGGCGCGTCTGGCGCACGGGCGGGCGCGTGCTCGCCGTGCGCAGGGAGGACGTTCCGGGCGGAGGGTCTGCGGCGGGAATCCTCCGCTACGCGGTCTGACCGTGGAGCTGGACGCGGCGCCGCGACTCGCCGGGAGCGTCGAGCGCCTCGGCACCGAGACGGCGTTCGGCGTGCTCGCGCGGGCGCGCGAGCTCGAGCGCGCGGGCCGAGACGTCGTCCACCTCGAGATCGGCGAGCCCGACTTCGAGACTCCGTCGCACGTCGTCGAGGCCGCTGCGAAGGCGATGCGCGACGGGCACACGGGCTACTGCCCGTCAGCGGGGATCCACGAGCTGCGCGAGTCGGCGGCCGCGTACCTGTCGCGGACGCGTGGGATCGAGATCGACCCCGGAAACGTCGTCGTGGGGAACGGTGCGAAGCCGCTCCTCTTCTTCACCATCCTCGCCACCTGCGAGCCGGGCGACGAGGTCGTCTACCCGGATCCCGGGTTTCCGATCTACGAGTCGGCGATCCGGTGGGTGGGGGCGACGCCGGTGCCGCTCCCGCTCCTCGAGGCGAAGCGCTTCGCGTTCGACCTCGACGACCTCGCCACTCGCCTCGGGCCGCGGACGAAGCTCGTGATCCTGAACTCGCCGCAGAATCCGACCGGCGGCGCTCTGACTCCCGACGAGACGGCGGCCACGGCGGAGCTCCTCGTGCAGAGCAGCGCGTGGGTGCTCTCCGACGAGGTCTACTCACGCCTCTTGTACGAGGGCGAGTTCGCGAGCGTCGCCCAGACGGATGGGCTCCTCGAGCGGACGGTCGTCCTCGACGGGCTTTCGAAGACGTACTCGATGACCGGCTGGCGGTGCGGCTTCGCTGCCGTGCCCGAGATGCTCGTGGATCCGCTCGTGCGCTTCCTCGTGAACTCGACCTCCTGCGTCCCGCCCTTCTTCCAGCTCGCAGGCGTCGCGGCTCTCGAGGGGCCGCAGGACCAGCCCGCGGCGATGCTCGAGGAGTACCGCGCGCGGCGCGAGCTCGTCGTGGCCGGCCTGAACGACGTGCCGGGCATCACGTGCCGGACTCCGCGTGGAGCGTTCTACGCGTTCCCGAACGTCTCGGCGTTGCCGATCGACGCTGACGAGCTCGCCACACGCCTGCTCGAGGAGGAGGGTGTCGCGGTGCTGGCCGGGAGCGCGTTCGGCCGCCACGGCACGGATCACCTCCGCATCAGCTACGCGACGTCACCGGAGCGCCTGGAGCGGGGGCTCGAGCGGATTCGCGCGTTCGTCGGCGGCCTCTGAGCGAGGGGCCGCCGCGCTCAGCTCGCGATCGCCTGGGCGATCGAGCCGACGACGAGGTACAGCCCGACCAGGGCGTTCAGCCCGATTCCGATCGTCCCGAGTCGGCGCTCGTCGAGGCGGCGAGCTCGCAAGCCGAGGACGACTCCGACGACTTGCGGAACGGCGACGAGGGCGAGCATCAGGGCCCACGCCAGCACGCCGAGCACGCCGGCTTCGACCAGCAGCTCACCCTCGGATAGACCGAGGGCGCTCTGCAGCGCCGTGCCCAGGAAGTAGAGGGGGACGTACAGGACGAGGAGCGCCGGAACCATCAGCAGTGACCAGAGCGCGTAGCGGCGCCCGGGATGCGCAGCCGCCGGAAGCCGACCGATAGGTGGAACGGAGATGCTCATTGCTCCAACCTTCCACTCACACCATCTCGTCGCACCGAAGGTCGGTCATCGGCGTGCACGCGGAGCGGCCTGCGCGGAACTACCGACTCAGACGGTGACGACGATCTTCCCGCGCGGGTGACCGTGGCCCTGGTGCTGGAGCGCTGCCGCGACGTCGTCGAGCGCGTAGACGCTGTCGATGACCGACGTCATCGCTCCCGTCTCGAGGAGCTCTCGGATCGCCTCCATGTCCTCCTTCCCCAGCCTGGCGATGAAGAACGTGGCGCGCTGGCTCGCGCGGAACGCAGCGAGGCGGGAGCGGAGCACGTGACCGAGGGGCCCGAGCAGCCGCGTCGACCTCGGTCCTCCGACGATGACGACGGTCGCATCCGGCCGGAGGATGCGGCGCAGCTGCGTGAACGGCCTCGTTCCCGCGATGTCGACGAGCACGTCGTAGCGCGTCTCGTCTCTCGTGACGTCCTCGCGCGTGTAGTCCACGACCCGGTCGGCGCCCAGCGACCGCGCGATCTCGACGTTGTGGGTGCTGCACACGGCCGTCACCTCGCCGCCGAGCGCCTTCGCGATCTGGACGGCGAACGTGCCGACGCCGCCCGACGCGCCGTGCACGAGCACCCGCTGGCCCGGCTGGAGACCACCCTTGTCGCGGAGCGCCTGGAGCGCGGTGATCGCCGCGACGGGAACCGCGGCTGCGGCCTCGAAGGACAGGCTCGCGGGCTTCTGCACGATGGCGCGATCCGCCTTGGCGACGACGTACTCGGCGAAGGCGCCGGTTCGCCCACCGAAGACCTCGTCTCCTGGCCGGAACTGCTTCACATCCTTCCCCACCTCCTCCACGACGCCGGCGTAGTCGACACCGAGGCGGGTCTCCTTCGGCTTGAAGAGCCCCATCGCGAAGCGTCCGACCCGCGGCTTGCCGACGACTCCGTACCAGTCGGCGATGTTCGTCGCCGCCGCGCGCACGCGGACGAGCACCTCGTCGTCGCCAGGCACCGGTTGCTCGAGCTCACGAATCTCGACGACCGCGACCGGGTCTCCGTAGCGCTCGCGGACGGCCGCCCTCATCGCGCACCTCCGTTCAGGGTCAGGACGACGTTCCCGACCTTCTGCCAGCTCTCGACGTAGCGGACGGCTTCGACGACGTCCTCGAGTGGGTATGTCCGGTCGACCACGGCCCGGTACTCACCCGCCTCCAGGAGCTCCTTCAGGAGGAGCACGTCCTCCCGCTTGTAGCCGGAGACCTCGAACACGACCCTCTTCGAGCCGAACCACTTCGTGAGGAACGCCAGGGGAAAGTTGTAGAGCCGATCGGTTGCGACGTAGAGGCCGCCCTGGACGAGCGCATTCCGCGACCGGGCGAATGTGTGCTTCCCGACCGCGTCGATCACGACGTCGTACGTCTCGCCGCGCTTCGTGAAGTCCTCGAGCTCGCGGTCGATCACCTCGTCGGCGCCGAGCGAGTGGACGAGCTCGACGGCGTTCGACCCGCAGACGGCGGTCACGTGCGCGCCGAGGTACGACGCGAGCTGCACCGCACCCGTTCCGAGCGAGCCAGAGGCGCCGTAGACGAGCAGCCTCGTCCCCGCACCGACGCGCCCCGCGCGCAGCGCGCCCATGGCCTCGCACATGCCGTCGCAGACCGCTGCGGCCTCCTCGAAGGTCATACCGTCTGGCATCTGCGCGATCAGGCCGTGCTCCGGCACGCACACGTACTCGGCGTGCGAGCCCTTGCGGATGCCGAAGACGTGGTCTCCGACCTCGCAGGTCGTCACCGAGGGCCCGACCTCCTCGACGACGCCCGCGAACTCGAGCCCGAGCACGCGCCTCTTCGGGCGCCGCAGGCCGAGCATGAGCCGCCAGAAGTAGGGCCGCGCGCGCCGCATGTGGCAGTCGGTCTGCGTGACCGTCGTCGCATGCACGCGAACGAGGACCTCGTCGTCGGCCGGGACCGGACGCTCGATCTCCTCGATCCCGAGCACTTCCGGCGCGCCGTAGCGGTCGTGGACGACCGCCTTCATCGCCCGGCGCCGTTCAGCGTCAGCACGACGTTGCCGGTCTTCTGGCCGGTCTCGACGTAGCGCGTCGCCTCGACGACGTCCTCGAGCAGGTACGTGCGGTCGAGGACGGGACGGTACTTCCCGGCCTCGACGAGGTCCTTGACGTGGAGGACGTCCTCCTTCGTGTACTTCGGGATCGGGAGTGTCACTCGCTTCTTTCCGATCAAGCGGGTGGCCAGCGCGAGGAACGGGACGTGCCACATGAACCCGAGATCGGTCTCGATGTAGACGCCGCTCGGCTTCAGAGAGCTCCTGCAGCGCCGGAACGAGTGCTTGCCGACTGCGTCGAAGACGACGTCGTAGACCTCGCCGTTCCGCGTGAAGTCCTCCTGCTCGTAGTCGATGACCTCGTCGGCGCCGAGCGAGCGCACGAGCTCGACGTTCTTCCCGTTGCAGACGGCCGTGACGTGCGCGCCGGCCGCCTTCGCGAGCTGGACGCCGGCGGTGCCGATCGCCCCCGACGCCCCGTAGACGACGATCCGCTTCCCGGGGCCGAGCTCAGCCCTGGCCAGGCAGGCGCGGGCGATGCTCGCTCCGTCGGAGAGGGCCGCGGCCTCTTCGAAGGTCAGAGCTGCAGGTTTGTGCGCCAGCGCGCCCTGCTCGCGCACGCAGACGTACTCCGCATTCGCGCCCGAGCGGAGCCCGAACACCTCGTCGCCGACGGCGAACTCGGTCACGGCGGAGCCGACCTCTTCGACCACGCCGGCGAGCTCCATCCCGACAATCGGCTGTTTTGGACGCCGGAGCCCCGTGAAGGCGCGGGCGAAGAACGGGTCGGCGCCGCGGAACCCGCAGTCGGAACGGGTGACCGTCGAGGCGTGGATCTTCACGAGCACCTCGTTCTCGGCGGGCACGGGCCGCTCGACGTCTTCGATCCGGAGGATCTCCGGGGGCCCGTAGCTTCGGGCCACGACTGCTCTCATCGCTCTCCTACCTTTCGTCGGTTCGTGCTGTGCGGTGAATAGGGGCGCCGTGTCGCCACGCCCGGCCGGCCCGGTAGAGCTCCGCCGGCCTGCCGCCGGAGGAGCCCGGGCGAGACCGCTGTCCGGTGGGGACGACCCAGCCCTCTTCGGCGAGGATGCTGCGGCGGAAGTTGGCGGCGTCGAGCTGGACGCCCCAGATCGCCTCGTACACGGAGCGCAGCTCGGCCATCGTGAACGTGTTGCCGACGAACGCCGTCGCGATCCCGGAGGCCTCGAGCTCCAGGCGAATGCGCTCGATCGCGTCGCGGACGATCTGGCCGTGGTCGAACGCGAGCTGCAGCTTCCCGGTGAGGACGTCCGACACGGGCGTGAGCGCCGCGTCGGCGGCGTCCGTGCCGGCCTGGATCGCGCCGACGTCGCGGAGCACGGCGAGGTACGCGACCGTGACGACGTTCATGCGCGGATCGCGACCGGGGTCGCCGTACGCACGGAACTGGGTGAGGACGGGAGCAGCGTCGACGCTGGTCTCCTCGCCGAGCTCGCGCTTTGCCGCCTCGTCGAGCGTCTCGTTCGGCCGCTTGAACCCGCCCGGGACGGCCCAGTGGCCGGCGAACGGCTCCTCGCCGCGCCGGACGAGGAGGACGTGCAGCGCGCCCCCCGACATGGTCAGGATCACCACGTCGACGGTGACGGCGAACGCGGGAAACTGCGACGGGTCGTACCCGGCCGGAGCGTCCGAGTCAGGAGTTCTGGTCGACATGACCCTTACTCTAGTGCCTAGTTATGGTCATGTCAACAAGAACTTCGGGCGTGCGATCCCGAGCCGAGTGAGCCCGAGCGCGACCCTTGGAGCCCGTCCGTTCGGAGGCTTCCAACGACAGGCCGGGAAAACATATTCCTAGGAACTCTATTCCTAGAAATGTTCGCTGCTACGCTGCCGGCATGTCGGCGACGAGGACGTCTCCGCGATCCGACCGCCCCGGCGAGGGCCGCGACGGCGTGCAGTGGCTGAGCGACCTGATCCGCCTGGAGATCGTGCTCTGGGGGCGGATCGACACCCGCTTGAAGGAGAAGCACGGCCTGCCGCTCTCCTCCTTCGAGTCACTCTCGTTCATCTCGCGCTCGCATGAGCACGGCCTTCGCGTCGGCGAGCTCGCCGAGGCGCTCGGCGTCACGGTCGGAGGCACCAGCAAGCTCGTCGACCGGATCGAGCGCTCGGGCCTGATCCGCCGCGAGCCCGATCCTGACGACCGCAGGGCCTCGCGCGTCACCCTGACGCCGGACGGCCGACGCACGCTCGCCGCCGCGGTCGAGACCTACGAGGCAGAGCTGGCGAGCTTGCTCGATGCCGTGCTCGGCCGCACGGAGCAGGCGCTCCTGCATTCGCTCGTCGCACGCCTGCTCGCCTCGACGAGGGAGGGCGCGTCCTCGTGACGGGCATGATGCGCGCCGTCGTCCTCGAGGCCCCGGGCCCGCCGGAGGCGCTCGAGATCCGCGAGCTGCCGATCCCAGAGCCTCCACCGGGCTGGATCCTGATCCGCGTTAAGGCGTTCGGGCTCAACCGCTCCGAGCTCCACACGCGGCTCGGGCTCGCCCAGGGGGTCACCTTTCCGCGCGTCCTCGGCATCGAGGCCACGGGGGTCGTCGCCGCCGCACCGGGTGGGGAGTACCAGGTCGGCCAGCAGGTGGCCGCCCTGATGGGCGGCATGGGGCGCACCTTCGACGGTGGCTACGCCGAGTACACCTGCGTCCCGGCCTCCCAGGTCGTCGCCTTCGAGTCACCGCTCGACTGGGCCGTCCTCGGTGCCGTGCCGGAGATGCTGCAGACGGCCAACGGCTCGCTGACCGTCGGTCTCGACGCGCGGCCGGGCCAGTCGCTCCTCATCCGGGGCGGCACCTCGTCCGTCGGGATGGCCGCCGCCGTGCTCGCCAAGGACCGCGGGCTGACCGTGCTCGCCACGACCCGCAGCCCCGGCCGCGCCGCCGTGCTCGAGTCGATCGGCGTCGACCACGTGCTCGTCGACGACGGGCAGGTCGCCCCCAAGGCGCGAGTGATCGTCCCCGCCGGGGTCGATCTCGCCCTCGAGCTCGTCGGCACGCCGACCCTGCCCGACACCCTGCGGGCGACCGCGATCCACGGCGTCGTCTGCTTCACGGGCATGCTCAGCAACCAGTGGACCGTCCGCGACTTCTATCCCATCGACTACCTCCCCAGCGGGGTA
Organism: Gaiellaceae bacterium; assembly: GCA_046484465.1. Classification (GTDB taxonomy): domain Bacteria; phylum Actinomycetota; class Thermoleophilia; order Gaiellales; family Gaiellaceae; genus GMQP-bins7. The sequence goes on from JAWOIV010000137.1 coordinate 19,804, forward strand.
CGGCTCACCGCCTACGGCGGTGGGGCCGCCGACCTCGGCTCCGACGTCCTCCAGTCGTTCCTCGAGGGCGTCGCCGGCGGACGCCTCACCGTGCCGCTCCACCGCACGTACGCCCTCGACGAGATCGCCCTCGCGCACGCCGACATGGAAGCCGGCAACGCCACCGGGAAGCTCGTCGTCCTCCCCTGACCCACGAGTGTGCCGGGGGTGTCGATTGCCGCTCGTCTCGACGCGCTCGCCTGACGTCTGGGCCGCGGTCGGTACTCGAGCTCGCGCTCTTGCGCGTGGACACGGGGGCAAGGTCAACCGGGTGGGACTGACCCTCAACACCCCGAGCAGAGTGTTCCGGGCGGCGACTCGAGCGCCCTCGGATGTGGCGATTCGCTGCCTCAACTTGCCGATTCACTTGCCAAGAGGGTGATCATGACGTCGATGCCGGCAATGTGAGCAAGAGAAAACCGCCCGTTTCCAGGCGGTTCTGAGGCGGGAGCGACGGGACTCGAACCCGCGACCTCCGGCGTGACAGGCCGGCGTTCTAACCAACTGAACTACGCCCCCCGGGCCGCGACAGTGTAGCCGGGCAGCAGGGATCGGGCGGCCGGGCGCGTACGCTCTCACGAGTGACCACCGCCGACTGGATCGTCCTCGGCGTCGTCGCGCTCGCCGGTCTGTACGGGCTCGCGAACGGCCTCGTGCGTGGCGCCCTCTCGCTCGCGGGCTTCGCGCTCGGCGCGTACCTGGGCGCGCGCGTCGCACCCGACCTCCTGCGCGAGGGGTCGCCCTACGCGCCGCTCTTCGCGCTCGGCGGAGCGCTCCTCGCGGGCACGATCCTCCACGGTATGGCCGGGATGCTCGGAGGGGTGCTCCGGACGAGCCTCGCCACCATTCCCGGGATGCGGGCGCTCGACTCGGTCGCCGGCATGATCCTCGGTGCGGCGGCAGGGGTCCTGCTCTGCTGGGCGATCGGCGCCGTCCTCCTCTACCTCCCGGGCCAGTCGGAGCTCCGCCGCGCGGTGCAACAGTCGGCGATCCTCTCGCGGATCAACGACTCCTTCCCGCCCGAGCGGCTGCTCGAGACGCTCGAGCGCGTGGACCCGCTCGGCGTGTTCCCCGGGCCGCCGGCCGCCGTGCCGCCCCCCGACTCGGCGCTGGCGCGCGACCCGGACGTGATCGCCGCCTCGCGGAGCGTCGTCCGGATCACGGGGATCGCGTGCGGTCTCGGCGTCGAGGGCTCGGGCTGGATCGCCGCGCCCGGGCTGGTCGTGACGAACGCCCACGTCGTCGCGGGCGTCTCGCAGCCGCGCGTCGATCGACGCGCGGGCCGTGCCTGGGTGGGAACGGTCGTCGCGTTCGACGCGGAGAACGACCTTGCGGTCGTGCGTGTTCCGGGCCTTCGCGGTCGGCCGCTCCCGCTCGCCGATCCCGAGCGCGGCGTCCCGGTAGCTCTCGTTGGGTATCCGGAGAACGGCCCCCTGCGCAGGATCCCCGGCCGGCTCGGCGCGACTCGCGAGTTCATCGCCCAGGACGCCTACGGCAAGGGGCCGTTGACGCGTACCGCAACGACGATCCGAGGGCAGGTTCGGCCGGGCAGCTCCGGTGGCCCGGGAATCGACGCTCAGGGGCGCGTCCGGACGACGGTCTTCGCACGCCGCCCAGGGGAGCAAGGCGGGTTCGGCGTCCCCCCGGCGCTCGTGCGCGCCGCGCTTGCGCAGGCGGGCGACCAGCCCGTGCCGGCGACGTCTTGCGTGCGCTCCTAGAGGCTTGATGTGGGTTCAACGTCCGTCATAGGCAACGAGCGCTCGGGGTGGACGGCCAGTAAGGGCGTTCAGGAGCATGCCGATCGTGAGCGCGAGCAGCCGCTGAGCGATCCGCTGCACCAGTCCGGCGGGGGTCTTCGCAAGGTGCTGCTCGAGACGCATCTGGCATTTGAGGTTGGAGATGGTCGACTCGATCACGAGACGCAGGCTGGCGAGGCGCTTCTCCCGTGCGAGGTTCTCGGCGCTACGCACGCGGTCGGGAGTAAGGATGGCGACGTCCTGCAGAGCGAGCGTTTCTCGGTACTCGCGACCCCACAAGCCCTTGTCGGCGATCAAGGTGCAGCCCGCATGGGCGGTCGTCAACTCACGCACGGGCTCGTACTCGCGCTCGTTGGCAGCGACCAGCGTGTAGCCGACCGGCACCCCGCTCGGGTCGGTCACCAAGACGAGGCGCATTCCCCACACGTACTGGCTCTTGGCCGCGCAGTAGCCGTACGAAGCGGTACCCGCGAACTCGCTGCGCGCTGCGCAGCCAGCGTAGTTGGCGACGCCGATCAGAGTGCCGTCGGCGAGCAAGAGGTCGTTCGAAGCGATGAGCTCGGCGATGCGCAGCTGCACGGCGGCGAGCATCGGTGTGAGGCGACGCAGCCGGCGGTTGTACTGGGACTGCTCGGGAAGATGCGGAAACCAGCCGGGCAAGACCTTGCCCACCAGGCCGAGAAACTGACGGTCCGAGGGCACTCCCATCGCCGCCTGCGCCACCGCGAGGGCAACGAGCTCGGCGTCGGTGATCGCACCCTCGGGACCCGGGCGAGGGATCGCCAGATCGTCCGCGAAGATGTATGCGGTTACGACAAGGGTCTCCAGCGATGCTGTCATCTCGTGCTCCAATCACGAGGGAACAGGGCTGGAGGCCCTTTCTTCGTCTACCCACCGGGTCCCTGCTCATGACCTGCGAACCCACATCAAGCCTCTAGACGTATCGGGGCGACCGATGACGCGGGAATGCGGTGCGTCCGGGGCCCGCCAGACACACGCGTGGACATGCGGGCGCGTGTACTAGCGTAGCGCCGGTGATTCGCGAGCTTTCCCGAGACGAGATCGACGAGTTCCTGCGCCGCCAGGTCGTCGGCCGGATCGGCTGCCACGTGGACGGGCTCACCTACGTCGTTCCGATCATCTATGCGTACGACGGCGAGTGCGTCTACGTCGCGTCGGTCGAAGGACAGAAGACGCGGATGATGCGGGAGCGCGCCGAGGTGTGCTTCGAGACGGACGAGTACGAGCGTGGAAGCTGGCAAAGCGTGATCGCCCAGGGGACCTACGAGGAGCTTGCCGGCGCCGATGCCGAACGCGCGATCGAGCTGCTGGCCGAGCGGTTCGGGCGCAGCGGGGGCGGCACTTCCTCCCCCCGCCGCCACGGGAGCGGCGCATCCGACACCGTCTGCTTCCGCGTCCGGCTCCGCGAGACGACCGGGCGCGCGGTGCAACGCTGAGCGTCCGGCCCCTCCGCCTGGCGGCGACCGGCACGCCGGCGGGGATCGGGCTGACCGCGCCGGCCTACGTCGCGGCGCTGCTCGGCTGGCTGGCAGCGACGCTCGCGCTCACGGCGTCGGCGGATGCGCTGGCTGACGGCGCGATCTGGAAGTCGGGTCCCGTGCTGGCAGCCCATCTCGTGGGCCTCGTGCTCTTTCCCTTCGCGGTCACGGCGGCCGTCTGGCAGCTGCTGCCGGTGATGCTTCGCAACGATCCGCCGACGGCGCGCCTCCGCCCGCTCGTGCTCGTGCTCGTCGTCGCCGGGGCGCCGCTCGCCGCCGCCGTGGCGCTCGACGAGACCAGGGCTGCCGCGGCGCTCGCGGCGCTGCTCGCGGCCGGCCTCGCACTCCTCCTGGCGGAGATCGCAACCCTCGTGCTGCGGGCCCCGAAGGGCCGGCGACTCCCGGTCAGCCGCCCCGCCGTGGCGATCGCCGGTGCCCATGCTGCGATCGCGTTCGCGCTCGGCGCTGCCGTGCTCGGCGCATCCGGGCCCGATCCATTCGGCGTCCCGTACGAGCGCTTCCTGCTGATCCACCTCTCGATCGCCCTCGTCGGCTGGCTGACCATCCTGATCGCCGCCGTCGGGCGCACGCTCGTCCCGATGCTCGGACTGGCCCCGGCCGCACCTCCGAGGAGGCGCCCCGCTGCAGAGCTGATCATCGCCGCCGGGCTCTGGACGTACGTCATCGGCCTCGCGACCGAGACCGACGGCCTGGAGGCTCTGGGCATCGTGGTGATGGCGGCCGGCCTCGCTCCCGTCGCAGGGCTCTTCGGCCGCGTGGCACTGGGAGCGAAGTCGGAGGCGCGTGAAGGCCCGGTCGTGCACGTCGCCGTCGGGCTGCTCTTCCTCGCCCAGGCGGCGGTGATCGGGCTCGCGGGAGCTCTCGGCGCCGTCGACGGGCGGCGGGCGGCGATCACGGGCGTCGTCCTGCTCGGGCTCGGCTGGGCAGCGGGAGTCGTCCTCGGGCACCTCGGCAAGCTCGCGGCGCTCTCTGGTTGGGGCTCCTGGCCTCCCGGCCCGCGTCCGAGCCAGGCGTCTCTCTACCCGCGCCGCCTGTGGCAGGTCGAGGTGGGGCTGTTCGCAGTGGGCGTCGAGCTCCTCGCCGTCGGCACGCTCGCAACGTCCACCGCGATCGGGCGAGGCGGCGGCGCACTCCTGGCGGTCGCCGCGCTTGTCGCCCTGAGCGGTGTCGCAGAGACCCTCCGCCGGGTCACCGCTGGCCGTCGAGCGAGTGAACGAGCCCGCAGGAGCATCGTCGGCTCGTCCGCGCCGTACGACTCCCGGTGAGCGACCGCCACACGGCGCAGCGGAGGTCCGGATGCGCTCACGAACGATCGAGCTGCGGCGACGAGGCGCGTGTCGCCGGGGGCCGGGAGAGCGCTATCCCGGCGGCCGCCCAGACCGTGACGGCAAGCCAGTGGACGCCGATGACGTCCGTCTGCAGCCCGAGGATCAGCACGGACGTGAATGCCGCGGCGAGCCACGCCTCGCGTCGCCAGAGGCCGCGCAGGAGCACGAGGCTCCAGAGGACGAACGCGGCGAGCCCCGCGATGCCCGCATCGATCCCGAGCTCGACGTAGGTCGACTCGCCGCCCCGTATCTCGACGCCGGTTCGCTTGGCGACCACGCCCGCGTTCCCGAGCCCGTAGCCGCGCGGCTGCTCCCACACCTCACGGACGCCGTCGCGGAGGTTTCGCCAGTGGCTCGCCGTAGACGACTCGTTCGGTGCGAACGGGTCGGTTCCGACACCGGGATTCTCCTCCGCGTTCGCACGCAGCCACTCGATCTCCTCCGGCGTATAGCTCGTGGACGGTCCGATCGACGGATAGGCGAGCAGGAACGCGGCCCCGACAGCGACCGACGCGACCGCGAGCGCCGCGGGCGCGACGCGGCGCTGGGCGAGCGCGAGGACGACGAGCCCGACGGCGAGCGCGCCGAACGCCGCCCGCGTATGCGTATACAGAAGCGCTCCGTAGAGGAGCAGGGCGACAAGCCCCCACCACGCGCGGAACGGCCGGCTCAGCACGTAGATGAGCGCCACGACGAGCACGTAGGCGCTGGCGAGCGGCGAGAGGAAGGTCGACACGAGCCGGCGGATCGGGTTCTCCTCGTCACCGGTGTTGAAGACCCAGTTCTCCGGCAGGCCCGAGAGGCCCTCGTAGTCGAGCCCGAGCTGCTCGCGGTACCAGCCGGGCACTCCGGACTCGCGCCAGGCCTGGAGCGAGAGGAGCAGGAGGTCGAGCAGCCCGACGACCGCGAGACCCACTGCGGTCAGGACGACGAGGTTGCCGGGCGACCGGCGCTCACCCCACACCTCGGCCACGAGCCTCCCCAGCACGTATCCGGCGACGGGCAGCAGATGGTGGCGGAGCGCGAGCAGTTCACCGCGCGTCGTTGCTCCGCTGTCCAACCAGCCGTCCGGGAGGAGCGCGTAGACGACGATGACCGTCGCGTACGCGAGCGCGAGCACGTCGGCGGCGCGAACCGCGGGCAGCCGGCGAACGTTCCAGCCGACCACCAGGAGCGCGACGAGCAGGAGCGCCTCCTTCCAGGCGGCGACCACGTCGAGCGCGTTGCCACGAACGCCGATCTGCCAGAGCTGTGCCATCACCGCGTTGTGGAGGGCGAGCCCGACGACGAGTGCCGTGAGCGCAATGGCGACGAATCGCTCCGACCTCGTCATGCGATCGCCACCAGGGTCAGGCCGAGGTTGACGATCCGAACCCGCCCGGGAAAGAGGCTCTCCAGAGACCGCCTCGAGAGGAGGTCGATCTCGATCGCGAACTCCTTCCCGAGCGCGCGGTAGACGGGATGAGAGAGAGCGTCGGGAAGCCAGTGCACGAGAGGGAGCCGGGTGTGCACCTCGACGGGGAAGCGCCGGTTGGGCGTCGTCAGGAACACCGCACGGCCGACGCGAAGCGCCTCGGACACGAGCCGCCGCTGCTGCTCGCGGCCGCCGACGTGCTCGAGAACGGCGTTCGAGAACACGACGTCGAAGGCGCCGTCGGAGAACGGCAGCTCGAGCGCGTTGCCCTGGACGTACCGGACGGCCGGGTAGCGGTTCCGAAACTCCGTGCCGTCGTGCAGCCCGAGCGCTGTGATCCGCTCGGGCCACGGGTAGAGCTCCTCGAAGAAGTTGAGCGTCCCGCAGCCGTCACCCTGTCCGAACGAGAGCTCGTCGGCGCCCACGTCGAGCACCGACGTCTCCGGTGTCGGCTGGAGCTCGTCCAGGAAGAGCCGGAGCTTCCGCCTGCGGGAGCGCAGGGAGACGGCGTCGACGAGTCCCACCGCGTAAGTATCGGGCAGGCCCCGTGGGTAGGGTGCGGAGGTGGTCGAGGCGACGATCACGCCGGCCGGTCCGTACTCGCTCCGCCTGACCACGAGAACCGGGGCGTGGCACGCCCGGCTCCCCGGCGACCGGCTCGCGATGGCGTCCCAAGTGTCGACCGGAGACGTCGTCATCCGTGCCTCGGACGAGCGCGCGGTCGAGCACGCGCGCTTCATGCTCGCCCTCGACGACGACACGGCCGAGTTCCACCGACGCTTCGCGCGCGACCCGCTCCTCGGCCCTTCCGTGGGCCGCCTGCGCGGCCTGCGGCCGCGACGGAAGGCGACCGTCGCGCATGCCGTCCTGCGTGCGGTCGCGGGCCAGCTCGTCCAGGCCGGCAAGGCGCTCGCCGTCGAGCGGGCGGTCGTCCGGGCCTGCGGCGAGGATCCGCCGACGCGGGACGCGCTTGCCACGCTCTCGCCCGCTGCTCTTCGCGAAGCAGGGCTCGCGGAGAGCCGCGCGGCCACGCTTGCGCGGATCGTCAGGACCGTCGATCTCGAGAGCCTGCGAAGCGCACAGGAGACCGCGCTCGCGCGCCTGGGGCGCGAGCGGGGCTTCGGGCCGTGGAGCGTCGGCGTCGTCGCGCTCCAGGGCCTCGGCCGCTACGACGCGGGTCTCGTCGGCGATCTCGGGCTCGTCAAGCTGCTCGCGTCGGTTCGCGGGACCTGGCCCAGGCCGACGGAGACGGCCGAGCTGCTGGAGCCGTACGGGGAGTGGCAGGGGCTTGCCAGCGTGTTCCTGCTCCAGGGGCTCAGGAGGGGCCTTGTCCCCGGAGCGAGCCGGGATCGCGCCCGGGCCGTCGCCCGCCACGGAACCTGACCGACCGACCTACACTCCCGACCATGTCTGGAACCCGCAAGATCGCGATCCTCGGCGCCGGGCGCATCGGCGAGGCGCTGATCTCGGGTCTGCTGTCCTCCGACTGGCGCACGCCGAGCGAGATCGCCGCCACGAGCCGGCGCGAGGAGCGCGTCACCGAGCTCCACGAGCGGTACGGCGTTGCCGCCACGCTCTCGAACCCCGAGGCAGTCGCGGGCGCGGCGCTCGTGGTCATCGCCGTGAAGCCCCAGGACATCGAAGGCCTTCTGGGCGAGATCGGCGGCCTGATCGGGCCCGAGCAGACCGTCCTCAGCGTCGCGGCCGCGATCCCGACCGCGCGGATCGAGAGTCGCCTGGCGGGCGGCGTCCCCGTGGTGCGGGCGATGCCGAACACACCCTCCACGGTGCACGAGGGAATCGCCGGCCTGTGCTCGGGAGCGCACGCGGGCGACGAGCACCTCGATCTCGCCGAGGAGGCGCTTTCGCACCTGGGCGGCGTCGTGCGGGTGCCCGAGGGGGCGATGGATGCGATCACCGCTGTGTCCGGATCGGGGCCCGCGTACTTCGCGCTCCTCGCCGAGGCGATGATCGAAGCCGGGATCCTCCTCGGCCTCTCCCGGGAGATCTCAACCCAGCTCGTCGTCCAGACGATGCTCGGCACCGCGAAACAGCTCCGCGACGAGAAGATGCATCCGGTCGAGCTCCGCGAGATGGTCACCTCTCCCGGCGGTACGACGATCGCTGCGATCCGCGAGCTCGAGATGGCCGGAGTGCGCGCGGCGTTCCTCAATGCGATCCAGGCCGCGATGGTGCGCTCGCGCGAGCTCGCCGCCGGTGAGCCGTAGGAAACAGCGAGCTACGAGCGGGCCGCGTAGAGCCGTGGTACGCAATCGAGACGTCGCCAGAACTGGCGTATCGTGTCTCCGGGTGCACGGCGAGAGTCTCCCTGCGGCTCCGTGTCATGACAAGGCCCGCCGGTCGCCTGGGAGCGTCAGCGAGGCGAGAGGCGAGGCCGCCAGGCCACGTTCTGTTGCGAGGGCCTGCAGGGCGAGGACGGTGTCGGCGACGCGCACGTCCTCGAGGAACTCGTCGCGTTGCTCGAAGTCGGCGACCAGGGCGCGCACGGCCGCCGCGTAGCCCTCCGCGTCGTGCGCGGCAAGCGCGACCAGCGAGTCGGCGACCGCCGGTGGGAAGTCGTCGCGGTCGCGCAGGCCTGCCGCGAGCCCGGCGGCCCTCGTGTCTTCCGCGAGCACGAGGAGCGCGAGCGTCGCGGCATAGCGGCCGATCGGGCTCTCCGACTCCGCCGAGCCTGCGTCGAGCGCCCAGCAGGCGTCCTCCCTCGCACCGTCGAGGTCGCCCGCAACCAGGCGCGACTTCATGGCGCCGATCGGCCTGCCCCAGCTGCCCGCGGGCGCGCCTGCCCAGCTGCGGCGATAGGTTTCGGCGGCTCGTTGGAGCCAGGCACGCGCCCCATCGCCGTCGCCGGCCATGAGAAGCGAGAGCCCGGCCGCCCAGGCGGCGTTCCCCATGCGCGTGAGCTGCCGCTGCCGCTCGTCCGGATCGAGCGGAAGCCGCGCCTCGCCGTCGGCGTACCGCTCGGCGGCAAGCCGAGCACGTTTCTCCCAGGAGACCGTCACGTAGGAAGTATCGTCTCGGCGATGGCGCGCGAGCTTCGCGAGGTGCTGTACGTGGACGGCGTCCGGACGGCGTTTGGACGCGCAGGCGAGAAGGGCCTGTTCTGGAGGACGCGCGCCGACGACATGGGCGTGAAGGTCGTGCGCGAGCTCCTGCGCCGCAACCCGGCGCTCCCGCCCGAGCGGATCGACGACGTCGTCTTTGCGGCGACCGCGCAGGCAGGCGATCAGGGGCTCACGCTCGGACGCAGCGTCGCGCTCCTCGCGGGCCTCCCGAAGTCCGTGCCGGGGTTCTCCGTCGATCGCATGTGCGCGGGCGCTCTCACAGCGACGACCACGGGCGCGGGCGAGATCGCGATGGGCGCCGCCGACGTCGTCCTCGTGGGCGGCATCGAGCACATGGGCCACCACCCGATGGGCGCCGAGGTGGACTTCAACCCGAGGTTCGTCGCGGAGCGCATCGTCGACGAGTCGGCAGCGGTGATGGGGCAGACGGCGGAGAACCTGCACGATGCGTTCCCCCTCCTCACGAGAGACGCCGCGGACGCATTCGCCGTCGCGTCGCAGCGCAAGGCCGGGCAGGCGTGGGACGACGGCGTCATGGACGAGATCGTCGTCCCGATGACGGTGTTCACCGACGACGGCTGGAGGATGGCGGCGCGAGACGAGTTCCTGCGACCGGACACGACGATGGAGGCGCTTGCCGACCTGCGCACGCCGTTCCGTGCCGGTGGGCGCGTCACGGCCGGGAACTCCGCCGGCCTCACCGACGGCGCCACCGCGGCGGTTCTGGCCTCGGAGGGAGCGGCCAGCGCGCTCGGGCTCGAGCCGAAGATGCGGCTCGTCGCATTCGCGTACGCAGGCGTCGAGCCCGAGCTCATGGGCATCGGCCCCGTTCCCGCGACACACAAGGTGCTGGAGCAGGCGGGCATCGACATCGACGATGTCGGCCTCTTCGAGTTGAACGAGCCCTTCGCGGTGCAGGTGCTGACCTGGTGCGACGGCGTCGGTGTCGCACCGGACGACCCTCGCCTCAACCCCTACGGTGGAGCGATCGCGTGCGGCCACCCTCTCGCCGCGACCGGCGTACGGCTCATGGCGCAGCTCGAACGCGGCTTCCGCGATCGCCCCGATGTGCGCTACGGCCTGACCGCCCTCTGCATCGGTCTCGGCATGGGCGCGGCGATCCTCTGGGAGAACCTCCAGGAGGGTGCCGATGGCTAGCCCGACGCAGTTCAAGCTGCAGCCCGTCGAGACGGGGCTTGGCCGGATCGGACTCGTGACGATGGACAACGGCGAGGACTGGCAGAAGCCGAACACCTTCGGCGAGGCGGCGCTGCGCTCGCTCGACGAGCTCCTGGAGACGCTCGAGCAGGAGCCCTGGACGGGGCTCGTGCTCACCGGCAAGCCGTTCGTGTTCGCGGTCGGCGCGGACATCGACGAGTTCGGCGCGATCACCCCGGAACGCGCCCGCGAAGGGGGCGAGGCTGGGCACGCGCTCTTCGGCCGCATCCGCGCCCTGCCGTTCCCGACACTGGCGGCGATCAATGGAGCAGCGCTTGGCGGCGGCGTCGAGATCGCGCTGCACTGCGACTTCCGCACCATCGCGTCGTCGGTGCGCCACTTCGCCTGCCCCGAGGTGTTCCTCGGGCTGATCCCCGGCTGGGGCGGCACACAGCTCGTCCCGCGCCTCGTCGGAGCGGAGCTCGCCGTCAAGTTCGTCGTCGAGAACCCGCTCCGGCAGAACCGGATGCTGAACGCCCAGCAGGCGTTCGAGCAGGGATTCGCGGACGAGATCCTCGACCCCGTCGAGTTCCTCGACGAGTCGATCGCGTGGCTCCTGCGTGCGCTCGAGGAGGCGCGCCCGCCGCGCGCCTACGCCGATCTCTCCGACGTCGGCGAGGTGACGCGCAAGGCGCGTGCGCGCCTCGACGGCCAGCTCCACGGCGCTGCGCCGGCTCCTTACCGGGCGCTCGACCTGATCGAGGGCGCGGCGACGTGGACGCTCGAGGAGGGCTACCGCGCCGAGGAGGACGCGCTCGCCGAGCTCCTGCCCGGCCCGCAAGCGCAGGCATCCGTCTACGCGTTCGACCTGGTCGAGCGCCGCGCCAAGCGACGCGTGGGCATCGCGAGCGCGCGGCCGCGAGACGTGCGAAAGGTCGGGATCGTCGGCGCCGGGCTCATGGCGCGCCAGCTCGCGCTGCTCTTCCTGCGACGGCTGGAGGTGCCGATCGTGCTCCGCGACATCGAGCAGTCCGTGGTCGACGACGCGATCTCCTGGATCGCGGGAGAGCTCGACGAGCTCGTGCGCAAGGGTCGGCTCGGCGAGGGCAAAGCCCGCTTCCTGGCGTCGCTCGTCGGAGGAGGAACGGGCTGGGAGCTGTTCGAAGGGTGTGACCTCGTCCTCGAGGCCGTGTTCGAGGAGATCGCGATCAAGAAAGAGGTCTTCGCCGAGCTCGAAGGCGTCGTCCCGCAGGAGTGCGTTCTCGCCACGAACACGTCCTCCCTCTCCGTGACGGAGATGGGATCGGATCTCGCACATCCGGAGCGCGTCGTCGGGATGCACTTCTTCAACCCCGTCGCCGTGCTGCCGCTGGTGGAGCTCGTACGGACCCCCGCGACAGACGACATCACGCTCGCGACGGCCGCGACGGTCACGGCGAAGCTGCGAAAGCGGGGAGTGCTGGTGCAGGACGCGCCGGCGTTCGTCGTCAACCGGCTGCTCGCGCGGCAGGGCTCGGTCGTGACCGACGCCCTCGACCACGGCAATTCCGTCGAGGAGACCGACGAGGCCGTCCTGCGCCTGGGCCTTCCCATGGCTCCGTCGGTGCTCCTCCAGCTCGTCGGCCCGCGCGTCGCGAACCACGTGCGACACACGCTGCACACTGCCTGGCCCGATCGCTTCCCCCTCTCGCCGACCCTGGAGAGCCTCGCCGACGGAGGTGAGCAGGTCGTCGTCCAGCACGCACCGAAGACGGTGGACGAGATCCACGAGGACGTCCTCGAAGCGCTCGCCGACGAGGCGGCGCACCTGCTGCGCGAGGGCGTCGTCGCGGAGGCCGCGGACATCGACACGTGCCTCCTCCTCGGCGCGGGCTTCCCGTTCTGGCTGGGCGGGATCACGAAGCACCTCGACCAGACGGGCGTCTCGCAGCGCGTTGTCGGCGCCCCGCTCGCCGAGATCGGCCCCACCTCGCCGTAGCTCCGTCAAGCCGCACTCCGCGATTTCTGCGGTATGCTCTGCCAGTACCGCTCGCCGGCGAATGCGCGAGCGACAAACACCTCGGAAGGAGCGGCACCACACGGCGTGCCGCGCACATGCACGAGACGACAACGATTCCGACGCTGACGTCGGACACCCCTGAAGACCTGATCGCGGCGGCACGCCGTGCCGAAGCGTGGTTCGACGAGCCGTTCCTCCACGAGGGCGAGGACCCGGCTGCCGCGCTCGCACCCGGCACGGGGCGCCGGATGGCGCTCGACGATGCGATCGCGGAGATCGACGCGGGCCAGCGCACACCCTCTGCGCGCTGGAAGGTTCGCTACGGCCTCATGCTCGGTCTCGAGCGCGTCCTCACGCAGACCCCCGTCCGGACGGCCTCGGGAACCGAGCTCAGGCGGCACCAGGTGGACGCACTCACGGGGATGCTGGCCGAGCTCATTGCCGCGACGCAGCGTCCGGTAGACGAGAACGGCAACGGAAACGGACAGGTCGCCGAGCTGGAGGTCGACGAGGAGGCGGAAGACGACTTCGACGCGGGGTTCGTCGAGGATCTCCCCGAGGAGGATGCCGCGGGCTCCGATCCAGGCGCCGCGCGCAGGTACCGGTTCAGGCACCCGACCGCTTCCGGCAAGACGATCGCCGCGGCCGGCTTCGTGGAGGCCGCACGCGAGCTCGGGATCCTCATCCTCACGCACCGGCGCCTGCTCGTCTCCCAGTTCACGGGCGATCTGACGACCGAGGGGTACGGAGATCGCTTCACCGAGGCCGTGCTGGCCGGCGCGAACCCGACGATCGAGAGCCCGATCACCATCCAGACGTACGCGTGGTTCGCGCGGCACGGTGTCGAGCTCGATCGCGGCGTCTACCACCTCGTGCTCTGCGACGAGGCGCACACGGCCCTCGGCGAGAAGACGAGCGCGGCGATCCGGGCACTCCACGAGCCGCTGTACATCGGGATGACCGCCACCGAGCAGCTCATCGCGAAGCAGGTCTCGGACGTCTTCCCCGCCTCGGTGGACGACCTCCCCTTGGCCGACGCGGCCCGGCGCGGCCTCATCGCGCCGCTGCGCTGCCTCCGCGTCCCCCCCGCCGCAGCCATCAACTCCGTCCCCATCGTCGGCGGCGACTTCGAGGAGCGCGCGCTGGCCGCGGCCCTCGACCACCAGGCGCTGAACCAGGCGGCGGCGAGCCTCTACCGCGACCGCTTCGGCTCGACGCCGGGGATCGTCTACGCCGCGGGAGTCGACCACGCGTACAACCTCGCCCAGGAGTTCAGGGCCGCGGGGCTCAAAGCCGAGGCCGTGTCGGGACGCACGCCTCCCGCCCGTCTGGCCGAGACGCTCGCTGCCTACGAGCGCGGCGAGATCAATGTCCTCATCAACGCCCAGCTCCTCGCAGAGGGCTGGAACTCGCCGCGAGCAACTGTCTGCATGCACCTCGCGCCCACCGCGTCGCGCCGCGTCTACCAGCAGCGGATCGGCCGCATCATGCGCATCCACCCGCGCAAGGAGGCAGGAGTCGTCATCGACTTCGTGCCGAAGGCATCCACGCACAACGACCGCGTTGTCTCCCTTCACGCGCTCCTCGACTCCGACTTCTACCGCGAGGGCGCACGGGTCACTCCCGCTCCGCGACGCCGCCAGCAGCGGCGCTCCCGCCGGAAGCTCTCACCGGTGCCGTGGCTCGTCCCTGTGACCCCTGATGTCGCGCGCCGCCTCGCCGTCATCCAGCGCGAGTGGCAACGGATCGACCCGAAGTACCTCGACGAGGACGAGCAGCGGTTCTGGGCGACCATCGCCGGTCGTCAGATCCGATTCGACCAGCGCAGCGAGTTCGCGCGCAAGTTCACGGAGGGTCGCGCGACGAAGGGCGCGCTGGAGCAGTTCCTCTCGACCTGCGCCGCGGAGAACCCGAACCGACGGCTCCGGATGACGGCGCTGCTGGACCGGGTGGCGACGCCCGTGGAGCGTGCCGACTTCGACGACCTCGTCACGCTCGTAACGCAGGCTCCGCCGTGGGAGAAGGATCGCGCTGCGGGCGTGCGCGTGCTGCTGCGCGCGATCGGCGAAGGGAAAGCCGCGGCTCCAGAGCAGATCCTCGCGCGCTGGACCTGGCGGCTCGCGCGCGCCACGCGGAAAGTGCAGGACCGACGGGTATCGACGGAGTTCCCGGAGGCGAAGCGGCTCCTCGGCGCCGTCGCGAACTCCCGGGGCTACCGCCACGAGGAGAACGTCAACCGCCTCGCCCAGGTCGCGAGGGCGATGCCGCTCCCGGTCGGTGCCGCGCTCCTGGCCTCTGCGGACGGCTATACGCCCCGTGCCAACGGCGCGCTCGACAAGGCCCGTGAGGAGCTCGGCACGATCGAGGAGATCGCGAACGCGCTGGCGGACAACCTTCCCGCGCCGAAGCTGACCGCGCGGAGATCGAGGCGCCGCCGGCGCAAGCGGAAGAGCCCGACGCCGGCGCAGGTCGAGGCGTCAGGAGACGGCCAGATGCACGAGGTGTCCGGGACTACCAGAGACGACGTGCCCACAGGCTCCGACTCGAGCGCCGAGCCGGCAGCAACGGACGGCGAGGTCGCACAGCACGACACGGCCGACGCCGCCTGAGAACTAACCCGGGCCCGGCGGCTCTTCCTCGGACTCTCGCTCGCGCAGGAAGCGGGCGATCTCGGCTGCGAGCGCCTCGCCCGAGGGCAGGCTGCCTGACTCCTCGAGCCAGTCGATCGAGTCTGCGCGGAGCTCGAGCTCCTCGACGTATGCCGCGGTGTCCGCATCGCTCGAGACGGCCTCGGACACCTGGGCCACGTACTCCTCTTCGGCCTCGACGAGCTCGTCGACGGCGATCTCCATGTCCAGCACCGACGCAAGCCGCTCCACGAGCGCTCGCGCGGCCCGCGGGCTCGGCGCGAGCGAGACGTAGTGGGGCACCGCGGCCCAGAGGCTCACGGACGGTATCCCGCCTCGGCGACAGGCGTCGAGGAGCACGCCGACGATCCCGGTCGGCCCCTCGTAGCGCGAGAGTTGCAGGCCGAGTTCCTCGACGAGCTGGGGATCGGTGGCCGCGCCGGTGACCGGCGCCGGCCGGGTGTGGGGGACGTCCGCGAGGAGCGCACCGAGCGTCACGAAGAGCTCGACGCCGAGATCCGATGCGAGGTCGGCCACGATCTCCGCGAACGTGCGCCAGCGGTAGTTCGGCTCGACGCCGACGAGCAGCACCGCGTCGCGTTCCGTTCCGGGGATGCGTCCATGGAAGAACGCGTTCTCCGGCCACTCGATCCTCCGCGCCTGTCCCTCCTCGAGCGTGACCTGCGGCCGGGTCGCCTGGAAGTCGACGAACAACTCGGGATCGATGTCGGCGAACTTCCTCGCCCCCCACAGGCGCGCGAGGTACCCGACGGCGAGTGTCGCCGCCTGACCGCCGTCGTTCCACCCCCGAAAGGCGGCGATCATGATCGGGCGATCGAGCGCGGGGCGCTCGTGAATGCGCAGCTCACGCGCCATCGCCGGAGCTTACTTTCGTAGAAGTCGCGCGGGAGGCCGCCAGAGCACGTACGCGAGCGCGAGGCTCGCGGCGAAGATCGTCGCGGCGAGGAAGACGTGAACGAGCACCAGTCCCCACGGCAGCGCGTTCCGGTACTGAACCTCCCCGAGGATCGCCTGCAGCACCGTCACCGAGAGCAGCACGAGGTAGAGAGTGAACACCCCGGGGGCGCCCCCACGCATGCGCGCGAGGACCCACCCGAGGACGAGCAGGCCGACGCCGAACACGGCCGCCGCGCGTACGTGGACGTACACGGTCTCCGTGATCGCTATGCCGAGGCGCTTCACATCCTCGCTCGCGCCCGGATGTGGCCCCGACGCGGTCGCGACTGCTCCCGTGACGACGAGGACGGCGCAGGTGGGGAGGCCCGCCAACGTCACTACACGACGAAGCCGGCGGGTGCCCACCGGCAGCCCGAGTCCCACAACGTGGCTCCAGGCCTCGATCACCACGATAACGGTGAGCCCGAGCACGGTCAGGCCGAGAAGAAAGTGGGTCATCACGGCCAGGGGGTGCAGGTCCAGCGCGATCGTGACTCCACCCATGGGGATCTGAGCCATGGCGACCAGAAACGCGCCCAGGGCAGCAAGGTGCGCCACGCGCGAGAGCCCAACGACACGCCGTGACCCGAGCCAGGTGGCGAGCATGAGGACGATCCCGACGAGCGCGACCATACGATTCCCGAACTCGACCCAGGCGTGGTACCCCTCCTCCGGATAGGGACGATCACCGCAGCGCGGCCAGTTCTCGCACCCGAGCCCTGAGCCGGTCAGGCGCACGAACGCACCGGACGTGACCACCACGAACATGGCGATGCACGTCGTGATCGCCAAGTGCAGGAATCGCACCGGGGACAGGGTGCGAGCCCGTGCGACCGCTGTCTGCACAACGTGAAGTCTACGGACAGCCGATGCCGCGAAGGCCCGAGCGCGCTTCGGTGCTCACGCGCCGCCGATCTACAGGAGCGTGACGCCCGACCCCTTCTCGATCGCGCCGATGCGGCGCAGGAAGAGGCCTGCGGAGGCGAACGTGGCCTCCAGCACTGCACCCCGATCGGCAGGTAGCGCAACGAGCAGGCCGCCCGCAGTCTGGGGGTCGTAGGCGAGCGCCTCGAGCGCCTCAGGCGCGCTGCTCTCGACGTGCGGGCCGGCGAACTCGCGATTGCGCCGGTCGCCCCCGGTGCGGACGCTGCCCGCGGCGAGCTCGAGGGCGCCCGGGAGCGCCGGAAGCGAACCCGCTTCGATAACCACGCGCACTCCGCTTCGAGACGCCAGCTCGTGCGCATGGCCAAGCAGTCCGAAGCCGGTGACGTCGGTTGCGGCGCTCGGCCCGAACGGCCGGAGCGCAGTGGCAGCCTCGGCGTTGAGCTCGAGCATCGACCGGACTGCCGACTCGTGCGCCTCCGGCGGCGCGCACCCGTCGCGCTCCGCCTGCAACACGAGCCCTGTACCGAGCGGCTTCGTCAGGAAGAGCGCGTCGCCTGGCAGCGCCCCTGACTTCGTCCAGACGGCGTCGGGATGGACGGTCCCGACTACTGCAAGCCCGTACTTCGGCTCGCTGTCGCGAATCGTGTGCCCTCCCGCGAGAATCGCACCGGCCTCCCGCACCTTCTCGTCCGCCCCGGCGAGCACCTCGCCGAGCATCTCTGTCGGGAGCTCCTCGGGAAAGGCCGCGACGGAGAGCGCCAGCAACGGCGCCGCCCCCATCGCGAACACGTCGTTCAGAGCATTCACTGCCGCGATCGCCCCGAAGGCGCGCGGATCATCGACGAGCGGGGGGAAGAAGTCGATCGTGAACACGAGAGCGCGGTCCTCGTCGAGCCGGTACACGGCCGCGTCGTCTGCCGGGTCGAGCCCGACGAGCAGATCCTCGGCCTCGACCGGGACGATCGCCGCGATCAGCTGTTCGAGCCGGGCGGCCGGGTACTTGGAGGCACAGCCGCCTGCACGGGCCAGCGACGTGAGCGGAACGGCTCCCACGGAATGAAATCTACGCGGCAGGAGACGAGATGGCTCCGGCGAATCCAGCGCGCGGAGAGTCCTTCCCTTCTCCTCTCCCCCTGACGACAGCGGCCGCCGCCCCCTCGGCGGCCGCTGTGCCATCCGGCCGGCTCTCTGGGATACTCGGTCCGTGAAGTCGGCGCTCATCACCGGAGGCTCCACGGGGCTCGGCCTCGCGATCGCACGCATGCTCCGGAACGAGGGGTACGCGCTCACGCTCGTCGCCCGGCGACCCGAGCCTCTGCAGGAGGCCGCAACGGAGCTCGACGCCTACGCGGTCCCCGCGAACCTCGGTGATGCCGACGAGTGCATGCGCGTCGTCGCCGCGCATGCCGACCGTCACTCCGGAATGGACGTGCTCGTGAACTGCGCCGGGCTCGGCATCGGAGGCGCCTTTGCGAACCAGGACACCAAGCGCGTCGCCCTCCAGCTCGACGTCAACCTTCGCGCCACCCTGATCGTGACGCGTGAGTCCCTCCCGCTGCTTCGTGCGTCGCACGGGCACGTGATCACCCTCGCCTCGATCGCGGGCACGATTCCCACGCCAGGCCTGGCCGTCTACGGGGCGACGAAGGCCGCGCTGATCTCGTTCACGAACTCGCTCAACCGCGAGGAGGCCGAGCACGGAGTCCGCGCAACGGCCATCTCGCCCGCGTTCGTCGCCACCCGAATGACGGAATGGACGGGACTGCCGGCCGAGGAGCAGATCCAGCCCGAGGACATTGCCGAGCTCGTCCGAACGGTGCTACGGCTCAGCCCGAAGGCGCGCGTCCCGAACATCGTCGTCGAGCGCGTCGGCGACGTCGTCTGACGGCCTCCGGACGGCTCGTCCGGGCACCCGCCCGACGACCTTCGTACGCCGACACCGACGAACCAGGAACGTCGGAACACGGCCGAAACAGCCTGCCAAGTTACAAGTTGTAACTTGGCAGGAGAGCGGTTTCTCGAGCGGTCAAGACGTGGCGATGAGCCGATCCGGGTCGAGCTCGTTACAACGTGTAGCTTGGACGAGGCGGGCGTGAAACCGCCAACGAATCGTCACGGGCGGCGGCGCCCCGAGTAGCTGCGCCAACGTCTGCAGAGGCCGAGCGCAGCCGAATACTTCAACGCTCGATGGGGACGTCGACGAGGTTGCCCCACTCGGTCCACGACCCGTCGTAGTTGCGGACGTTCTCGTACCCGAGAAGCTCGTGGAGGACGAACCACGTGTGGG
>JAWOIV010000010.1:0-27900 GCA_046484465.1 Gaiellaceae bacterium
CGCCGAACTCCATCTCGAGGGCGAGGTACCCGCGTTCACCGACCCGCGCCCGCCGCGGGTCCCGCTCGCGGAGCTGCGCGTGGAGGGGTTTCCGCCGATCGGATCCCCGCCCGCGGGAAGGGCCCTGAGCCCAGGCGCTGTCGGCGCTGGCCCCATCGCGTCCTCCGTCGCGTTCGCGCGGCTACGGTGGACACGTGAACAAGGACGTCAAGTCCTTCGTGGCGGGCCTTCGGCGCGCTGGTCTCACGGTCGAGCGCTCTGGCGGCGGGCACTATCGCGTCCGCGACGCGGACGGCGCGACGATCGCCTTCGTCCCCTTCTCGCCCTCGACGAACCGCTGGCGCGAGAACACGATCGCGCAGCTCCGCAAGCGGGGGATCGAGCTCGACCGGCGGGCGTAGCCCGCCGCTGATCTCTAGCGCATCGCGGCGGGCGAGCTCACGCGCTCGTCCACGCGCGAGCCGTCGGCGCTCCTGCTCGCAGTCCTCGGCCCGACTTCACCGCGCAGACCCCGCTCGATCGTCTCCTTCGCTCCCGCCGCGAGCGCGTCCTCGGCTGCGCGCCGGCCGGCGTCCACGGCTTCGTGGAGCCGGCGAAACCCGCGGAGCGGGACACTCTGGACGTCGGGTGCGATCAGGACGTCGCAGAGCGGGCGGTTCGACTCGGCCCTGCTGACGCTTCCGAGGACCGTCGCGCGCGACAACGTCTCCAGGATCGTCGGCAGAACCTCCGCCAGGTCGGTCTCGTCCGTGACGTCCAGGCGACGCATGACGTCCACGGCGACGACGGGACCCCGCTCCGACTCGACCATGACGTCGATCGGCAGATTGTTCAGCACCCCGCCGTCGACGAGGAGGCTGCGGTGGCGAGCGAGCGGCGGCGCGAGGCCGGGAATCGCCATGCTTGCCCCGACGGCCTCGAACAACGGTCCCGTTCTGTGGACGACCATCTGGCTCGACACGAGGTCGGCGCTCACCGTGAAGAGCGGGACCTCGAGCTGCTCGACGGCCGTGTCGCCGAACAGCCGCCTCAGCAACGAGGCGGCGCGGCGCGCGCGGATGAGCGCGTACCGCGGGAACGTGTAGTCGCTGAACGGGGCACGGCGCGCGAGCTCGGTGTCACACACCTGCACCATCGTCGCGGGATCCCAGCCGAGCGCCGTCAGCGCCCCGACGAACGCCCCCATGCTGGTGCCTCCGATGCGATCCGGGACGATGCCCTCCCCTGCAAAGACCTCGAGCACCCCCATGTGGGCGAAGGCTCGCGCTCCCCCACCGGAGAGGACGAGTCCGAGTGACCGTCCGGTGACCCGCCTCGCGATACGTCCCGCTGCGGCGTCCAGTCGCGCATCCGGAGGAACGACGTGATGCGCACGCGCGCTCGTCGGAACCGTCCAGGCGGCGACGTCATCGGGCGATGGCACGCCGAGGAAGACGACGTCTACGCCGGAGGGCAGTGCGAGCGCCGGTCGTGCGTCGCCGCTTGCGACGACGACGACGCGGTCGGCCTGGCGCAGGCAGAAGCCCGTCCACTCCGAGCTCTCGAGGTCGGCTCTGAGCACGACGTGCTCGTGGTCGTGCTCGAGATCGCCGAGCCGCGCGCCCCAGCTCTCGAGATTCGTCCACTCGGACGGCTGTCCGGAGACGACCGCCGCACGCCCCATCTCGTCGAAGGCTGCGCACAGCGCAGACCAGAGGTGCTCTTCGCGACCCCTCGTCGCGCAGACGACAGTGACCACGGACACCGGCGCCTGCGACGGCTCAGTGCTGCCACCGCTCTGGAGCCGCTCCGCGAGCGCGCGTGCGAGGCCCGCGCCGAGCTGCGGGTCGCGCTGCAAGAGATCGGCGAACGCTTGGCCGTCGATCTCGAGGAGCGCCGTGTCGCGCACCGCCTGCACCGAGGCGGAGCGGGAAGCGCCGGTCAGCACGGCCAGCTCGCCGATGACCGCGCCCGGGCCGAGCGTCGTCAGGATGCGCGCGTCTCCCTCCCGGTCGGCGACGACACGCACGCGCCCCGACACGATCGCGTAGAGCCGGTCGCCAGGGTCTCCCTCACGGAAGAGCCACTCCTGCGCCGGCACCTGCACCGGCACACCGGCGGCGACGAGCTCGTCCTGGAGGCGCGGTGGGAGCAGCCCGAAGAGCGGCGAATCACCGAGCGGCCGCCCGCTGTCCATCGAGCGATTCTCGCAGACGGCTTCGTGCGGTGTAGGCGGCGGCTACCAGCCGGCGGGTGCGGCCACGTACACCGTGGTGCCCAGGCCGGGGAGCTTGTCCGTGACGATGTCGCCCTGTGTTCGGACGTCTCTGCCGTCGGTGAACGAGCGGAGCTTCCGCCCGCCCAGGCCGGCGACGCTGAACCTCGCGCTCGCGGGGGACGTCGACGCGTTTGCCGCGATCACGTACAGCGCGCCGTTGTATCTGCGCGCGGCGACGCGGACGGGGCTGTCCCCGAGCGTGGCCACCCGGGTCGCGGGCGAGAGGAGCGCCGGTGCCAGGGCGACGATCTCGCGGTTGACGCGCCGCACCTCGTTGCGGATGTTCTCGGCCCAGTAGTCGGGGAAGTAGCCGATTCCCGTCGCGCCGCCTGCGATCGCGAGCCACGTCTCGGCGCGGACGATCTCCGGGGTGGGATCCTCGTTCTCGCGGCAGTGCTCCATGGGGCCGGCCTCGATCCACTGGAACGTCGGCTTCCCGCCGGCGAGCTGTACGAGCTCGCGCTGCATCCAGTAGACGTTGTCGATCTGCTCCACCGAGCAGCGCACCTCGACCGGATACGTGTCGAACCCGATGACGTCGGCGAGGGCGAAGAGCCCTGGGTAGATGTCCTTGCCGTGCGGGCCTGGAGCAGTGTGGCTCGCGAACTTGTCGGTCAGCGTCAGGAACGTCACGCGCCCGTCGCCCTTGGGCGAAGGCAGCCTGTCGGCTCCGCCGACGGAGACATCGGCCTCGTCCGGCAGGTGCCAGCCGATCATCCCCGGGCCGGAGGCGCCGGGCTGGTGCGCGTCGACCGTCGACAGGGCGCGGCCGGCGAGCCTCGTGAACTGAATCATCGGGTCGGACTCGCAGTACAGGCCGAGGAAGAGGTTGATTCCCGCGCCGATGCTCGTCGGGTAGTAGGTCGGGCACTGGCGCCAGACCATGCGGGGGAAGACGGGGTTTCCATTCACGAGGAGCGGAGCAGATGAGTCGTAGCGCGGCCCGGACCCACCCGGAACGGGCGTGGTCGGCGGGCTCTTGGCGACGCCCGGCGGCAGCGCCGGCGGCAGCGCGTACGGGGAGCCGGAGCTGCCGTTCGAGACGGCGCCGACCGCCGCAGCGCGGTTGGCGATCGCCGAGGTCGCGTGTGGCCAGGGATCGGTGCGGAAGGAGCCTCCGGCCTCGGAGCGAGCGCCGTTCGACCAGCGTGCCACGACACGGAAGCGGTACGTGGTCGCGGGCTCGAGCCCGAGGAGCGTCGTCGAGTCGGTGCGGGCGTCCCGCGCGACCGTGGTCGGAGACCAGATCCCGAAGCGGTCGTCCGTCCCGACCTCGACCACGATCCGGGCTGCCTCGGGGACGCGCCACTTCACGATCGCCGTGAAGGGCCTGGCATCGACCCCGACGACGGTCGGTGAGGGAACGCGGGAGGCGTTCGCACCGGCCGAGGCGAGCGCGACCACCGCGCCGAGGGCGAGGAGGAGCAGGGCAGCGAGGCGCCGCAGCAGCATGGGATTCCTGTCGGCACCCGGACGGGCGACGGCTGTCCCTCGGACGAGGGACAGCTCGATGACATCCGTAGTTCTCCGAACGCGGGATCGGTGTCACCGCCCTCGCGCGATCGTGGCCGCGACGACACGATGCTTGCGAGCGCTCAAAGGAGTGCCATGCGTACGACCCAACGTCCGGTGGATCTCGTCTCTCTCTCGACCGACGGGCCGGTCTGGGCCAAGGTGTTCACGGTCTCGCCGCTCGTCCTCGTCGGGACGCTCGAGGAGGACGGAAGCCCCGACGTCGCCCCGAAGCACATGGCGATGCCGCTCGGGTGGCAGAACCTCTTCTGCTTCGTCTGCTCGCGGAGGCACGCGACCCTGCGGAACGCCGAAGCTCGAGGGGCGTTCACCGTCAGCTTCCCGCGGCCGGACCACATCGTGGAGGCGAGCCTCGCTGCGGGTGGCCGCGGCGACGACTCGAGCAAGCCGAGCCTCGCGGCGCTCACGACGTTCCCGGCGAGCGAGGTCGAAGGGCCGCTCGTCGAGGGCTGCTACCTCTACCTCGAGTGCCGGCTCGAGCGCATCATCGACGACTTCGGCGAGAACGCGCTCGTCGTCGGTGAGGTCGTCGCCGCGTCTGCATCCGAGGACGCTCTCCGTGTCTCCGACGGAGACGATGCCGACACGATCTCCTCGAGCCCGCTCCTGGCGTACCTCAGCCCAGGACGGTTCGCATCGGTCGATCGGAGCCTCTCGTTCCCGTTCACCGTCGACTTCCGCTTCTGACGATGGACACTGCGACCTCGACCGATCTCTGCGGCTGGCTCCGCGAGCGCGAGCAGGAGATGGCCGACTTCCTCGTGCGGCTGGCCACGGCCGAGACGCCGAGCACGGTGCCCGATGCGCACGGGCCCTCGCTCGGCCTGCTCGTCTCCGAGCTGGAGGGAAGTGAGTTCGCCGTTCGCAGGATCCCCGGAAGGCGCACGGCAGGGATGCTGTATGCGAGGCCGTTCGAGAGAAGGAAGCACGCCCCATACCAGCTCGTCATCGGGCACCTCGACACGGTGTGGCCGATCGGGAGCGTCGGCGAGCTCGGCGTCGCCACCGAGAACGGCTTCGTTCACGGGCCGGGTACGTTCGACATGAAAGGGGGGCTCGTCGAGATCGTCTTCGCGCTCCGCGCGCTCGCGGAGCACGCGCTCGTTCCCGAGGTCACGCCGGTGGTGCTCGTGAACACGGACGAGGAGATCGGGAGCATCGAGTCGCGGCCCCACCTCGAACGGCTCTCGCGGGGCGCCTCCCGCGCGTACATCCTCGAGCCCGCGTACGGACCGGCGGGAAGGCTCAAGACCGCCCGCAAGTCGGCCGGGCACTTCAAGGTGGTCGTCCGCGGCCGCGCGGCCCACGCGGGCGTGAATCCCGAGGAGGGATTCAGTGCGATCCTCGAGCTCTCCCACCAGATCCAGCGGTTGTTCGCACTGAACGACCCGGAGCGAGGGATCACGGTCAACGTCGGCATGATCGACGGCGGGCTCGGAGCGAACGTCGTCGCGGCCGACGCCAGCGCCGAGGTCGACGTCCGCGTGCCCACGCTGGAGGACGCACGGCGTATCGAGGCGGAGCTCGAGGCGCTGGAGCCCGTCGGCGAGGGCGTGACGGTCGAGGTGAAGGGGCGGTTCGGCAGGCTCCCCATGGAGCCCACCCCCCGTAACCAGGCGCTCTGGCTGGCCGCGAAGGCGGCGGGCGAGCAGCTGGGCCTCGAGCTCCAGGACGCCGCCGTCGGCGGCGCGTCGGACGGGAACATCACGAGCCTCTACACCGCGACGCTCGACGGTCTCGGGCCGATCGGAGACGGCGCGCACGCTCCCGGCGAGCACGTGCTCCTGTCCAGCCTCCCCGAGCGCGCGGCGCTCCTGGCGATGCTCCTCATGCTCCCCGAGGGGGTCGGCCAGTGACGGCAACGCACGCGGTGCGGCGCGGCAAGGTGCCCGGCTGGGTGCCGGTCGGTGCGAACGTCGTCTTTGCCAGCGTGACGCGGATCGCCGAGCTCGAGAGCCGCATCGAGTCGGTCGAGCAGCTCCCGCGCGCCGACTGGGCGACGGGCGACTTCGCGGCTGCGACGGTGCTCGAGCGTCCGGGTGCCACGCACACGGTGGAGACGCGGAGCGGACGGATGGCGGAGGTGATCCCCGGCGACGTCGTCGTGGGAGCGCTGGGAGCGCGATACGCGACGCTCGAGGCCGTCGGCGACTGGCGTGACGTGGGCGAGGATCTGCGCATCGACGCTCTCACGCGCGCCGGCGTTCTCGGCCGGTGCACGTCGCTCTCGCCGATGTCGCTCGGGCAGCTGACCCCGCTCCGCTATCTCGGCCACCTGCTCGCGGACGATCACAAGCTCACCATGCGGGACTTCGTCCGGCCGATCCCGTCGGCCGAGCTCGAGGTGCCGATCGTGCTGATCATCGGGACGTCGATGTCCGCGGGCAAGACGACGACGTCGAAGGTCGTGATACGTCTGCTCAAGCAGCGCGATCTCCGGGTAGGAGCTGCGAAGCTGACCGGCGTCGCCCGCTACTCCGACGCGCTCAAGATGCGAGATGCAGGAGCCGACCACGTCGTGGACTTCGTCGACGCGGGGCTTCCCTCCACGATGTGCGAGCACGACGTCTACCGGTCGGCACTGACGTACATCGTCTCGAGCCTGGCCGGGGCGGAGGTCGATGTCGTCGTCGCCGAGGCGGGCGCCTCACCGCTCGAGCCGTACAACGTCGAGCTCGCGGAGCGCGAGCTGAAGCCGCAGGTGCGCTTCACGATCCTCTGCGCTTCGGATCCGTACGCGGTCGTGGGCGTCGCCGAGTCGCACGGGATCGTTCCCGACGTCGTCGCCGGGAAGGCGACGAGCACCGAGGCGGGCATTGCGCTGTGCGAGCGGCTGTCCGGAGCACGGGCGCTCAACCTTCTCGATCGCGACGGCCAGCTCGAGCTCGGCCGTCTGCTCCGGCACGCCATCGATCTCTGAGCGCCGCTCCGAGTCGCTCTGGTAGCGTCGCGCCCGTGTCGCGTGCCGTCCTGAACACGAGCGAGGGGCCGATCGAGCTCGAGCTCTTCGCCGACGACGCCCCGCGTACCGTCGAGAACTTCACGAAGCTCGCGGCCGACGGCTTCTACGACGACGGCACGTTCCACCGCGTCATCCCCGACTTCATGATCCAGGGCGGCTGCCCCCGCGGGGACGGCACGGGCGGGCCCGGCTACTCCTTCGACGACGAGTTCAACGGCCACCGCGTCGAGCGCGGCGCGCTTGCGATGGCGAACTCCGGCCCGAACACGAACGGCTCGCAGTTCTTCATCGTCACGGCAGACGCGTGCCCCTGGCTCGACGGGAAGCACACGGTCTTCGGGAAGGTCGCAGGCGGACAGGACGCCGTCGACCGGATCTCGCAGGCGGAGCGGGACGGGCGCGACCGGCCGCTCGAGCCCATTCTCATCGAGTCCGTCACTCTCGGCTGACGGCGGTGCCTGGCTGGAGCCAGGCACCGGTCTGGGAGTGCCCGCCGTTAGGCTCTCCGGTATGGAGCTCGAGGGCAAGACCGCGATCGTCACGGGCGCGTCGAGCGGCATCGGCGCGGCCACCGTGCGCAAGCTCCGTGAGGCGGGCGTGCGCGTCGCGGGCGGCGCACGGCGCGCCGAGCGGATCGACGCCGACCTCGCTCTGCCGCTCGACGTCATGGGCGAGGAGAGCTGCGCCGCGTTCGTGACCCGCGCGGCCGCCGAGTTCGGCGGCATCGACATCCTCTTCAACAACGCCGGGCTCGCACTCGGGCGGTACCCCTTCTGGGAGTCGAACGCCGAGGACGAGAGGATCGTCATGCGGACGAACGTCGAGGGGACGATGCGCATGACGCGCCTCACGCTCCCGCACATCCGCGACGAGGGCCACATCCTCTGCATGGGCTCGGTCGCGGGCCGACAGGCGTACCAGGACGCAGCCTCGTACGTCGCCGCGAAGTTCGCGGTGCGAGGGTTCGTCTACGCGCTGCGGGAGGACCTGCTCGGTCGTCCGATCCGCATCTCCACCGTCGACGCCGGTCTGACCGAGACCGAGTTCTCGCTCGTCCGCTTCAAGGGCGACGAGGAGAAGGCGAAGACGGTGTACGCGGGCGTCGACCCGCTCACGCCCGACGACGTGGCCGACTGCGTCCTCTTCGCGGTCACGCGTCCGCTGCACGTGAACGTGGACGAGATCGTCGTGAAGGCGCTCCAGCAGTCGAGCGGCGGCCGCATCGTTCGCCGCGAGGTGTAGGGCTTTCGATGGCGATGCTCACGATCCTGGAAGGGTCGACCTTCTGCATCTCCGACGATCGGGGAGATCTCGCCGGGGAGACGAGCGGCTTCTACGCCCACGACACGCGCTTCCTCTCTCGTTTCGTCCTGCGACTGGACGGCGAGCGCCCGCTTCTGCTCTCGTCGGGTGTCGTCGAGCACTTCGCGGCGTCCTTCTATCTGCGCAACCCCGTCGTCGGTGGCATTCCTCATGACTCGCTCTCGATCTCCCGTGAGCGCTTCGTGAGAACGGGACTGCACGAGCGAATTGCGATACGCAACGAGAGCATGGCGCCCATGGCTTTCGAGCTGTCTCTCGAGATCGAGACCGACTTCGCGGACATCATCTCCGTGAAGCAGCACGACTTCGCGCTGGGGGATCCGGAGAACGCGCCCCCGCTTCCCGCTCCTGCACCCGCGCGCGGCGACGAGCCGCACGGCCAGATCGTCTTCGACGATCCGGACGGAGACCTTCGGACGCGCGTCGTCCTGTCACCGTTCGGTTCCCTCCGAGAGGACGCGGTCGACTACAGCGTCCGGCTCGACCCGCACGAGCGGTGGGAGCTCGGCGTCGAGGTCGTCCCGGCTCTCCACCGCGACGCCGAGACCGAGCTCGCCGAGCGCGACGAGGAGCAGCGGGAGATGCTCGCGGACGCACTCGCCGCCTGGACGCTCCGCGTCCCGCGCGTGCGGGGAGGCTGGGACGGGCTGCGCCGTGCCTTCGACCGCTCGATCGCCGACCTCGCAGCTCTGCGGATGCGCGCCGGGGAGAACCGACGGCCCCTGTTCGCCGCCGGGATGCCGTGGTTCATGACGGTCTTCGGCCGCGACACGGTGATCACATCGCTGCAGACGCTCCTCCTGGGGCCGGAGCTCGCAGTCGGCGCCCTCGACGCCCTCGCCGAGCTCCAGGCGGAGAGCGACGACGCCTCGATCGACGCGGAACCGGGAAAGATCGTCCACGAGATCCGGCACGGGCGTGCCGCGGAGGTCTGGTTCCCACGCTACTACGGCACCGTGGACGCGACGCCGCTCTTCCTCGTCCTTCTCGCTGAGACCTGGCGCTGGACCGACGACGCCGTCGTCGCGACGCGCCTGCGGGAGCCGGCTATGCGGGCGCTCGAGTGGATCGATCGCCACGGCGACAGGGACGGCGACGGTCTGGTCGAGTACGAGCGGCGGTCGGGACACGGCCTGGCCAACCAGTCGTGGAAGGACTCGGGCGATTCCCAGCGCTTCCACGACGGGCGTCTCGCCGAGACCCCCATCGCGCCCGTCGAAGTCCAGGGCTACGTGTACGACGCGAAGCGTGGCATCGCGGAGATCGCGCGTGAGGTGTGGCGCGACCGCGAGCTCGCCGAGCGCCTCGAGTCCGAAGCCGACGAGCTGCAGGCTCGCTTCGACGAGGCCTACTGGATCGACGAGCGCGGGGGCTTCTACGCGCTTGCCCTCGACGGGAAGAAAGAACGCGTCGACGCGCGTTGCTCGAACATGGCCCATCTGCTCTGGAGCGGCATCGTCCCGCCTGCGCGTGTGGACGCCGTGGTCGATCAGCTGCTGTCCGAGTCCCTGTGGTCCGGGTGGGGGATCCGCACGATGGCGAGCGACGAGGCTGCATACAACCCGATCAGCTACCACAACGGCACGGTGTGGCCCCACGACTCCGCGCTCGCCGCCTGGGGCCTCGCGCGCCACGGACACCACGGGGCGGCGCGCAGGGTGAGCCGCGCGCTCATCGAGGCGGCGGGCCACTTCGACTGGTCGCTGCCGGAGGTGTTCGCGGGCTACGCCCGGGACGAAGCGCCGTTTCCGATCGCGTACCCGACCGCCGCGAGGCCGCAAGCGTGGGCGGCGGGCACGCCGATCCTCCTCGTCCGAGTCCTTCTCGGCGTCGAGCCGGACCGTGCGCGCCAACGTCTCGTCACGACGATCGGCGACGAGCTTCCGAGCTGGCTCGACGGGCTGCGCGTCGAGGGCGTGCGCGCCTTCGGGAGGAGCTGGGTCGTGTCAGTCGAGCGGGGCGAGGTCGTGGTCTCGCTGGGCGTGTAACCCCAATGACGTTTAGGCGCCGCCGATCGAGGCTACCCTGGATGTCGTGAGGATCGGAGTCATCTGCCCCGTCTGGTTTCCCGTGCCGCCCGAGGCGTACGGAGGAATCGAGCGCGTCGTCGCGCTGCTCGTCGACGGCCTGGTCGACGAGGGGCACGACGTGACGCTCTTCGCTTCGGGCGACTCGGAGACGCGCGCCGAGCTGGAGTCGGTCTTTCCGAACGCCCCGAGCGAGTGGATCGGCCACACGTTCTGGGAGCTACAGCACGCGGTTCATGCGTTCACGCGCGCGGACGAGTTCGACGTCGTCCACGACCACACGGGCCTGCTCGGGCTCGCGCTCGGCGGGCTGCTCGACGTCCCGTTCTGCCACACGGTGCACGGCCCGCTCACGGGTGTCCCCGGAAGACTGTACGACCAGGTGACGTCGCTCGCGCCGAACACGAAGCTCATCTCGATCTCGAGGAACCAGCGGAGGCCGCGGCAGGACCTTCCGTGGATCGCGAACTGCCCGAACGCACTCGACCTCTCGGTCTATCCGTTCCGGCGCCGATCCGGCGGCGACTACCTCCTCTTCCTCGGGCGCATGAGCCCGGACAAAGGAGCGCACCGCGCCGTCGCCGTCGCACTCGAGACCGGGCTTCCGTTGAAGATCGCCGCCAAGTGCCGCGAGCCGCTCGAGCAGCGCTACTTCAGCGAGCTCATCCGGCCGCATCTTTGCGAGTCGATCGAGTACGTCGGCGAAGTGGGCCATGCCGAGAAGGTGGAGCTGCTCATGGGCGCTCGCGCCCTGATCAACCCGATCGGCTGGGAGGAGCCGTTCGGCCTGGTGGTCATCGAGGCGATGGCGTGCGGGACGCCGGTCATCTCGACCCGTCGCGGCGCCATCCCGGAGATCGTCGAGCACGGTCGCACCGGCGTTCTCGTGGGCGGATATCGGGAGATGGAGGAAGAGGCGGTCCTCGAGCTCGCCGACTCGCTCGACCCGTTCGTGCTCCGGCGCGAGGTCGAGGAGCGCTTCTCTCAGGAGCACATGGTTGCGAACTACGTCGACGCGTACGAGGCGACGATCGCGTCGTCGTCTCTGATCGAGTCCGTAGCCGCGTAGCGGAACCGGTCGGCGTCGACCGGCTCGGCTAGAACTGCGTGGTGGCCCTCCGCTCCCCCTACGACCGCGAGATCTTCCGGCTCGCGCTCCCTGCGCTCGGTGCGCTCGCGGCGGAGCCGCTCTTCCTGCTCGTGGACACGGCGGTCGTGGGCCACCTGGGGAGGTCGGAGCTGGCCGCGCTCGGCATCGCGTTCACGATCCTGGGCGGCGTCTTCGCGATCTTCAACTTCCTCCAGTACGGGACGACGGCGCAGGTCGCCCGCGCCGGGGGCGCGGGCGAGGCCGAGGCGGCGCGCCGGCTCGGGGCGCAGGCGGTGTGGCTCTCGCTCGCCTTCGGGGTCGCCGTGTCGGCGCTCATCGCGCTTCTCGCGCCGCAGCTCGTGTCACTCATGGGCGGGGAGGGCCAGACGGCCGAGTACGCGGTGACGTATCTGCGCATCGCGGCGATCGGCTTCCCGGCGGCGTTCCTCGCGCTCGGCGGCCAGGGGTATCTCCGCGGGGTCGCCGACCTGCGGACGCCGCTCGTCGTGCTCATCGCGGGGAACGCTGCGAACGTCGCGCTGGTGCTGCTCTTCGTTCCCGTGCTCGGCTGGGGGATCGAGGGTGCCGCCTGGTCGACGGCGCTTGCCCAGCTCGGGATGGGGGCCGCGTTCATCGTCGTGATCCTCCGGCGGCTCGAGCCCGGCGAGGCCCGGCCACGGCCCGCCGTGGCCCGCCGCGTGCTGTCGGTGGGGAAGTGGATCTTCATCCGGACGACGGCGCTCATGGCGTCGTTCGTGCTCGCCGGCGCGGTCGCGACCCGCTTCGGGGACGCATCGATCGCGGCGCACCAGATCGCGTTCCAGCTCTGGATCTTCCTCGCGCTCGTCCTCGACTCGCTCGCGATCGCCGGGCAGATCATCGTCGGCCGCGAGCTCGGGGCGGGGCGACGCGACGCGGCCTACGGCGCCGGGCAGCGAATGATCTGGCTCGCCGTCGCGCTCGGAGGGGCGTTCTCGCTCGTTCTCCTGGCGCTCTCGGCGCTCCTCCCGCGCGCGTTCACGGGCGACGCGTCCGTGCTCGACGAGGCGGCGCTCCTGTGGCCGCTCTTCGCGCTCATGCAGCCGCTCAACGGCGCCGTGTTCGCGCTCGACGGGATCCTCATCGGCGCGGGCGACGGGCCTTTCCTGGCGGGCTCGATGGTGGCGTCGTTCCTCGCGTGCGCAGGCGTGCTCGCTGTTGTGCTGGCCGACGACTGGGGGATCCGCGGCGTGTGGGCCGCGCTCGTCGTCCTCATACTCGTGCGGCTCACGCTCATGACGGCGCGATTCCGACGAGGCCGCTGGCTCGTCACCGGCTGGGCATGATGGACGTCCTGTGAACGTCCTCGGCGGCGAGCTCCAGCCCTGCTCCGTCGATCCCGTGACGGGGTACTTCCGCGACGGCTTGTGCCGCACCGAGGGAGTCGATCCCGGCTTCCACGTCGTCTGCGCGGTGATGACGGAGGAGTTCCTCGAGTTCTCCGTCGCGGCCGGCAACGACCTCGTGACGCCCCGCCGGGAGTGGCACTTCCCGGGTCTCCTTCCGGGTGACCGCTGGTGTCTCGTCGCCGCGCGCTGGCAAGAGGCGCTGGAGGCTGGCGCCGCACCGTCGGTCGTGCTCGAGGCGACGCACGCCTCTGCGCTCGAGTTCGTCTCGCTGGACGACCTCGAGGCGCACGCCGCCGACCCGGGTTGAGGCGCTCGGCGAGCCGCGCTACGCGGCCGCTTCGCGCCGCTTTCGCCAGAAGCGCTCGATCCCGCGGTAGCTGTGCCAGTACGGCGCCGCGCGGTCGTAGACGTCTGCAAGCTCGCCGTCCACCTGTTCGACGTCGTAGCGCGCGGCCGCGACGAAGGTCGGCTCGTCCATGCCGTCGTCGACGCGGTCTGCCCAGCGGAGGAGCGTCTCGCGCAGGGAGTCCAGGTGTGTCTCGACGTCGTCAAAGGCGCCGAAGTGGACGAGCGCGAGGCGCCCTGGGGCGCGTCGCTCGATCTCGTCGATCGTCGCGAGCCAGGCGTCGAGGTCGAACTCCGGCGGGGGGCAGGGGGCGAGCACGAACCGTCCCGGCGCGATCCGGACCCCTGCGGCGTCGCCCGCATAGAGCGTGCCGTCCGGGTGCAGGTACGAGACGTGGTGCGAGGCGTGCCCGGTCGTCGGGAAGGACTCGAGCCCGACGACCCTCTCGCCGACGACGTGGAGGTTCTCCTCGGGAACCGGCGCCAGCTCGCCCCAGAGCTCGTCGAACATGTCGCCGTACAGGCGCCGCGCGCTCGTCTCGAGGCGTGAGGGGTCGAGGAGGTGCGGAGCTCCGGCCGCGGAGACGTGCACCTGGAGCTGGGGGTGTGCTCGCACGAGCGATCCCGCCGCGCCGGCGTGGTCGAGGTGGATGTGGGAGAGGAGCACGTGCCGCACGTCGTCGAGCGCAACGCCGCGCTCGTTGAGCCCGGCCACGAGATGCGGGATGCAGGTCGTCGGTCCGCAGTCGAAGAGCGCGAGGCCGTCATCGGTCTCCACGAGGTACGACGCGATGATTCGCGGCTGGAAGTGGTGAAGGTCGATCGGCTCGACGTTCATGCCCGCAGCGCGGCGTCGAGGTCGTCGACGAGATCTGCGGCCGACTCGATGCCGACGGAGAGTCGGACGAGGTTCCCCGGCACGGCGAACGGCGCCTCGGCCGTCGACGCGTGCGTCATGCGCGTGGGCTGTTCGATGAGGCTCTCCACGCCGCCGAGGCTCTCGGCGAGCTTCCAGATCTTCGTGCGCCCGACGAGGGCGACAGCCTCCTCCTCGCCTCCGACCTGGAACGAGACCATCCCTCCGAAGTCGCGCATCTGCTCGGCGGCGAGAGCATGCCCCGGGTGGGAGGGGAGGCCGGGGTAGAAGACGCGCTCGACCCGCTCGTGTCCCTCGAGGAACGCGGCGACCACGGCCGCGTTCGCGCAGTGACGCTCCATGCGCACGGCGAGCGTCTTCACGCCGCGGAGCACGAGCCACGCGTCGAAGGGCCCGGGCACGGCGCCGAGGGACTTCTGCAGGAACGCGAGCCGTTCCGAGAGGGAGTCGTCGTTCGTCGCGACGAAGCCGCCGACGACGTCGGAGTGCCCGCCCAGGTACTTCGTCGTCGAGTGGAGAACGAGGTCGGCGCCGAGCTCGAGCGGCAGTTGCAGGTACGGGCTCGCGAACGTGTTGTCCACGACGACGAGTGCACCCACGGCGTGTGCCGCCTCCGCCGCAGCCCGGATGTCGACGACGTTCAGGAGCGGGTTCGTGGGGGTCTCGAGCCAGACGAGCCGCGTCGTCTCGTCCAGATGCCCGGCGAGCCCTTCGGAGATCTCGTCCGCCGGGAGGTACGTGAACCGGTACCCCTTCGGCTCGTACACCTGCGAGAACATCCGGTAGATCCCGCCGTACACGTCGTTGACCGAGACGACCCGCTCGCCCGGAGAGACGAGGTGCATCAGGGTGGTCGCGGCGCCGAGCCCGGACGAGAACGCATGCCCGTGCGCCGCACCCTCGAGCGAGGCGAGGCACTCCTGCAGTGCAGTCCGCGTCGGGTTCGCGACGCGCGCGTAGTCGTAGCCCTTGTGCACGCCCACGGCGTCCTGGACGAACGTGGAGGTCTGGTAGATGGGCGTCGTGATCGCGCCGGTCGCGGGGTCGGGCTCCTGGCCGACGTGGATCGCGCGGGTCTCGAACTCCATCGCGCGGATGCTACTGGCGCCGGTAGGAGTCCACGCCGGAGCGCAGGCTCGGGAGCATGTTCGCGGCGCCGAAGACCTCGAGCAGCTCCGATCGCTCGAGCATGTCGCGGACAGGCCCCTTGACGCGCGCCAGCATGAACCGGATCCCGGCCGCGGAGAGCTCGGCGTGGACGTCCCGGAGGACGTCGATCCCGGTCGTGTCCACGTGCGTGATCGCCGCGGCGTCGAGGAGCACGGCCCGGGTCGGGGGATCGCCCTCGCGGACGGCGCGCCGGATGGAGTCCCGGAACACCGATGCGTTCGCGAAGAAGAGCTCCTCGTCGAAGCGGAGTATCACGAGCCCCGGGAACGTCTCGAGGCCCGGATGCCGGGTGAGGTCGCGGAAGCCGAACTCCTCGTCGTGCTCGCCCTCCCAGCGCACCTGCCCGAGAACGGCAACCCCCGGCCGGAAGCTGCGGTAGACGAGTGCCCCGAGCGACGCGATGACCGCGACGACGATACCGCCTAGGACGCCCAGCACGAGGACGCCGGTGAGTGCGAGCACGGCGAGGCCGAAGTCCACCTGGTCGAGGCGGCTCAGGCGGCGGAGCTCCTTCGGGCTCGTCAGCGGGATCACGGCCGCGATCACGATCGCCGCGAGCGTCGTCCTCGGGAGGTCCGAGAAGAGCTGCGTGAGCGCGACGATCGTCGTCAGCACGAGTGCGGCGTTGATGAGCCCGGCGAGCTGCGAGCGCTGGCCGGCGTCGTCCGCGACGGCCGTCCGCGAGATGCTTGCGTCGACCGCAAACCCGCGGAACAGCCCGGAGCCGATGTTCGCGACGCCGAGGGCGACGAGCTCACGATTCGCGTCGATCTCCTGTCCGTGCTTCGCGGCGAAGCGGCGGGCACCCGCGATCGACTCCGCGTACGCAAGCAGTGCAACGCCCGCGGCGCCGGCGAGAAGGCGCGTGACATCGTCCCACGCGACGCCCGGCAGCTCCACGCTCGGGAGCGCCGAGGACACGCTGCCGATGACGGCCACGCCGTCTGCCTCGAGGTCGAGGGCGCGCGAGAGGCCGACACCGAGGAGCACGGCGACAAGAGGCCCTGGGATGCGTGGCGCGAACGCACGCAGGAGCAGGATGAGGGCGAGTGTCCCGACGCCGAGCGAGGCTGTCCAGGCGTCCGCGGCGTCCAGGCCGCGAACGACGTTCCAGACGCTCCGGAAGAACCCGCCCTGCGGGATCGTGATGCCGAGGAGCGCAGGCAGCTGCGAGACGGCGATGACGAGGCCGAGCCCGACGAAGTACCCGGCGAGCACGGGCTTCGCGATGAGCTCGGAGAGGAAGCCGAGGCGGGCGATCCCGGCGAGGAGGAGCAGTACGCCGGTGAGGATTGCGAGCGTCGCCGTCAGCGTGAGAAAGCGGTCGCCGTCGGCCGCCGCCAGGGGCGCGATCGTCGCGGCGGAGAGGACTGCGACGCCCGAGCTCGGGCCTACGTTGAGCTGTCGGCCGGTCCCCAGCAGGGCGTAGGCGACGAGCGCCGCGAGCGCCGCGTACAGCCCGTACACGGGAGGGACGCCCGCCAGCGTCGCGTAGGCCATCGCCTGCGGGACGAGGATCGCCCAGACCGCGAGCGCGGCGAGGGCGTCGCGACGTGCGATCGATCTCCACTCGGGGATCCACGAGAGCCCAGGAAGCACGCGGGCGACGCCGTGCCTCCGCCCTCCTCCAGGGGCGTTCATCCCAGGCTCAAGGTTCGTCGCTCGCGCCGGTTGTCATTCGCTGGTCTCCTGGAATAGTGACCCCCGGATCGGCGACCCCCAGCCGCCAGTGAACCTCGTGGCCCTCGTCCGACTCCGTAGGCGAGTGCGCCGGAGACGGATGCGCCCGATCCAGCCGGCATAGCGCGCCGCCGGCAGGGCAGCCGTTGCACCGTGAGCGAGGATCGAGAGTCCGACCGTGACGAAGGTGGCAGTGAGGATGATCCCGTCGCCGGGCAGGCCGCCCTCTCCGACGAGGATCAGCGCGAGGTCGATCCTCACTCGCGGATCATCGTGGCCCTGGTGGCACCCGTGGACATGCCGAGAAAGGCGGCCAAGTTACAAGTTGTAACTTGGCGTTCGGGCTCGTCCGGAGTGGACGACGCGATCGAGGCCGACCGTGCGTCGGAGACGGTCGAGCGCCCTCTCGAACGCGTCGTCGAGCGCGCCGGAGCGCTGGACGCCGGGCTCGAGGTGGAACGCCCTTACGACGAGCGAGCCGTCGCTGCGCTCCGCCTTCAGGTCGGCGCGCCCGACGATGCGGTCGCGCCAGAGGAACGGCAGGACGTAGTAGCCGTACCGGCGCTCGGGCGCGGGCTTGTACACCTCGATCAGGTGGTCGAAGCCGAGAATGCGCCGCGCGAACGGCCGGTCCCAGAGGAGGTTGTCGAAGGGGGAGAGGAGGACGGCGGCGGTCGGACGGAGCGGGTCGATGTCCGCCGCGTCCGGGATCAGCACGGGTGGGCCGCCGTCTGCGACCCCCACCCGCTCGAGCACGCCCTCGCGAACGAGCTCGTCGGCGTGCGGCTCGATCCGGGCCACGCCGCCCTTCAGGCGCCAGTGCTCGCGCACCGCCGCCTCGGTGAGCGCTCCGCGCGCACGTACGGCCTGGATGATCAGGGCTCGCAACCGCGCTGCCTCGTCGGGCACGGGCGCGTCGAGCATCTCGCGCGGGATCACTCGCTCGGCGAGGTCGTACAACCGCTGGAACCCACTCACGCGTCCCGCGATCACGATCTCGCCGCGATGCCAGAGCGCCTCCAGCATCACCTTTGCCGGCTTCCAGCTCCACATCCCTCCGCCGCCCTGGCCTTCGAAGTCCCTCGATGCGAGCGGCCCGCGCTCACGGATCGCGGCACGCACCGCATCGGCGAGCGCCGGATCCTGACCGATCACGTCACCCCGCCACGGGTGGTGGCTCTCCATCACGGGCCGATAGAGCGGCCAGTCTTCCACGGGGATGAGGCATGCCTCGTGCGCCCAGTACTCGAAGATCCGACCCTGGCCGAGGAGCCGCGACACCGTCTCGCGCGGATAGGCGCCCACACGCGAGCCGAGTGTGATGCGGTGGCTCCGCTCGACCGCTGTGATGGAGTCGAGCTGCACGCACGACAGCGCACGAATCGCGGCCTCCACTTCACGGCGCGTCCCGCGTCGAGACCGTGACGCGTATCCCTGCGCCGCGATCGCGATCCGTCGCAGCGCCGTCACCGAGACCGTTCTCAGGCGGGCACCCTTCCGTCGAGGATTGCGGCCAGGTGGGAGGCGTCGATGTTCCCGCCCGACACGATGCAGACCACGCGGCCCGACCCCGCGTTGCCCGCGAGCGCTGCGGCGACCGGGAGCGCCGCTGCGCCCTCGGCCACGATCCGCGCCCGCTCGAGCAGCAGCTTGACGGCCGCCGCGGTGTCCTCGAGTGAGATCGGGAAGGCGTCGGTCACGAGCGGGCGGGCGTGCTCCCACATGTCGGGCAGGAGACCTCCCGAGCCGGCGCCGTCGACGAACGAGGGCGTGAACGGCACGGGCACGCGCTCGCCGCCGTTCGCAATCGCTCCCGTCACGGGCGCGCCCGTCTCGGGCTCGCAGACGTAGATCTTCGTCTGCGGGGAGAGCGCGTGCAGGGCGCTCGCGATCCCGGTGGTAAGCCCGCCGCCGCCCCAGGGGATCAGCACCGCGTCGATGTCGTCCAGCTGCTCGACGAGCTCGAGGCCGATCGTCCCGTTCCCCGCGATCACCGGGGCGTCGCGCACGGGGTGGACGAAGAAGCCCTCGACGCCCTCGCCGAGGTCGCGCTCCTCGTCGGCCTCGACTGCCGCCCACCATCGCTCCCACGGGATGCGCACGATCCGCCCACCGAGTCGCTCGACCGCCGCGAGCTTCGCCTGCGAGGCGTTGTCGGGCACCACGATCGTCGCCGGGATGCCGAGCTCGCGCGCCATCCAGGCGACGCCCTGCGCCATGTTCCCGGTGCTCGTCGTCACGACGCCGTCGGCGAGCTCCTCCGGGGACGCGCTCAGGATCGCGTTCCCCGCGCCGCGCAGCTTGAACGAGCCAATGGGCTGGAGGCTCTCGAGCTTGAGCCAGATCTCGGCAGGGACGTCGTCGGAGTGAAGACGGACGAGGGGTGTCTCGATCGTCGTGCCTGCGAGGCGCTCCCGCGCGGCCTCGATCTCGGCGAGCGGGATCAGAGCTCGACCTCGATGCCGAGGCCCCGCTCGCGCGCACGCCGGACGACCAGCTCCGCGGCAGCGAGGTCCTCGACCGCGATGCCGAGAGACTCGAACACGGTGAGCTCGTCCTCGTGCT
Source organism: Gaiellaceae bacterium (assembly GCA_046484465.1). Classification (GTDB taxonomy): domain Bacteria; phylum Actinomycetota; class Thermoleophilia; order Gaiellales; family Gaiellaceae; genus GMQP-bins7. The sequence goes on from JAWOIV010000010.1 coordinate 19,218, forward strand.
TCCGACCGGGATGCATGCCCGCGAGCACCTCCCCGAGCTCCGCCTCGATGTGGTCGGGGCCGATCGCGCCCTCGGCCGCGGCGAGCACGTAGTCGCCGGCCTCGTTCAGCGCCGACTCACGCCGGTCGGTGAAGAACGACGAGTGCGCGACGGTCTCGGTGTCGAGCTCGCGAACCGTCGGCAGGCAGGCGCCCACCGCGTTGATGTGCGCACCCCGCGCGAGCCAGCGCTTCTCCACGACCGGCTCCCGGGCGGCAGTCGTCGTGCACACGACCTCTGCGCCGAAGAGCGCGGCGTCCACCGAGGGCGCCACCGTCCCCCCGACCTCGCCGGCGAGCTTCTCGGCGGCCTCGAGCCTTCGTGCCCAGATCCGGATCTCGGGATCGTGGAGCACCGCGCGCATCGCCTGGGCGTGGGCGCGCGCCTGGACGCCCGCGCCGAGGATCGCGACCCGCTGTGCGTCCCGGTGGGCGAGGGCGCGCGTTGCGACTGCGGAGACGGCAGCCGTCCGGATCTCGGTCACGGGCGAGGCGCTCATGATCGCGACGAGCCGCCCCGTCTCGCCGTCGTGGAGGAGCACCGCGCCCTGGTGCGCGTCAAGGCCGCGCGCCGGGTTCCCGGGCGCGATCACGATCTCCTTGAGCGCCCACACCGAGTTCGAGCCGCCGCGGTACGCGGGCATGAGCCCGAAGAGCCCATCGGCATCCGGTGGTTTCACGACCGAGCGGAGCGGCAGGAAGAGCTCGCCGCGAGCGAGAGAGGCCAGCGCCTCGCCCATCGCCTCGATGCACGACTCCATGTTCAGCAGCTCGCGAACATCGTGCTCCGACAGGATCAGCGTCACACGCTCAAGCCTCGCAGATGCGAGTGCTCTTCCGATGTGAGCTCGAGCGTGAGCGCCTCGCGCACGCAGCCGAGATGCTCGGCCCGCGTCGGGCCGACGATCACCGCGCTGACATCGGGCGCTGCCAGGAGCCATGCGAGCGCGAGGCCGGCCATGGATACACCGCGCCCGAGCGCCTCGCGCTCGAAGGCCTCGAGCGCGTCGAACACGACGTCGTTCTCGTAGCGCCGGTACGAGTCGGGGCGCTGCGTCATGCGCGAGCCCTCTGGGAACGCCTGCCCGCGCCGGTACTTCCCGGTCAGCCAGCCTCCCGCGAGCGGGCCGAACGCCTCGTAGCCCAGGCCGTGCTCGCGGCAGACGGGGAGCACGGTCTCCTCGTCGTCGCGGTCGAGCAGTGAGTACGAGTTCTGTACCCACTCGTAGCGCGCGAGGCCCTCGAGCTCGGAGATCTCGACCGCTTCTGCGAGCTGCTCGCCGGTGAAGTTCGAGGCGCCGACCGCGCCCACCTTGCCGGCGCGGATGAGATTCTCGAAGGCGCGGAGTGTCTCCTCCTGGGGGGTGTCGGGGTCGAAGTCGTGCGCCATGTACAGGGGCAGTCGCTCCAGCCCGAGCCGCGCGAGGCTCCTCTCGACCTGACGGTGGATGCGGTCGTGGGCGAGACCGCGGTCGGCGCCTTCCTCGGTCGGGTTGAACGTCTTCGTCTCGACCGTGATCGCGTCGCGCACCGTGCTGCCCTTCGTCGCCAGCCACTCCCCGATCCACGTCTCGCTGCGCCCGCCTCCGTACGCGTCGGCGGTGTCGAACGTCCGGATCCCGAGCTCCCAGGCGTCGTCCATGATCCGGAACGCCTCGTCCTTCGGGATGCCCTGTCCCCAGAACGCGGGCGCTGACCCGATCCCGCCGAAGTTGCCGCAGCCGAGGATCACGTGAGAGACGGCGATACCGCTCCGACCGAGAACTCGCTGCTCCATCCGGGCGATCCTACGGCGTGTCCGCACCGAGGCGGCGTAGCGCAGGGAGCCGGGCGAGGAGCAGCACGCCCACGAGCGAGGCCGCAGCCGAGACGACGAAGACGCCTTCGTACCCCGTGACAGTCGCCACCGCGCCGAGCGAGACCGCTCCGAGCGCAAAGCCGACGTCGGCGAACGCTCCGAAGGTGCCCACGACCGAGCCGCGCTCGGTCTCGGGGGCGCTGCCGACCGCGAGGGTCATGAGCGACGGGAATGCGAGCGCCGTCCCGCACGCGAAGATCGCCGTCCCGACGTAGAGGCCTTCGGGCGCGTGCCAGACGCCGATCGTGAGGAGCCCCCCGGCGACGAGCGTGAGCGCGAGCCCGGACGCGCGTCTCGCGCCGAGATGGTCGGGGATCCGGCGGCCGACGATCCTGATGGCGACCACGATCCCCGCGTAGAGCAGGAACACCTTTCCCGCGCCGTCGAGCCCGAGCTCGCGCGCGTATACCGCGACGAAGGCGTTGAACCCTGCGAAGCCGAACGCCGAGGCGATGAGCACCAGTCCCGGGGCGATCGCGGCCGGATGGACGAGCCTGGGCCGTCGCGGCGCATCGCCGGCGCCCTCGATCGTCTGGGGACGCGTCTCCGGGAGCAGTGATGCGATCACCGCTGACGCAACGGAGAAGGCTGCGGCGACGAGCCAGACCCTGTCGTAGCGGTGTTCTGTCCCCAGGATCGTCTCGCCGAGGAGCGGGCCGAGCGCGAGCCCGCCCCAGACGCCGAGCGAGTAGAGGCTGATCGTCTCCCCGCGTCGCTCGGGAGGAGCGAGGTCGTTCACGACGGTCGCGACGCCGACGAACGCCAGCGCCTCACCGATCCCGGTCACGAGGCGGAGCGCGCTCAGAGCCCAGAGCGAGTCGGTCCATGTGTAGGCGGCGATCGACACGGCCATCAGCAGCGGGCCTGCCACCACCAGCAGGCGTCGCCCCCGGCGATCGCCCAGCCGTCCGGCGATGGGCTGGAAGAAGAGCGCCGTTGGGCTCGCGGCGGCCACGGCGATCCCGATCCCGATGCTCCCCGCGTCGAGCGGGCCCTTCGCGTAGACGGGCAGGACGGGCAGCAGCATCCCGATGGTCAGGAAGACCCCCAGGGTCGCGAGGACTGCGAGGACGAACGGGACGGTCAGCAGGCGGTCCGGTCGCGGCACGGGCGCGAGTCAAGCAGAACGCTCGTGCCCGGCGATACGCTGCCGCGGTGACCGAGAGCATCAGCCTCGAGGAGCTCGGGCTCGCGGCGCGGAACCACGCGACGCCGCTCGAGGCTCTGCGCTGGGACGTGACGCCGGTCGGCATGCACTACCTCCTGACGCACTTCGACATCCCCGACGTGGACGTCTCGACGTGGCGGCTCGAGATCTCCGGCCTGGTCGAGTCCGGGCGGTCGCTCTCGATCGACGAGATACGGGCGCGGCCGGCCGTCGAGTCCGTCGTGACCATGGAGTGTGCCGGGAACGGGCGCGCTCACATTCAGCCGCACGTCGTCAACCAGCCGTGGATCCTGGAGGCCGTGGGCACCGCACGCTGGCGCGGCACACCGCTCGCGCCGCTCCTCGAGGAGTGCGGGATCCGCGAAGGAGCGTCGGACGTGGTCTTCACGGGCCTCGACCGTGGCATCCAGGGCGGCGAGGAGCACGACTATGCACGGAGCCTCTCTCTCGCCGAGGCCCATCGCGACGACGTCATCCTCGCGTACGAGATCAACGGCGTCCCGTTGCCGCCCCAGCACGGATCGCCGCTTCGCCTGCTCGTGCCAGGCTGGTACGGGATGACGAGCGTGAAGTGGCTCGCGCGGATCGAGGTCGCCGACGCGCCGCACGACGGTTACCAGATGCGGCGTGCGTACCGCATGCGCCAGCACCCGGAAGAGGAAGGGGTGCCGCTGTCTCGCATCGCCGTCCGCTCGCTCCTCGTCCCCCCCGGGATCCCGGAGTACCTCACCCGCTCGCGGATCGTGGAGGCGGGGGAGCACGTGCTGCGAGGCCGGGCCTGGTCCGGGCAGGGCGAGGTCGTCGGCGTGGAGGTCTCGACGAACGGCGGATCCAGCTGGGCCGAGGCCGAGCTCGAGGCGGCCATGAACGGCCGCTGGGCGTGGCGCGCCTGGAGCTTCGCGTGGGATGCCGAGCCGGGCGAGCACGAGCTCTGCTGCCGCGCCCGCGACGCCGCCGGGAACCAGCAGCCGCTCGAGCCGCAGTGGAACCTCGGCGGCTACGCGAACAACGCCGTGCAGCGCGTCGCCGTCACCGTCGTCGAGTAGGGGAAACGGCGAAGCCCGCCTGTCGGCGGGCTTCGTGTGGTGAAGCGGACTCGCGTCCGCGCACGGCTGAGACCCAGCCATATCGTACAACTGCTGGGGCGGAGGGCGCCGGACTCGAACCGGAACCGGCTCTCGCCGGTCGCATGGGTCTCAGCCATGCATCCCGCCTCGGGATTCCACCCTCCGCCGCCGCGCTCACGGTAGAGGCGGATCGCATCCTTCACCCCCGCCGCGACGAGTCGGCATGCAATCGGTTCACACCCTTGACCTATCGTCTCGGCGTGCACACCGTGAGGGTCGTCGGCGTGATCGGTGCCCTCGTGGCGCTCCTCGCCACGGCGTCCGTCGCCTGCGCCGAGGGGACGCAGGCGACGAGTGCGAGCCTCCGGCTCGACGGTGTCCCCTTCCGTCCCGAGCTCGCCACCACGCCGGATGCGCGAGCCGTCGGCCTCATGCGCCGCAACCGCGCTCCCGCCGACGGGATGCTCTTCGTCTTCCCGCGTGACACGCGAGGCTCCTTCTGGATGAAGAACACCCGCGTTCCGCTGAGGATCGTGTTCTTCGACGTTGACGGAAAGCGCGTGCGCCAGCTCACCATGACTCCGTGCAGACGCGATCCCTGCCCCCTCTACTCTCCCGGCCGTCGCTACCGCTTCGCGCTCGAGCTCCGAGCCTCCGACACGCGGCCGGCGACGAGGCTCGGGCCGCTCCGCGAGCTCCGGCGCCTCGCCAGGCTCGCCGAGTAGCTGTGGAGCGACGCGCGCTCGGCCGCTCCGGGATCCACGTCTCCGCGCTCTCCCTCGGCTCGTGGCGAACGTGTGAGTGGATCCCGCGCGAGCAGGGGCTGGCCGTGATGCGGGCTGCACGCGACGCCGGCATCGACTTCCTCGACGACGCACGCTACGACGACAGGACGGGCACTGCTCCGATCCCGACCGGCTACTCGGAGGTCGTGTTCGGCGAGCTCTTTCGGGCCGCCCGCTGGCAGCGCGACGAGGTCGTGGTCGCGAACAAGCTGTGGTGGGAGTGGTGGCCCGAGCAGTCCGCGGCCGAGGAGCTCGACGCCTCGCTCGGGCGCATGGGCTTCGACCACGTCGACCTGATCTACGCGGAGCGGCCTCCCGACGGGCTCGAGGTCGAGCAAATCGTGGACGAGGTGGCTGGTCTGCTCCGCGCGGGGAAGGCGCGCGCATGGGGCGTTCTCAACTGGAGCGCTGAGCTGATCGCGGAGGCCGCGGCCGTCGCGGAGCGCAACGGCCTCGCTCCACCCTGTGCCGCCCAGCTCGTGTACTCGCTCGCCTCCCCGGACGACGTCGAAGACGAGGCGACGGCCGGAGCGCTCGACGCGGCAGGCGCGAGCGTCGTCGCCTCCTCCGTGCTCGCCGGGGGCGCGCTGACGGGCAAGTACGCCCACGGAGGCGGAGGCCGCCTCTCCGACGAGCTTGGCGCGACGAGATGGCAGCGAGCGTTCGCGCTCGGCGAGCACCTCGAGGCCTTCGCTCGTGACCTCGATACGACGCCGGCGCGACTGGTCGTGGCTTTCGCGCTTGCCAACCCGCGCGTGGCGAGCGTCCTCTTCGGTGCCACGACCCAGGGGCAGGTCTCCGAGAACGTCGGCGCCGTCGAGCTCCTCGATCGCCTGGACGACGGCGACCTCGACCGGCTGCGCTCGCTGGCCGTGGGCGATGGATAGGGCTCTCCTCGGAGCGGTCCTAGCGCTGCTCGTTCTGGCCGGTGGGGCCGCGGGCCAGGGGTCGGCGCCCGTGGTCGTCCTCGACCCGGGGCACGACCTGCGCGCGAACGCGGCGACCGAGCCGATCGGCCCGGGCTCGGCGATGCGCAAGATCATGGATGGGGGCGGCACGCGAGGCGTGGTCTCGGGGCTGTCCGAGGCGCAGCTGAACCTCGCGGTCGCGCTGCGGCTCCGGCCCATGCTGGAGCGCGCCGGAGTCCGCGTGGTGATGACGAGAACGCGAACCTCGGGGACGAGCATGGGCAACGTCGCGCGCGCCCGGATCGCGAACCGTGCGGGTGCGGCGCTCTTCCTCCGCATCCACGCCGACGGCTCGACCGACCGTTCCGTGCGCGGGACGCACACCCTCTACCCGGCGTTCCGGCGCGGCTGGACGGACGACGTCCACGCCGAGAGTCGCCGCGCGGCGACGGTCGTGCAGCGGGAGCTCGTCCGCGCGCTTGGCTTCCCCGACCGCGGGCTCCAGGAGCGCTCCGACTTCACCGGCTTCAACTGGGCCGATGTGCCGGTGATCCTCGTCGAGATGGGGTTCATGACGAACCCGACCGAGGATCGCCTGCTGGCGACCCCGGCCTACCAGCGCCGGGCCGCCCTCGGTCTATGCCGCGGGACGATGCGCTTCCTCGGTCGTTCACCGGCTGCCTGCCGCTGATCAGGCGAGAGCACACTCGCGTGCGCCAGCGTTCGGGAATGTCGCTTGAGCGGTCTGGCGGACCACTGCCCAGGCCGCTCCCGAGCTAGGTCAGGCCTCGACGAGGATTACGAGCGTTTCGGGGAGTACGCCGTCCCACTTCATCGCGTCGGCCGCGCCCTGCGTTTCCATGGCGGCCACCAGGGCGTCCATGTCTGGGACATCCATCATCACGCCGACGCGAGTGCGGTTCTCCGGGTCGACGAACGTGCGGATGTGTTCGTAGCGCACGCGCCGTGCAGCCGCCATGCGCCTTAGACTCGCGCAAGCTCTGCGAGAGGCCAGAAGGAGGTACTGGTGAACGGATCGGATCGCCGGATCAGAGGACTCGGCGAGGTGTCCATTCGCGTCAATGACCTGGCAGCCATGTGCGCGTTCTACGAGGACGTCGTCGGGCTCAAGGTGCTTCGGCGAGAAGAGAGTTACGTGTTCTTCGAGATCGCCGAGGGATACGGGGGGCATTCGCAGAACCTCGCGCTCTTCGACGCCGGCTCCGAGACGCTCAGCTCGAATCAGTCGACGCTGCATCACATCGCCCTGAACATCGACCTCGAGGACTATGAATCCGAGCTGACGCGGCTCCAAGGACTCGGGCTCGACGTTCGGTCGACCGAGCACCCCTGGCTACAGGTCCGCTCGCTGTACTTCCATGACCCAGAGGGGAATACGCTGGAGCTCGTCTGCTACGACGAGCAGGTCGGCTAGTACCAAGAGGTGCGCTCGGGCGTCGTCGGGTTCGAGGCACGTCGAACCGCGCCCAGTGGCACTCGGCTGACGAGGCATCTCTCGCCTGGCCCAGGCACCTCCTGCCGGGGCGAGCCGCGCTCAGGTGAGGTCGATTGCGAAGAGCCGATGCGAACCCTCGATCCCCTTGAGCTCCACGTCGCGACTCTCGAGGAACTCGATGTCCGAGCCTGACACGAGCTCGCGGACGAGGCTGGAGACGAGCACCTCCCCTCCGAGCGCCTGGCTCGCGACGCGTGCGGCGTGCCGAACGCTGTGACGCAGGCAGCCGTCACGTCTCTTGACGGCCACGTCAGCGGCGCTGACGTCGAACCGTCGCATCGTGAGAGCGCAGATCTCCAGTAGCATCGCGCCGTGCGCGAGCTGGCAGCCGGCCTTTGGCACTGGCAGGCGCCGCATCCCCAGTGGGAGGCGAGCGAGCCGTGGGACCCGAACGTCTCGTCGTACGCGATCGATGACGGCGAGCGGCTGCTGCTCTTCGATCCGCTCGACGTGCCGAGCGAGCTCGAAGACCTCGCGGCCGGCCGCGAGGCAGCGATCGTGCTCACCTGCCCGTGGCACGAGCGCGACGCGCAGAGCCTGGTCGAGCGGCTCGGCGTGCCGGTCTACACGCCGCTACCCGACACCGCGCAGTACCTCATGGACACGTATGGCATCACCGCCGAGCAGGCCGGCGACGGCGCTCCCGACGTCGTCTGGTTGCTCCGCGAGGGCAAAGGCGAGGCGCGACCGTACAGGCCCGGCGACCGGCTGCCGTTCGGCGCAGAAGTGCTCCCCGGGCACAAGCCGAACGACACAGTGCTCTGGGTCGAGAGCCAGCGTGCGGTGATCTCCGGCGACACGCTCGTCGACTTCGGACGGGGGCTCGAGATCAACGAGCGGTGGCTCCGCCCCGGCGTGACGCGCGAGGAGATCGCCGAGGGGCTGCGCCCGCTCCTCGCCCTGCCGGTCGAGCACGTGCTCGCGACGCACGGCGGGCCGACCGACCGGGCTGCCCTCGAGCGGGCGTTGTCCTCCTAGTGGTCGCTCCGGGAAGTACGCCACCCCTTCGCGCGGCTGCGAACACATCGCATGCCGTCGTCCTCGGTCGGCCACATACCTTCTGGTATGCGGCCTCCCTGCGTCCTAGGCCTGCTCGGTTCTCGCCGGCGAATGGGCACCGGACTTCCCGGAGAGACCACTAGACGCCGGGCTCGAACATCGGAGCGGTGGCCGCCCGCGCCGAGGCCTTGCTGCCCCAGTAGCTGTTCAGGGCGCCCTGCACCTTGATGAACCAGACGAAGGCTCCGATGATCGGGAGCAGCAGCCAGAGGCCCGTCCAGCCGGTGAATGGCTTCTCGCGGCCGTCGAGGTCGTGCATCTTCCCGATCTCGGACGGGATCAGG
>JAWOIV010000015.1:0-7198 GCA_046484465.1 Gaiellaceae bacterium
CGCGAGCAGCTCCGCCGCGCGCGCCTCGAGGTCGCTCGCCTTCGCGGCGAGCTCGTCTGCACCCAGGGCCTCTGCCACCTCGACCGCTCGCTGCGCACCCGCCCAGTGCATGAGCACGGTGAACCCGTGCAGCCTCGTTCGCTCTCGAAACTCCCAGGGGCCGGCGTCCGGCTCCTCCAGGCGCGCGTCGATCTGATCGACGAGCGTGCTCACGATCCCGACCGCCGTATGCGGAGGGATCTCGCCGACGAACCGTTTGTCGAGGAACAGGCGGCTGACCGCCAGCACCATCTCGCCGTAGACGTCGTTCTGGAGATGCTCGAAGGCCTGGTTGCCGACGCGGACGGGACCCTCGCCCTCGAACCCGGACAGGTGGTCGAGCTCGCGCTCGGGGGCCTCGGGGCTCCCGCTCATGCGGTATGCGGGCTGCAGCGAGCCGCCACCCTCCTCGGCGAGGTTCCGGAGGTACTGGAGGAAGTCCTCCATCTCCGCCGAGTGCCCGAGGCGCTCGAGCGCGTTGAGCGTGAAGTACGCGTCGCGGAGCCAGCAGTAGCGGTAGTCCCACGTGCGTCCGGAGCCCGGGTGCTCGGGCAGGCTCGTCGTCGTCGCGGCGAGGAGCGCCCCCGTGTCCTCGAACTGGTGCAGCTTGAGGACGAGCGCCGAGCGGATCACCTCTCGCTGGTAGTCGCGCGGCGTGCGTGTCGCCTTCACCCATCTCCGCCAGTAGTCGATCGTGCGCTCGAGAAAGCGCTCGGCCGTGTCCTCGAGCCCTGCCTCGAGCGGTTGGCCCCAGGTGAGCACGAGGTGCTGGTCGCGCTCGACGAGGAACGCCCGCTCGTCCTCGATGTACGTCAGAGGGACGTTCGTCGTCAGTCGTACGGGCGCCGGAAGGCCACGGTACTCGATGTGGTTCGACGCCCGCCAGGAGCGGGTCTCGACGAGGCCGTAGTCGTACGTCGGCATGCAGCGCACCTGTGCGCGCGGCTCCCCCGAGAGCGGTCGCAGGACGCGAACGAGCATCAGCGGCTTGAAATGGCGGTCGAACTGGAAGAAGCGGGGAGCGAAGTCGAGCAGCTCGAACGCGCCGTCGGGCCCTTCGAACACCGTGCGCAGGACGTTCGTGTTCTCGAGGTACTCCTGCGTGACGTTCGTCGCGCCGACTCCCTCGACCGTGAAGACACCCCCACGCTCGCGGTCGAGCAGCGGCCCGAAGACGAAGCTCGAGTCGGGGCGCGGCCAGCACATCCACTCCACCGAGCCGTTCCGGAGGAGCGCGCTGTACGAGCAGTTGCCGATGAGGGCGAGGCCGGATGTCACAACCTGAAGTATTCGGAGACGCGTAGGTTGTACCTACCCGGGCCGAAGGAGGCGAGGTGGCTCACAAGTCCGGACAGCACGCTCTCGTCATCGCGAGCAATCGGCTGCCCGTCCGGTTCGCCGTCACCGACGACGGCATCGATGCACAGCCGACGGCCGGCGGGCTCGCCTCTGCGCTCCATGCGGTGCGCGGGGACGCCGTCTGGATCGGCTGGCCCGGTGCCGTCGTGCCGGAGGCGCTCGAGGCCCGGGCGACGAAGCGGCTCGCGCGCGACAACCTCGTCCCGGTGTTCCTCTCGGCCGCCGAGGAGGAGGAGTTCTACGGCCGGGCCTGCAACGACACGCTCTGGCCGCTCCTCCACTACTTCGGCGACCGAATGCAGCTCACCCCCGAGGCGTGGGAGCGCTACGTGCAGGTCAACGAGCGGTTTGCCGACCGGATCCTCGAGCACTGCGGCCCCGACTCGCGCGTCTGGGTGCACGACTTCCATCTGATGCTCGTGCCGGCGATCCTGCGCCGCCGAGCTCCGGGGCTCGCCGTCGGCTTCTTCCTGCACACGCCCTTCCCGTCCTCGGAGGTCTACCGTCTGCTGCCCGGGAGAGCGCAGGTGCTGCGCGGGCTGTTGGGCGCCGACTACGTGAGCTTCCAGGTCGGCGACTACGCGCGCCACTTCCGTTCGTCGTGCCTCCGCGTCCTCGGGCTGGACTCCGAGCCGGACGGGCTCGAGTACGAGGGACGGCGGGTCGGGATCGGCGTCGATCCGATCGGGATCGACACGATCGGGTTCGCCGAGACGGTGGCCGACCCGGAGACCGCCTCGCTCGTCGAGTCCCTCGAGGAGCAGTACGCAGGTCAGAAGCTCATCCTCGGCGTCGAGCGCCTCGACTACACGAAGGGGATCCAGCAGAAGCTGCTCGCGTACGAGCGCCTGCTCGAGCGCGAGCCCGAGCGCGCGCAGACCACGACGATGCTGCAGGTGCTCGTGCCGTCGCGCCTCGACAGCACCGAGTACCAGCAGCAGCGCGACGAGATCGAGCTGCTCATCGCGCGCATCAACGGACGCTTCGGACAGCCGGGCGTGACGCCCGTCGAGTACCTCCATCGCAGCATCTCGCGAGAGGCGCTCGTCGCGCTGTACCGCCGCGCGGACGTGATGATGGTCACTCCGCTCCGCGACGGGATGAATCTCGTTGCGCACGAGTACGTCCTGTGCCAGTCCGCGCCCGGCCCTCCGGGGCGCTGGCGCGGGGCGCTCGTCCTCTCCGAGTTCGCGGGCGCGGCGCAGGTGCTCCCCGGCGCGATTCTCGTCAATCCGTGGGACGCGGACGGCGTGGTCGAGCGACTCGTCGCCGCGCTCGAGCTCGAACCGCGCGAGCGACGGCGTCGGCTGGAGACGATGGCCCGTCGAGTCGACGCTCTCGACACGCGTACGTGGGCCGATGGCTTTCTCACTCGCCTCGGTCGAAACGCGCGCAGGGACCGGAGGTTCCGCCCTCCCCCGGAAGTCGAGGGCGAGGTCAGGGAGCGGCTTGTCCGCCGGTTCGTGCGGGCGCGCGCTCGGACGATCCTGCTCGACTACGACGGGACTCTCAGGGAGATCGAGGTGCACCCCGATCTCGCCACCCCGACGCCCGAGATCCGCGAGCTCCTGCGCGACCTCGCCGCACTGCCGGCAACGGAGGTCCACATCGTGAGCGGCCGTCGCCGCGCGGACCTGGAGCGGTGGTTCGGACAGCTCCCGATCCATCTCTCCGCCGAGCACGGGTACCTCTCCAAGCCGCCCGGCGGCGAGTGGGCACCGCTTCTCGACCTCGATCTCGCCTGGATGCGCCCGATCGAGCGGCTCCTGCGCCGGGTCGCCGCCGACGTCCCGGGGGCGCACGTCGAGCGGAAGTCGTGCAGCGTTGCCTGGCACTACCGCGAGGCGGAGCCCGAGTACGGGACGTGGCGCGCGCGCGAGCTCCTGAACGACCTCGGGCAGCATCTGACAGGTGCTCCGGCGGAGATCCTGATGGGCCAGCGGGTCGTCGAGGTCCGTGCGCGTGGCGTCGACAAGGGCCTGTACGTGCGGAGCGTCTTCCCCGACCGGAAGGAGCCGACGCGGTTCGTGATGGGCGTCGGCGACGACCGCACCGACCACGACCTCCTCGAAGCCCTGCCGTCCGGATCGGTCGCCGGCCACGTGGGCAGCCTCCGTCCGAGCAGGCTCGCGGGTCGCTCGCGCGAGCACGTCCACCTCGTCGGACCGGAGGAGGTTCGTCGGCTGTTCCGCGACCTCGTCGCGGCAGCGAGCTCCTGACCGGGCCCGGCGGGTGCTCGTCAGGCGGCGACGGTGGCGCGTCGCCGGAACGCGGAGGCGTGGGCGCGGGCGTTCGCCTCGCGCACCTCGTCCTCGTCGAGCGCGCCGATGCGGAGGAGCAGGTCGAGCTCGTCGCGGAGATGCGTGCGCATCATCTCCGGCCCGTCCGTGGCGATCGTGAACGGGACGCCGTGCTCCACGAACGAGCGGAACGTCTTTCGCATCGCGTCCTCTCCCGGGAGCGCCTTCGTCAGGAGGTTCGACGTCGGACAGATCTCGAGGACGATCCCCTGCTCACGGATCGCGCTCATGAGCTCCGGGTCGTCGGCAGCGAGGATCCCGTGCCCGATCCGGTCGGGGCGGAGCGACTCGACGACCTCGCCGAGCTCCTCGCGGCCCATGTCGCCGCCCTCCTCGCCCACGTGGATCGTGACGCCGAGGCCGGCCTCGCGGGCCGTCTCGACCATGGGGGCGATCTGCGTGTAGTCGTAGCGGGCGCCCCCCGGCCGTGGGCCTGCGATGTCCACGCCGACGACTCCGCGGTCGGCCCATCGAATCGCCTTGTCGACGATGATCTCGTTGAGACGGCGGTCGAAGGTCCGGTCCATCATCAGGATCAGCCCGGCGCGCACCTGCGGGTACTCGAGAGCCGCGCGATCGAGGCCGCGGATCGCGGCGAGGATGATGTGGTCGAGGTCGCGCTCGCCTCCGCGGTTCCGCTTCATGGGGTTGAAGCGCAGTTCCAGCGTGGTGATGCCCTGCGAGCGATAGGCGCCGCCGATCGCTGCATGCACGGAGCGCTCGACCGCGAGCGGGGAGGACTGGATGAGCTCCGTCCAGTGGTAGATCTGATCCAGCTCGTCGAGCCCCTGCACGCCGCGCGGGTCGGAGACGGTGACGAGGGCGTCGAACTCCCAGTAGTCCTTGACCGGGAGCGCGATGCCCTGCTCGTGCGCGAGGCTCCACATGATGTCGGAGGCCACGGAGCCTCCGAGGTGCGTGTGGAGCTCTGCGAGCCCTTCGGCCGAGCGGGTCATCGCGCGAGTGTACGCCGTCGCCGGCTCTCTGCGAGCTCGGCGTTGAGCGCTGCCGCAAGCTCGACCGTGCGGCCGAAGAGGAAGAACCCGAAGAGAAGGCCTGCCGCGACCCCGAGGACGCCGTAGGCCGCCTCCCGCTCGGCCAGCCAGGGGAAGAGGAAGAGCCCGTTGAAGAGCCCGATGCACGCCACGCCCACGCCGAACAGCACGGCGCCGGGCACGAGCTCGCGCCAGTCCTCCGCCCGGTGCGGGAGCAACGCCCACGCGAGCACGAGGTAGAGCGCCGGCAGGGCCGTGTAGACGGCCAGGCTGACGAGCAGGTCGAGCGGGAACGCCAGTGCCCGCCGCAGCGGCGAGGCCGAGGAGACGACGACGACGAAGGCGAGGATCCAGCCGAGGAAGAGGAGGGTCGCGCGGGCGGGGCTCGCCGGCGGGCGGACGGGGAGCCTCCAGGCGAGCGCCGTTACCGCGCGCGCCGCCCGGAGCAGAGCCGACGACTGGTACAGGAGCACGACGAGCGCGCCGACGAGCGCCACGATCGCCCCCCAGCCGGTCGCCTGCTCGGAGGACTCGCTGATCGAGGCCGCGATGAACCCGGTGAGGCCCGCATCTCGCAGGATGTCGGCCGCGCCACCCTCGACGCGCCTCGCCGCGATGCCGAGGCCGAGCACGAGGACGAGCGCGAGCGGGAGCAGCCAGATGAAGAGGCGGTACGCGAGCGCGGCGCCGAGCACGCTCCCGCCGATCGACGCGTCGCGCCGGAGCGTCCGCCAGCCGACCTCGGCAACGGGAGCGAGCGGGCCCCAGGTCGTCGCGCGCTGCGCGAAATCGAGCAGGCGTGCTCGCGCCCGGTCTCCGCGCGTGGCTCCCAGGGGGCGGTTCGCGAGGGCGGCGAGCTGCGCCGCCAGCGTCTCCTCGGGCTGCCGATCCGGCTCTTTGACTGCCATCTCCGCGGAGCCTAGTCTCGCGCCGTGAGCGTCAACCGCCCCGCAGTGAGCGCGACGAACCACTGCCTGACCGGCCGCGGGAGCGGCGAGGTGCTGGGGCTCGTGCTCGCGACTGGTGGGGTGGGGCGACGGGGCGTCGATCACGCTCGCCGTCGGGCTCGCGTTCCTCTTCGGCTACTCGGCGACGACGTTCCCGCTCGTACGGGCCGCCCAGGGGCGCGGGTGCGGCAGCGGCGTGAGGATGGGCTCGATCTCGGGGCGAAGATGCTCGAAGGCCGGCGGGAGAATGAGCGCCTCGCCGAGGTGCTCGCGATCCTCGTCCACGGTGAACCCCGGGCCGAGCGTTGCGAGCTCGAAGAGGATGCCGTTGGGCTCCCGGAAGTAGATCGAGCGGAACCAGAAGCGGTCGATGATCGGCGATGGGCGCATGCCGCCCGCCGAGACCCGCGCGTGCCAGTCCGCGTGGTCGTCGAGCTCGGACGACCAGGCGACGTGGTGCACCGTCCCCGCGCCGCCGAGCCCGCGCTCGGCAGGCGGGGCGTCGTGGACGTAGAGGCCCCCGCGGCCCACGCCGCGAGCGTCCCAGGACGCCTCGCCGACCGGCCGCATCTCGAGCACGTCCTCGAGGAGAGCGCGGCTCGCAGCGGGATCGACACCGAATGCGCGGACCGCGTCGAAGCCCTGCAGCGCATGCTCGGCCGGCACCTCCGGGTGCTCCGCGGTCAGAGGCTCGTCGCCCGCCGCCGAGACCACGAGCCGGTGCCTGAGCCCCTCCGTGTCCTCGAACGCGAGGCTTCCGTCGTCTCGCGCAACTCCCGAAGCCTCGCGCACGAGGCGCGCCTCCCAGAAGTCGAGGGCCTCCTCCGAGGCGACCCGCCAGTCGACCGTGTGCACCATCCCCGCCCCCGCACGGCCGCGCCGCACGCCCGGGTACTCGAAGAAGGTGATGTCCGCGCCGGGGCTGCCTGCCTCGTCGGCGTAGAAGAGGTGGTAGACGGTCGGGTCGTCCTGGTTGACCGTCTTCTTCACCATCCGCAGCCCGAGGACGCGCGTGTAGAAGTCGACGTTCCGCGGCGCGTCGGCCGTGATGCACGTGACGTGGTGGATGCCGTCAAGCCTCATGGCGGTCACCATAGCGCCGCGAGATCCTGCCGATCGGCGGCGCAACTTGCGCCGACTCCTGTCGCTAGTGTCCGCTCCTGTGAAGATCGGGATCGTCGTCCCGTTCTCCTGGTCCTTCTGGGGTGCGGTCGTGGAACACGCGGAGTCGCAGGCCGCTGCGCTCGAGGCGCTCGGCCACGACGTGCGCCTGCTCATGGGGAACGACCCGCCGGGTCAGTTCACGCGCGTGCTGCACCCGAGGGTGGGGCGTCACGGCGACCCCCCGCCGAACGTCATCCCGGTCGGACGGTCGGTGATCGTGCCCGCCAACGGATCCCTTCCGAACATCGTGCTCTCGCCGCGTGCGTACTTCCGCATCATGCGGGCGCTCGAGCGCGAGCGCTTCGACGTGCTCCACCTCCACGAGCCGATGACGCCCGCGATCTGCACCGCGACGCTCGTCATGGCGCGGACGCCGCTCGTGGCGACGTTCCAC
>JAWOIV010000109.1:0-7542 GCA_046484465.1 Gaiellaceae bacterium
CCCAAGCGACGCGTCCGCGGTTCGGGGGAAGCGGCGGGCGCGGCTACCATCCCGCGGCAGTGCCGAAGCACCGGCTGACGGAGCTCGCGACCGGTGAGCGCGTCACCACGGAGAAGCTCCCCGGCGTGCGCTCCGTGTCGCTCGGCCCTGGATCGGCACCGGCTCGCGCCGGCGTCCGCTACTGCGGGAGGCGGTGAAGCGCTTCCAGGAACGCCCGAGGCGTGGAGATCGGGAAGCGATCCGCGAGCTCGAGAAGGTGCCGATCGCCTGTCACGAGCACGGCGCGCTCGGCTTCCGCGAGTGCCAGGAGGAAGTCGTCGCCCGGATCCGGTGAGCGCGGGGGCGGCGCGCTCGGGTCGGAGGCGACGATCGCCGCGGTCCGGAGGAGGTCGAGAAGCTCGGCGGCGGCATCCGCGGGGACTCGGGCGCGCACCTTCGCATACGCGAGAGCCCGCTCGAGCTCGGTGAGCAGGAGCTCCGAGACGACGAGCTCGAACTCACCGGCGAGCCAGCGGGAGAGGAGACGGGCGGGTGACCCGTTCCGCGAGAGGAGGGCCGAGACGAGGACGTTGGTGTCGAGGACCGCTCGCACTCAGGCGCGGCGTGGTCGCGTCTCGTGCTGGGCCTCGACTGCCAACACGATCGCCTCGTCCTCGGCGAGGTCGTTCGTCTCCCAGAGACGTTCGAGCAGATCCAACCCGAGTTGACGCCGAAGCGCTTCCTCGATCACCTCGCTGTCACCCTTGCCGGTGCGCGCACCGCGCACCTTGACCGCGCGGAGCACCTCGTCGTCGATCGTCAGGGTCGTGCGCACCTTCGCCACTTGAGCATCATAGCATCAGTGCATCACAACATCAGGTGCCTGGCTCAAGCCAGGCACCGAGGGGACGCCGCTACCATCCGCCGGTGGCGAAGCACCAGCTGACGGAGCTCGCAACCGGGGAGCGCGTGGTCACGGAGAAGATCTCCGGCGTTCGCTCGGTTGCGCTCGGGTTCTGGATCGGCGCGGGATCGCGCGACGAACCGGACGCGCGCGCCGGCGTCTCGCACTTCCTCGAGCACCTGCTCTTTCGCGGTTCCTCGAAGTACTCGGCGCAGGAGATCGCGGAGATCTTCGACGCGCTCGGCGGAGAGCTGAACGCCGCCACGTCACGCGAGACGACGGTCGTGTACGCGCGCGTCGCGGACACGCACCTCGAGACCGCGCTCGACGTGATGGTCGACATGGTCTTCCGCCCCTCGTTCGTGGACGTCGACCTCGAACGGGAGGTCGTCCTCGAGGAGATCGCGATGGTGGACGACACGCCGCACGACCTCGTCCACGACATCGCCTCGGAAGCAGTGTTCGGCGGCCATCCGCTCGGGCGGCCCGTCATCGGCAGCGCGGACGTGATCTCCACGGTTTCGCGGCGCGCCCTCGCCGCGTACCACGCGCGTGCCTATGCGGGCGATCGTGTCGTGGTCGCGGCAGCGGGCAGCGTCGGCCACGAGCGGCTCACGGGCCTGGTCGCGGAGCGTGTGAGCGGCCGCTCGCCGGTGAACGGCCTCCGCCGGAGGCCCGTCCGCCGCCCCGCGGTCCCAAGCATCCGTTTCGTCGAGAAGGACACCGAGCAGTACCACGTGTGCCTCGCCGGGCCCGGGATCGCGAGAGCGGACGAGCGACGGTTCGCTGCGGCGATCCTCGACGCGATCGTCGGCGGATCGGCGTCCTCGCGGCTCTTCCAGGAGATCCGCGAGAAGCGCGGCCTCGCGTACTCGGTGTACAGCTACGCCTCGCAGTACGGCGAGACCGGCCAGATCGGCCTGTACGTCGGCACGCGCGAGGAGCACGTCGGCGAGTGCCTCGAAATCGTCGCCGCCTCCCTCGCCGACCTGGCCGCCGGGAACATCTCGGCCGACGAGCTCGCCCGCGCGAAGGAGAACCTCAAGGGGCGGATGCTGCTCTCGCTCGAGTCGACGTCGAACCGGATGACCCGCCTCGGGCAGGCGACGGTCACCGGGATGCCGATCCTCGACATCCGGGAGGTCGTGAAGCGCACGGAGGCCGTCACGGTCGGGGACGTCGTCGAGCTGGCCCGCGAGCTGCTCGACCCGGCGCGGCTCTCCGCGGCGGGGATCGGCCCGCGCGAGAGCGTCTTTCGCGAGGCCGTCGCCCGCGTCAACCCCGCTCTTCTCCGCGAGGCCGCGTAGTGCGGATCGCGCTCTACGGCGCCGCCGGGAAGGTCGGATCGCTGCTCGGGCCGGCGCTCGAGGCCGCCGGGCACGAGGTGGCCGACGCCCGTTCGGCCGGCCCGGACGGGTGCGACGTCGCCGTCGACTTCACCGTTCCCGATGCGGTCGCCGCCAACGTCGAGGTGTGCCTCGGCGCGGGGATCCCGTCGGTGATCGGGACGACGGGCTTCGACCTCGAGTCGCTCGACGCCGCGGCGTCGGCTGCAGGGGTGCCCTGCTTCCATGCGCCGAACTTCGCGCTGGGAGCGGTACTGATGATGCGCTTCGCAGAGGAGGCGGCACGCGTCTTCCCACGGGCGGAGATCGTCGAGCTGCACTCCGAGGCGAAGCGCGACGCACCGTCGGGCACCGCGAAGGCGACGGCCGAGCGCATGGGGACGAGCCCGACGATCCACTCGATCCGGCTCCCGGGGCTCGTCGCCCACCAGGAGGTGCTGTTCGGGGGTCAGGGTGAGACGCTGACGATCCGGCACGACACGACCTCGCGTGAGGCCTTCGTGCCCGGCGTACTGCGCGCCGTCGAGCGGGTGCGGGATCTCCCGCCCGGCCTCACGGTCGGCCTCGACGCCATTCTCTGAGCCAGGTGCGACAAGGTCGTTCGCTTCGACGAGATCTACGTCCTCTTCCTGCACGACGCGCGCTGCGCGAGCTCTTCGCCTCCTCCTAACGGCCGCTCTCGCGGATCGCCGCCAGGAGCTCCTGGTGGCGACGCTCCTCGTCACTGACGACTTCGTCGGCCGGCTTCGTCATCCGCGCCATCAGCGCGTTCATCGGCTTGACGACGAAGAAGAAGATCGCGGCGGCCGTCGTCACGAAGGTGATCGCGGCGGTGATGAAGGCGCCGTAGCGGAAGACGGCGTCGTTGATGGTGAACGTCAGGCCGTTGAAGTCGGGCTTGCCGATGATCATCGCGATGATCGGCATGATCAGATCGTCGACGAACGACGCGACGAGCGCCGCGAAGGCGAGGCCCAGGACGAGGGCGACGGCCAGCTCGACGAGGTTGCCCCGCATGAGGAAGTCCCTGAAGTCCTTGATCATGGCTGCCTGCCTCCTTGTCGTGGCGTAGGATCAGTGCGCGTGCTTGGCGAGATCCTCACGGCGATCGTAACGCCGTTCAGGGCGGATGGATCGGTCGACCTCGAGCGATTCCGCGCGCTGGCATCGCATCTCGTCGACAACGGCTCGGACGGGCTGGTCGTCACGGGAACGACCGGCGAGTCGCCGACGCTCTCGGACGAGGAGCGCTTCGAGCTGTACGAGGCGGCGGTCGACGAGGTCGGCGGCCGGGCGACGGTCGTCGCGGGCACGGGGACGTACTCGACGGAGCATTCCGTCCACTTGACGGCCCGGGCACACGAGATCGGCGTTCACGGCTTCCTCGTCGTGACGCCCTACTACTCGAAGCCGCCTGTGCGGGGGATCGTGGAGCACTTCAAGGCGATCGCCGAGGTGTCGGACCGGCCGCTCGTCGTCTACAACATCCCCGGTCGCGTCGTTCTCAATCTCGAGACCGAGGCGATCGCGGAGCTCGGCGAGATCGACACGGTGCGCGCTGTCAAGCAGGCCTACCCCGACCTCGAGCAGGCGCGCGCGATCGTGGGGCTCGGGCTCGAGCTCTACGCAGGCGACGACGACCTCGTCTTCCCTTTCCTCGAGCTCGGATCGCGCGGCGGGATCTGCGTGCACACGCACGTGGTGGGGCCGCGGGTGAAAGAGATGGTGCGGCGCTTCCGGGCCGGAGACGTCGAGGCGGCACGGGAGCTCGACCGGGAGCTCGCTCCCTCGATCGACCTCCTGCGCGTGGTCGTCAACCCGATCGCGATCAAATGCGCACTGAACCTGCTCGGGCACGAGGTCGGGGGCCTGCGGCTGCCGCTCGTCGAGGCGGCGGACGAGGAGCGTGCCGCGGTGCGCGGCTGCCTCGAACGGCTCGGACTGCTGTCCCCGGTCGCGGCCTGAGAGGAAGCCGGTGCCAGGCTCCGATGACCGCGCCCGTCGTCCGTAGACTCAGGCCATGAGCAACGCACTCCGGATCATCCCGCTCGGCGGGCTCGGCGAGGTCGGGAAGAACATGACCGTCTTCGAGCTCGGCGACGAGATCGTGATCATCGAGGCGGGCCTCGCCTTTCCGCGCGACGAGCACCTCGGTGTCGATCTCGTCCTCCCCGACATCGGCTACCTCGAGGGACGCTCGGTGCGCGCCGTCGTCCTCACCCACGGCCACGAGGACCACGTGGGCGGGCTTCCGTACCTCCTCCGCGAGGTCGAGGTGCAGACCGTCGTGGCGACGCGGCTCACGCTCGCGCTCGTGAAGTCGAAGCTCGACGAGCACAAGGTCGGGAAGAACACGGAGCTGCTCGAGGCCGCCCCCGGTGACGAGCCACTCGAGCTTGGCCCGTTCCGGATCGAGATGGTGCGGGTCGCGCACTCGATTCCCGACGCGGTCGCGCTCGTGATCGAGAGCGAGGCCGGGCGCGTCGTTCACACGGGTGACTGGAAGCTGGATCACACGCCGGTCGACGGGCTGAGGACCGATGTCGGGAAGCTCGCCGAGATCGGGAACCGCGGCGTGGACCTGCTCCTCGGCGACTCCACGAACGCCGAGCGGCCGGGGCACACCGGTTCCGAGCGCCTCGTGGGCGAGGCGTTCCGCACGATCTTCCCGCTTCGAAGGGGGAAGATCCTCGTCGCCTCGTTCGCGTCGAACATCCACCGGATGCAGCAGGCGGCGGAGGTCGCCATCGAGTGCGGACGGAAGGTCACCGTCATCGGCCGCTCGATGCGGAAGAACATGAACGTCGCGCGCAGCCTCGGCTACGTGACGCTTCCCGACGACGCGCTCGTCAACCCCGACGTCGCCGCGCAGCTCCCGCCCGACGAGATTCTCGTGCTCTGCACCGGGAGCCAGGGCGAGCCGATGTCCGCGCTCACACGGATCGCGTACGGCGACCACAAGGCCGTCTCGGTCGAGCCCGGCGACACCGTCGTCATCTCGGCGAAGCCCGTGCCGGGCAACGAGCTGCGCGTCCATGACTCGATCAACCAGCTGGCCAAGGCCGGGGCGGAGGTGCTCCACGAGGAGATCGCCGCGGTTCACGTCTCGGGGCACGGCCAGGTGGAGGAGCTCCGGACGATGCTGGCGCTCCTGCGCCCGAGGCATGTGATGCCGATCCACGGCGAGTACCGCATGCTCGCCGCTCACGCGAAGCTCGCACTGGACGCCGGCGTCCCGGAGGAGAACATCCACCTTGCCGAGAACGGCACCGTGGTCGAGCTCGACCGGGGCGAGGCGCGCATCGTCGGTCAGATCGATGCGGGGGTGACCTTCGTGGACGGGCTTCGCGTCGGCGACGTCGCGGACGTTGCGCTGCGCGACCGTCGAAGGCTCTCCGAGGACGGCGTGCTCATCGTCGTGACGACGCTCACCCTGGCCGACGGCGGCGAGATCGCGCGACCGGAGCTCATCGCACGCGGCCTCGGCGGGTCCGAGGAGCTGCTCGACGAGCTTCGCGACGAGGCCGACCGCGTGGTGCGCGAGCTCGGCGCCGAGCACGTGACGGAGATCAAGCTCCTGCAGGAGCACATTCACGACGCCGTGGGCCAGATCGTGTACGACCGGACGCGGCGCCGGCCGATGATCCTCCCGGTCGTCATCGAGATCTGATGTCGGACGGCTGGGAAGGCGTGATCCGCGCGAACGCCTCGAGCGAGGCGTCGGCGGTGCGCCTCGTCGCTCAGCTTCGCGGCTGCGAGGCCTCAGCACTCGCGTTCTGCCGGCTCCTCGAGCGCTGGGGGCGGGGAGAGGCGTCGCCGCCGACCGCAGGCGCCCGACAGGCTGCGTTGCACCGCGCGGCCGATCGTGTGGAAACGGCGCTCGCAGGCCTCGAGGATCCCCTCGCCCGGTACCTCCTCGAGCTCGAGCCGGAGCGGGCGGAGGGGCGGTCGTGGTACCTCGGTCCCGGCGCCGGGGAGCTCGTCGAGTGGCGCCCCGTTCTCGATCGCGCCGGCGTCCGCGCCTGCCCGAATCGCGTGGCGGCCGTGTACCTCGAGCTCGCCGTCCTCCTGCGGGCGCTCGAAGGCCTGTCGGCGGCTGCTCGCATGGAGGCGCCGCCGGATCGCTCTTCGCTCTGGGCCGGTCTGTTCGACCTGCGCGACACGCTTCTCGGGTCGACCGTGGACGACCTGCGCGCTCTCGCTGCGTGACGCCACGCATCACGGTCGTCGGCTCGATCAACCTCGACCTCGTCGCCCGCTGTGACCGGCTCCCGAAGGCGGGGGAGACCGTCGGCGGGGCGACGATGGCCCGCTTCCCCGGCGGCAAAGGTGCGAACCAGGCGGTTGCATGTGCGCGGCTCGGCGCCGAGGTGACGATGATCGGTGCGGTCGGACCCGACGAGCTCGCGGAGGAGGCTCTGGCAGGGTTGCGCGAGGCCGGGGTCGAGCTGGTCGTCGAGGTCGTGGACGAACCGACCGGCGTGGCGCTGATCTCCGTCGATCCGGCGGGCGAGACGACGATCGTCGTCGCACCCGGCGCGAACGCGACTCTCGCGGAGGTCACGCTCGGCGAGCACGACGCGGTGCTCGCGCAGCTCGAGGTACCCGACGAGGCGGTCTTCTCTGCCTGGGAGCGGTGCGTGGGTGTGTTCTGCCTCAACGCCGCGCCCGCCCGGCCTATCGCGGTCGACGCGGATCTCACGGTCGTCAATCGTCACGAGCTCGAGGTGCTGACGCGCCGGGACGGCCTGGTCGCGATCACGCTCGGCGCGGAGGGGGCCGTGTTGCTCGAGGACGGCGAGGAAGTCGCCCGCGCCGTGCCTCCGCGGGTGGACGCCGTGGACGGAACGGCAGCCGGGGACGCCTTCACGGCGTGTCTCGTGGTGTCCCTCCTCGAGGGCCGCGAGTACGAGGACTCCCTCATGCGCGCGTGCACCGCCGGCGCGCTCGCGGCGTCACGACCAGGCGCCCAGCCGTCGCTCCCCACCGCCGCAGAGGTGGACGCGCTGGTCGGCTAGGGGCCTGTCCGGAAAGTGGTCGCGGCGGATGACACGCGGCACGTGCCGCGAGGCAAGGACGCAGGGAGGGCCAATGTGCAGGCATATCTGCCCGACTGAGGACGCCGCCTCGCGGTGCGTGACACCTGTGAGCCGCTCTGATCCACTTTCCGGACAGGCCCTTAGAACTCGTTTCGAAATGAATCCTTGAGCCGCCGGAACGCGCTGCGCGCGTACGCAGCGGCGTCCTCGGTCGCCTCAATACGTCTCGTATTGGGGCTCCCTGCGTCCTTGCATCGCACCCTTCCATCGCGCC
>JAWOIV010000011.1:0-14792 GCA_046484465.1 Gaiellaceae bacterium
GCTCGTCGCCGCCCGGCTTTGCCCGTAGGCGCGTGACCATCGCTTCCGAGAGGTCGATCCCGCTCACGGTGACTCCGCGCGAAGCGAACGGCACTGCGATCCGTCCTGTACCGATCCCGAACTCGAGCGCCGGGCCGTTGCCGGCCACTGCGGTGAGGAAGTCGACGATCACGTTGACGACTTCGACGGTCGACGTACTGCGCTCGTCGTACCGTGCGGCGATCTCCTCACCGAAGTGGTTCTCCATCAGCCGGACCGCTTCAGCTTCCCGTGCTTCTTCGCGTACAGCTCACCGCGCCGGAACACCCACAGGCCGATCGGGATCGAGACGACGCCGATGATGAGGAGCGGCCAGATCTCGTCCCACATCTCGGAGAGCGGAGCCCCGTCGAGGATCGCCTCGCGCGCGCCCTCGAGCGCGTAGGTCGCCGGCGAGAACTTCGCGATGAACTGCATCCAGCCGGGGAGCACCTCGACCGGGTAGTAGACGCCGGAGACGACGAGCAGCGTCCCCTGCGCGACGAAGCCGAGCTGCGTCCCCTTCTCCGGCGAGATGAGGGGGAGCACCGACGTCATCACGCCGATCCCGAGGAACGAGATGGACGCGACGGCGACCACGACGAACGCCGCGAAGAAGTTCGCGTCGGGCATCGAGAGGTCGAAGAAGAGCGCGCACACGATGAAGAGGAAGACCGCGCGCAGGAGCCCGTACGAGACCGCGAACACGCCCTGGCCGGCGAGGTGCATCGCCCGTGAGAGCGGCGCCATGAACGTGTACTCGATCGTGCCCTCCCAGCGCTCCCACGCGACGGTCTCCATGAGGAACTCGAAGAGCACGCCGAGATACGCCCAGATGACGGCGCCGATGAGGAGGCTCGTCGCGACGGTGTTGACGTCGATGTCACCGCCCGTGGCCTCGATGCCCTGGGCGATGAACACGATCGTCAGCGTGTTGGCGACGGTCCAGAAGAACCACGCGAGGTCCCACCAGATGTAGCGCTTGGTGAGGTAGAAGTTGCGCTCGACGACGCCGCCGGCTCCGACGAGCTCTGCTCGCAGGGTCGCGCCGATGGTTCTCATGCGAACACCTCCCGGTCCTCGTCGTCCTCGTCGTCGTGCTCGGCCTCGAACGCGCGGCCGGTTGCGGCGAAGAACGCCTCCTCCAGCGTCTGGGCGTCCTACCGGCGCTTGAGGTCGTCGACGGGCTCGAGCGCGAGCAGCCGCCCGCGATCGAGGATCCCGACGCGCTCGGCGAGGCTCTCCGCTTCGGCCAGATCGTGTGTGCAGAGGAGGATCGTCGAGTCGTGCGTCGTCCGGATCTCCCGGATGAACTCCTGCACCTCGAGCTTGGAACGCGGGTCGAGCCCCGTCGTCGGCTCGTCGAGCAGGAGCAGCACCGGCGAGGTGAGGAGCGCCCGTGCGAGGGCGACCTTCTGCTGCATCCCGCGCGAGAGGTTCTCCATCGGCTCGTCCCGGCGGTCGGGCGGGAACCCGACCCGTCCGAGGATCTCCGGGATCCGGTCGCGCGTCTGCTTCGACGTCATGCCGTAGTAGCGAGCCGCGTAGCCGAGGTTCTCGGCCGGCGACATCTTCTTGAAGAACGACGCCTCCACCGAGACGCGGTTCACGAGCCGGCGCACGGCGCGCTGCTCGGAGACCACGTCGTGGCCCAGGACGAGCGCGGACCCGCCGTCCGGGAGGAGGAGCGTGGAGAGCAGGCGGACGAGCGTCGACTTCCCCGAGCCGTTCTGGCCGAGGATGGCGACGGTCTCACCCTTCTCCATCGTGAACGAGACGCCGTCGAGCGCCACGCGGATGCGCTTCCCGCCGCGCTTGCGGTCGCGGCGGCTGAACTCCTTGCGCAGCTCGTGGACGTCGACGGCCGCGTCCAGTCGGCGCGCCGCCGCCTCCACGAGTGCCACGTCCTGCATGTCGGTCATCTGCTGCTCCTTCGAAGAACTCCGTAACGAGAAACGTGCAAGCCACTGCCCAGGCCGCTCGGTGGGCCCCGGCATCCGGTGTCTCAGCTACGGAGGAGCAACATCAAGTCGCGCACGATAGCGCCACGACCGGATGCGGTCAAACCGGGCTTCCCTGCGAAGGAGGGAAGCTCAGCGCTCGTCCGCGCCGAGAGCCGGGCCTGGCCCGAGCGGCGGGATCTCGATCAGTCGCATGTAGACCATCCGCTTCCTCTCGACGGGGACAACGCTCACGGCCGCTTCGGCGTGAGCAGAACCGCGGCACTGTAGCAGGGGTAGTAGGCACGTCTCACGCGACCTCCGACCTGCAGAGCCTTGCGCCGGCGCTGCGCCAGAAGCCGCTGCTCGCGCCGTCGGCATCGCTGCAGCGCACGGTGGACGAGCTCACGCAAGCGCGGACGTACCTCTTCCTCGGGCTCGAGCCCGGACCCGACGGGCGGATGGCCTGAGGCGGGATGCCGCGCTGGCCGGATTTCCGCTGGTAGCAGGAAACACCGAAGACCTCCGCACCGCCTGCCTGCCTGCGGACGAGAGGGGCGTCGCCCGCCGGGGCGGCGCCCCTCGCCGCGTCACTCAGCGGAGGATGAAGGTGACGCTGACCGTCGCGGTCGTGTCCTGCCGGCCGGGGACGATCGGTGTCGATGCCTCGACTGCGTCTCGGGCGGCGTACGGGATCGGCGTCGAGCCGCCGCCCTCGACGATCGCGTGGATAGTTCCGAGCGACCGATCGGCCGCCTTCGCGAGCACCTCGGCCCGCGCGCGTGCCTCGTCCACGGCCTTCGCGAGCGCCTGGCGGTAGAGCGCCTCGGCATTCTTCGAGCTCATCACGGGCCCGGAGACCTGGTTCGCGCCGGCAGCGACCGCCGCATCGATCAGCGCGGGTGCGTCTTCCACGTCGCTGACCGCCGAGACCGAGTTCGAGGCGGCGTAGCCCTCGATCTTCCCGCTCTCGCCCGAGATCGGGTAGACGCTGACGTACTGCGTCGCGAGCTCGCGTGCGCCCGCCTGCCGGAGCGCGTTGATCACCTTGCGAGCTGCATCGGCGTTGGCCGAGACGGCTGCTTTCGCCGTCGCGCCGCGGGTCTCGACGCCGAAGGACATCTGGGCCTCGTCGGGAGCCGCCGAGACCGTGCCGATGCCGCTGACGGTGAGCGTGTCGGGGTCGGCGGCGGGCGAGTCCTGGGCGCCCGCGAGGTCGGGAAGGCCGACCGCGCCGGCCAGGGCGATCACGCCGAAGCCGGCGGCGGCGGCGAGGAGTAGACGTTTCATGGGAGCCTCCGCGAGTAGGTGACGTACGGGGTACGCCGCCGGAGGCCCGCGGCGTCACACGGCGGTAGCGCCGAGATCTCGCTCGATCGCTGCCCGCTCGTCCTCGGTGAGAGGGCGGGAGCGGCCCGTCTCGCGATCCCGCGCCACGAGCACGGCCTCCGCCTCGGCGGAGAGCTCGCCCTCGCGCGTGCGGATCTGCTCGCGGAGCGTCACGCTCGAGTTCCCGATGCGCTCGAGCGCGCAGGACACGACGACCGCGTCGTCCTCCTGCGTGAGCTCGCGCCGGAAGTCGATCGCGACCCGTGCGAGCACGAAGTCCCAGGGGTCGCCGATGTCGCCCAGGACGGCCTCCACCCACTCGTCCCGGGCCTCCTCGAGGTAGGTCGCGTAGACGGCGTTGTTCACGTGCCGGTACGCGTCCACGTCGCGCCAGCGGATCTCGATCTCCTTCTCGTGCGGCATCGCGGCGATCCTATCCGCCTCGTATCGCGCCGTCAGTCCCAACCGAGGTATCGGGCGGCGCCGCGCTTGAGGACGTCGCGGGAGATGATCGAGCGCTGGATCTCGCTCGTCCCCTCCCAGATCCGGTCGCCCCGGAGCTCGCGGAAGAAGGGCGCGGCGGGGCTACAGGTTGTCGACGAAGCGCGCTCGAGCCTCCGCGAGCGCGTCGCGGATCCCGCCTGGGCCCGGGGCGGGGCGTGGCGCCGCCTTGCGCGGCTTCGTGAACGTCCCCTCACGGACGCTCTCGGCGACCCGCTCGTGCGCGTCGCGGAAGGGGACGCCCTTCTCGACGAGCGCCTCCGCTGCGTCCGTCGCAAGCAGCAGCGGGTCCGACGCCGCCTTCTTCATGCGCGCGCGATCGACCTCGAGCCCGCTCACGAGGACCGTCAGCGCCTCGAGCGCCAGGCGTGCGTCCCGGCGCGTCGCGAACACCGGTGCCTTGTCCTCCTGCAGGTCGCGGTCGTAGGCGAGCGGGAGCCCCTTCACCGTGGCCAGCAGGCCCGTGAGCCGACCGATGGCCGTACCGGCCTTCCCGCGCGCGAGCTCGGCGACGTCGGGGTTCAGCTTCTGCGGCATCATCGACGAGCCGGTCGCCGCGGTCTCGGGCAGCCGGACGAACCCGAACTCCGAGGTCGCCCAGAGCACGATCTCCTCGCCGATGCGGGAGAGGTGCGTGAAGAGGACGGCCGCCGCGTACAGGTAGTCGAGGGCGAAGTCGCGGTCGGCGACGGCGTCGATGGAGTTGCGCATCTGGCGGGGTGGCGGGGGCAGCGCGAGCGTCGACCCCGCGAGCGCACCGGCGCCGAGCGGGCTCTCGGCCGCAGCCTCGGCGGCGGCGGCGAAGCGCGTCCGGTCCCGGTCGAGCATCTCCACCCATGCGAGCAGGTGGTGCCCGAGCGTGATCGGCTGCGCGCGCTGGAGGTGCGTGTAGCCGGGCATGACGGTGTCCGCCTCGGTCTCCGCGAACGAGAGGCACACGAGGGCGAGCGCGTCGATGGCCTCGCGCGCCTCGGCACAGGCATCGAGCACGTACAGCCGAAAGGCGGCGACGACCTGGTCGTTCCGCGACCTCCCCGCGTGGATCTTGCGGCCCACGTCGCCGAGGAGCCGCTCGATCGCGGAGTGCACGTCCTCGTCGGAGTCGAGGTAGCTCGACGGATCCTGCGCGATCTCGGCCAGGCGCGACTCGGTCGCCTCGAGCTCCTCGGCGGTCAGGATCCCGACCTCGGCCAGGCGCTGCGCGTGCTCGGCCGTCGCCTCGCAGTCGTACGGGAGCAGCTCCGCGTCGTCCGCGCGCAGGAACGCCCACACGTCCGGGTCGAGGCTGCCCTCGACCCGCCCGCTCCAGGTCGTCACACCTCGGTCTTCGCCCGCTCGCGGGCCGCGTGCAGCTCTGTCTCCAATGCGGAGATTCTGATGAATCCCTCGGCGGCATCGTGCGGGAACGTCTCCCCGGCGCCGTACGAGGCGAGGTCGGCCGCGTAGATCATGTGCGGCGAGCGCCTGCCGGTGACGACAGCAGCGTTGGGCCGGAGCTCGAGCCGCACATCGCCGGTGACGAGCTGCTGCGTCGAGTCGACGAACGCGTCGATGGCCTCCCGCGCCGGGCTGAACCAGCGGCCCTCGTACACGATCTCCGTCCACCGCTGGGCGAGCACCTGCTTGAGGCGAGCCTCGTCCTTCGTCAGGACGACGTCTTCGAGCGCCTGGTGCGCCGTGATGAGCGCGATCGCGCCCGGTGCCTCGTACACCTCGCGGCTCTTGATGCCCACGGCGCGGTTCTCGATCATGTCGATCCGGCCGATGCCGTAGGCGCCCGCGAGGTGATTCGTCTTCAGGATGAGCTCGGCGAGCGAGAGCTCCTCGCCGTCGATCGAGACGGGGAGGCCGCGCTCGAAGCCGACGACGATCTCCAGCGGCGGCGGGGCGCTCGCGGGATCCGCCGTGAGCGCATACGGCTCTCGCGGCGGACGGTTCCACGGATCCTCGAGCGCGCCCGCCTCGATCGCCCGGCCGAAGAGGTTCTCGTCGATCGAGTACGGCGAGGCGGCGGTCTGCACCACCGGGATGCCCCTCGAGATCGCGTACTCGATCTCCTCGTCGCGCGTCCAGATCCGGTCCCGGAGCGGCGCGACGACCTTCACACCGGGGTAGTGCGCCTTGAATGCGAGCTCGAACCGCAGCTGGTCGTTGCCCTTGCCGGTGCAGCCGTGGACGACGGCCTCGGCGCCGAGCTCCTGCGCGATCCCGGCGACCGCCTCGGCGATGACCGGGCGCGAGAGCGCGGAGACGAGCGGGTACTTGCCCTCGTACAGCGCGTTGGTGAGGATCGCCCGCGCGCACTGCTCGTTCGCGAACGCCTCCTTCTGATCCACGAGCAGGACGTCGTCGGCGCCGGCCGCGTTCGCGCGCACGATCGACTCGTCCAGGTCGAACTCCTGCCCGACGTCGACGAGGACGGCGATGACCTCGTCGAACCCGTACCAGTCCTCCTTCAGCCAGGCGAGGATGCAGCTCGTATCCAGCCCGCCCGAGTACGCGACGACCGCCGTACGGCTCACGCCGCCCCCTGGAGGAGATGTCCCACGAGCTCGTCGCGCAGCGCTGGAGCGGACGTCCCGTCGCGCGCAGCGACGAAGATCGCGTTGTCACCCGCGATCGTCCCGGCGATCCCGGGGTGCCCGCCCTCGTCGATCGCCTGTGCGAGGGCGCTCGCGTAGCCGGACGGCGTCGTGAGGATGACGAGGTTGCCCGCGACCTCGGCCGCGATTGCGTACCGGCGCAGCGCGGCGCCGAGGGCGTGCAGCCTGTCCGCGTCGGTCGTGCCCTGCGGTGCGTAGACGAGCCGGCCACTGGGAGCACGCACCTTCACGAGGCCGAGCTCCGCGATGTCGCGCGACACCGTGGTCTGGACGACCTCGAAGCCCTCCTCCCGCAGAGCCGCGGCGACCTCGGCCTGGGTTGAGAGAGCGCGCTCCTGCACGAGCTCGAGAATTGCGTGCTGTCGCTCCCGACGATTCATAGTATGCGCAATCTTAGCAAGTTATGCAGAAGTGAGCACTGCCCGGAGCACTGCGACGGCCTCGTTGCTGTCGGCGCCGTCGATGACGAGCGGAGGAGCCAGGCGGAGCACGTCCTCCCCGGCAGAGAGGACGAGGAGCCCGCGCTCCCGGCACGCGTCCGCGACCTCTCCGGCGGGCCGGTCGAGGACGGCTCCGAGCAGGAGCCCGCGCCCGCGGACTTCGAGCACGCCGGGGAGTGCGGCGAGAGCGGCGGCGAGCTCGCCACCACGTTCTCGCACGTTCGCGAGCAGTGGGTCGTCGATCGCGTCCACGACCGCGCAGGCCGCCGCGCAGGAGACGGGGTTGCCGCCGAAGGTCGAGCCGTGGTCGCCGGGGGCGAACGCCCCGGCAGACTCGTCCGCGACCAGGAGCGCGCCGATCGGGAGCCCGTTCGCGAGCGCCTTTGCGACCGTGACGAGGTCCGGTCGAACCCCGAGCTGCTCGAACGCGAAGAACGACCCGGTGCGTCCGACCCCCGCCTGGATCTCGTCGAGGCAGAGGAGCGCGTCGAGATCGGCCGCCGCTGCGACGAAGTCGCGATCGAGCGGGATCACGCCCCCCTCGCCGAGGATTGGCTCGAGGAGGATCAGCCCGACCGTCCCGTCCACTGCGGAGCGCAGCGCCTCGACGTCGTTCGGCGCCACGAAACGCATTCCCGGGACGAGCGGCGCGAAGGGCTCGCGCTTCCCGGGCTGCCCTGTCGCGGAGAGCGCGCCCATCGTCCGCCCGTGGAACCCGCCCTCGAGTGCGACGACTCCGGGCCTCCCGGTCGCCTTGCGGGCGTACTTCAGTGCCGCCTCGATCGCCTCGGCACCCGAGTTGCAGAAGAACGCCTGCGCGCCGCCGAAGCGCTCCGAGAGCCTGCTCGCCAGCTCGGCGGCAGGTTCCGTCCAGTAGAGGTTCGACGAGTGCCAGAGGCGGTCGAGCTGGGCGTGCGCTGCGGCCGTCGCGGCAGGATGCCCGTGCCCGAGGCCGACGACGGCGATGCCGCCTCCGAAGTCCAGGTACTCATGGCCGTCGGCGTCCCACACGCGCGCGCCCTCGCCTCGAACGACGGTCATCGGCGCCCTGGCGTACGTCGGCAGCTGCCGCCCGAGATCGAGCGCGGCGGCCGTCGACTTCATGCGGCCACCTCCGTGGATCCGATCTCGGCGCGAACGCCGACCCTCGCTGCGCGGACGGCCGCGAGGAGCTTGGGGACGATCCCGCCCTCGAGCGCGCCCTCGTCGAGCAGGCGTCCCGCGTGAGCAGCATCGATCCGCTCCGCGACCACGCCGCCGACGTACACACCCGGCACGTCCGAGACGAAGACGAGCCTGTCGGCCTCCAGGCCGACCGCGAGCGCGCTTGCCGCCTCGTCCGCGTTCACGTTCAGCGGGCCGACGGCGATCGGCGCGATCACCGGTATGCGGCCGTGCGCCAATGCTTCCTCCACCTCGAGCGGACGGCACGGGAGCGGCTCACCGACGAGACCGAGCCCCGGGACCCGCACGGCCTCGAGGCCGATCTCGTCGCCGGCGAGGCGGACGGCCGCGGGGCCGAGTGCGGCGGACACCTCGGCCCCGACGGTGTCGAGGGACGCGCGCACGACCGCGAGCGTGCGCTCGTCGGTCACGCGCCTGCCGTCCACGAACGACACGGGGATGCCGAGCCTCTCGAGCTCGGAGGAGATCTGCGGGCCGGCGCCGTGCACGACGACGACCTCGTGGCCTGCCTGCGAGAGTCGGAGCGCCCGGTCTGCGGTCTCCACCGCAACTCGACCTCCGAGCTTGAGGACGACCCTCACGTCGTGTACTCCGCGTTGAGACGGACGTAGTCGTACGTGAGGTCGGAGGCGAGGTACGCGGCCGACCCGTCGCCGAGCCCGAGGTCGAGGTCGATCGTCACCTCCGCGCCACCGAGCTCCGGCGTGCGCCCGGTGGGGACGCCCTTCTCGAACACGACGACCTCGTCGAACGCGACCGACAGCAGATCCGGGTCGACGTGCGCGAAGCCGCCGTTCCAGGGCGCCGACCCGGCTGCCGCCAGCACGCGGCCCCAGTTCGGGTCGTGGCCGAACGCGGCCGTCTTCACGAGCGGCGACGTCGCGATCCGGCGGGCGACGGCGACGGCCTCGTCCTCCGACACGGCTCCGCCGACGCGGATCTCCAGGAGCACCGTCGCGCCCTCCCCGTCCTCCACGATCGAGCGTGCGAGTGCCGCGCAGACCTCATGGAGCGCGGTCGAGAAGGCCTCGTCGGAGAACGTGCTGCGCTCGATGCCGCCCGCGCCGTTCGCGAGCAGGACGACGGCGTCGTTCGTGGAGCACTCCCCGTCGACGGAGATGCGGTTGAAGGTCCCGTCGACGGCCGGGCGGAGGAAGGACAGAGCCTCACCGGCCTCGAGCGGGTAGTCGGTGGTGACGACCGCGAGCATCGTCGCGAGCCGCGGGTGGATCATGCCGGCGCCCTTCGCCATTCCCCCGACGGTGAAGCCGTCCCCGACGGCGACGGCCTGCTTCGGGCCGGCGTCGGTGGTCAGGATCGCGGAGGCGGCGGCATCGCCGCCGTCGGGAGAGAGCGCCGTGGCCGCGTCGCGGACACCCGCAAGGAGCTTCTCCATCGGCAGCGGCACGCCGATCACGCCGGTCGAGAGCACGACGACCTGCTCCGCCTCGAGCCCGAGGGCGTTCGCCGTCTCCTGCGCGGTCCGCTCCGCGTCGGCGACGCCGCTCGCACCCGTCGCGGCGTTCGCGACGCCCGCGTTCACGACCACGGCCTGCGGCTGCGCAACCTCGAGGTGGCGGCGGGAGACCTCGACCGGCGCAGCCTGGATGCGGTTGGTCGTCCACAGCGCCCCTCCCACAGCCGGGGGAAGCGAGCGGACGAGCGCGACGTCGGGGGACTCGCGGCGGATCCCGGCGCGCACGCCACTCGCCGCGAAGCCGCTGGGGGCGGTGACTGACACGTACTAGACGAGGATCCCTGAGAGCCGCAGGCCGGCGGTCTCGTCCAGACCGAAGAGGAGGTTCACGTTCTGGACCGCCTGCCCCGCTGCACCCTTCCCCAGATTGTCGAGCGCGCAGACGAGAATCGTCGAGCCTGTGAGCCGGTCCTCGAAGACACCGAGCTCGGCGCCGTCGGTCGCCTGGACGCGCGCGAGCTCCGGAACCGCGCCCTCCGGAAGCACGCTGACGACATGGCTCTCCGTGTAGTGCTCCACGAGGAGCTCGCGGAGGTCGGCGCCCGTCGACCGGACGTAGCAGGTCGCGATCAGCCCTCTGCGGACGGGCAGGAGGTGCGGGACGAACGTCACGGGGAAACCGAGGGACTGCGCGATCTCGGGCGCGTGCTGGTGCGCGCCGACCTTGTACGGAGCGGCGTTCTCGAGGACGGTCCCGGCGTGCGAGCGCTCGCTCAGCGACCGCCCCGCGCCGGAGACGCCCGACTTCGCGTCCACGACGACTCCGTGTGGATCGATCGCGTCGACCACCGGCGCGAGCGCGAGGAGCGCCGCGGTCGCGTAGCAGCCGGGATTCGCGACGAGGCGCCCGACCGGGGGTGAGATCTCGGGGAGCCCGTACGACCACGCGTCGAGCTCGTCCGGGAGGGGATGCGAGAACCCGTACCACGACTCGTAGACGGCGGGCGCTGTGAAGCGGTGGCCGCCCGAGAGGTCGACCACCACGCCGCGGGGCGGAGGGACGAGCGCGGCGGCTTCCTCGTGCGACAGACACAGGAACACGACGTCCGCTCCCGACGAGAGCGCCGCCTCGTTCGTGATGAACCGTGGGATGCGCCTGAACCCGTTGCGGCCGAGGCGCGGGTCGAGCGCGTCCGCCGGCTGACCCGCGAGCGAGTCCGAGCCCAGGGCGTACAGCTCCAGCGCGGGATGGGAGAGCACCCGGTCGAGGGTCTCCTGCCCGGTGTACCCGGAAGCGCCGACGACGGCCACGGTTGCCATGAAGCGTATTATGCACAAACACTGCAGCCTATGCATCTGCTGCTCCGTCGAGCCCTCGGTTAGTCTCGGGCCGTGGCCCCCGTGGACGTCCCGATCGCGCTGCTCGGCTACGGGACTGTCGGCGAGGCCGTGCACCGGCTGCTCACGGAGACCGGCGCCGAGATCGAGCGAGTGACCGGACGCAGGCTGCGCGTGGCGCGCGCCCTCGTGCGCGACCTGAGCAAGGAGCGTGGCTATGCCACTCGAGCGGGCGTCCTCACCACCGACTTCGAGACGCTGCTCGGCGACGAGGAGATCACGCTGGCCGCCGAGCTCATGGGCGGCCTCGAGCCAGCCGGCGCGTACGTCCTCTCCCTGCTCGAGCGCGGCGTCTCGGTGGTCACGGCGAACAAGCAGCTCGTGGCGCAGCGCAGCCCGGAGCTCTTCGCTGCCGCGGCGCGAGGCGGCGCCCAGCTCCGCTTCGAGGCATGCGTCTGCGCCGCGATCCCGGTGGTCAAGGTGCTGCGGGAGGCGCTCGTCGCGACGAGCGTGCACCGGATCCTCGGCATCGTGAACGGGACGACCAACTTCGTGCTCGGCGAGATGGAGGCGGGGCGCACGTACGAAGAGGCGCTCGCGGAGGCGCAGCGCCTCGGCTACGCGGAGGCGGATCCCGTCGACGACGTGTCCGGCGCCGACGCGGCGGCGAAGATGTCGATTCTGGCTTCCGTGGCGTTCGGTGCTCGCGTCGCGCCGGAGGACGTCGAGGTGGAGGGAATCGAGGCGGTCCGTCCGGAGCACGTGACGGCGGCGCAGGCGCTCGACATGACCGTGAAGCTCGTCGGCCAGGCGACCCTGACCGACAGCGGCGCGGACGTGCGCGTGGGGCCCGCGCTCGTCGATCGCCGACACCCCCTCGCCTCCGTCGAGGGCGCGTTCAACGCCGTCATGCTCCAGGGCGACGCGATCCGCGAGATCACGCTGTCCGGCCCTGGGGCAGGTGGAATCGAGACCGCGTCGGCCGTTGTCGCCGACCTCGTGTCGGTCGTCGGCACCGCCGGGCCGGGGTTCCTGCACGACGACCCGGCGCGACGTGCGCTGCCCCGCGCGCCGGCCGATGCCGTGCGCTCGCCGTTCTACGTCCGCATCGACGTCGACGATCGCGCCGGCGTCCTGGCGCGTGTTGCCGGTCACCTGGCCGTGGAAGGCGTCTCCGTCGCACGCCTCGTCCAGAACCAGACCGGGGAGGGAGCGACGCTGCACATCGTGACGCACGAAGTGACGGTCGGGAGCATCGCGAGGAGCGTCCGGGCGATCGCGGCGATGCCCGAGACGCTCGGCTTCCCGACAGCGCTCCGCGTGATCTCGGACCGGGGCGTCGAGGAGCTCGGCTGGACGTGACGACGCCGCTTCTCGAGCGCTTCCGCGACCGGCTCCCCGTGAGCGCGGCGACTCCCGTCGTGAGCCTCGGCGAGGGCTCGACGCCACTGCTTGCCGTTCCACGCCTTTCCGAGCGTCTCGGCGTCGACCTGTGGCTCAAGTGGGAGCCTGCGAACCCCACGGGCAGCTACAAGGATCGCGGGATGACCGTCGCCGTCTCGAAGGCGGTCGAGCACGGAGCCTCCACCGTCGTGTGCGCGTCGACGGGGAACACGGCCGCCTCGGCGGCCGCCTACGCGGCTCGAGCGGGGCTCACCGCTGTCGTGCTGCAGCCGGAAGGAGCCGTCGCCGTCGGGAAGCTCGCACAGAGCCGCATCCACGGCGCCCGCGTCCTCGAGGTGAGAGGAACCTTCGACGAGGCGCTCACCGCCGCGCGTGTCCTGGCGGAGCGCGGGACGCACGTGCTCGTCAACTCCCTCAACCCGCACCGGATCGAGGGCCAGAAGACCGCCGTCTTCGAGATCGTGGAGGAGCTCGGCGGGCCACCGGACGTCTTCGTCGTTCCGTACGGCGGCGGCGGGAACACCGTCTCGTACGCGATGGGGCTCTCCGAGCTCGGCGTACGCGCGAGGCTCGTCTCGGCCCAGGCCGCCGACCGCCGCCGGACGGTCGCGACGGCGATCCGCATCGCCGAGCCTGCGCACGAGGAGAGGATCGCTGCGCTGGAGGCCGAGGTCGTCACCGTGAGCGACGCCCAGATCCTCGAAGCGTGGGAGGACCTCGCGCGGCTCGAGGGACTCTTCTGCGAGCCCTCCTCGGCGGCAGGCCTCGCCGCGCTCGCGCTCGACCCTCCCCGCGGCGCCCGAGTCGTCGCGACGATCACCGGCCACGGCCTGAAGGACCCGGACGCTGCGGGCCGCGTCGCGCCCGAGACCGTCCTCGTCGATCCCGACCCGGATGCGATCGCAGCCGCCGCCGCGGCGGGCTCGAGCGCGCCGTGATCGTCCGCGCGCCCGCGACGTCCGCGAACCTCGGGCCGGGATTCGACTGCGCCGGCGTCGCGCTCGAGCTGTGGAACGAGCTCGAGCTCTCGGAGACGGGAGATCAGGGCGTGCGGGTGGTGGTCGACGGAGAGGGCGCGGGCGAGCTCCCGGAGGACGAGTCGAACCTCGTCGTGCGGGCGTACTCTCTGCTCGCGTCCCCGCACGGGAAGCGCTTCCGCCTCTCGAACCGGATCCCCCTCGAGCGCGGGCTCGGCTCCTCCGCGGCCGCGATCGCGCTGGGCCTCGCGGCGGCGGATCCGGACGGCGAGCCCGGGAGGCTGCTCGAGCTCGGGCTCGAGCTCGAGTCTCACGCCGACAACCTCGCACCGGCCCTCGTCGGCGGCGTGTGCCTGACCTGGGAAGGCCGCATCGCGAGGATCGCCGACAGGCTCCCACTCCACGCGGTTCTCGTCGTCCCCGAGGAGCGGACCGCCACGGCCGCCGCGCGCTCTGCGCTCCCTCCCACGATCCCTCACGAGGACGCGTCCTTCACCACCGCACGCGCGCTGCTCCTCGGCGCCGCGGCGGCATCGTCCGATACGGAGCTCATGGCCGCCGCGCTCGACGATCGCCTCCACGAGCCCTACCGCTCCTCGGCGCTTCTCGACGCACTGCGCACGGAGCTCCCGAGCGCGGCCGCAGGCGCGACGCTCTCCGGATCCGGGCCGAGCGTCGTCGTCTGGTCGACCGATCCTACGACGAGCAGGATCGACCTCGAGCGGCGCTTTCCCGAACACCGCGTCGTCTCGCTCGCGGTCGCGACGGAAGGCGCGCTCCGAGCGACCCGGTAGGCCTCGGATCCGCCCGTTCCATCGGGCATCCACGTTGCTAGGCTCCGCACTCAGTGAACCGGGTTCTCGTCCTGAATGCGAGCTACGAGCCCCTGAACGTCTGCAGCCTGCGCCGTGCCCACGTGCTGGTGTGGAAGGGCAAGGCGGAGATCCTCGAGCGCCACGATCGCCCGTTCCGCTCGGCGACGACGAGCCATCCCCGCCCGCATGTCATCCGCCTCGTCTCCTACGTTCGCGTGCCTCGCACCGTGACGCGCCGCATCTCGCGGCGGGTGCTCTTCGCGCGCGACGGCTGGCAGTGCGCGTACTGCGGCTCGAACAGCAACCGCCTGACGCTCGACCATGTCGTTCCGCGGTCGCGCGGCGGCACGTCGGTGTGGGAGAACGTCGTCGCCTCCTGCGCGCCCTGCAACCACCGCAAGGGCGACCGCCTCCTCGAGGAGACGTCGATGACGCTTCGCACGAGCCCGCGGCCGCCCTCCCCGGTTCTCTTCATCCGCCTCGCGGCCGAGCACATCCCCGACACCTGGCGAACGTACCTGCCGACGCTCGAGCCCACCTTCGCTGCGGCGTAGCAGCACCTTCTCCGCACAGCGCTCCGGCGGGACGGACGAGCGAGGCGATCAGCGGGCGCGAAGCACCCGCGCTGCACATCCGTTCCGCGCGCCGGCTAGCGGACGACGCCCTACCGCGCCATCGCCCGCTCGACCGCCTCCTGCTCCTCCGGGGAGAGGGCGACGGAGGAGCGGCCGCGGTCGAGGTCCTTCACGTAGATGCGCGCGTAGTCGCGGCCCTGGATCGCGGTCACGACCGCTCCCGTGCGATTCGCGTCGAGCAGCGCGACCG
>JAWOIV010000098.1:0-50859 GCA_046484465.1 Gaiellaceae bacterium
CCGTTCACCGCTGTCCTTCTCGCCGCGCTCCTCGTCGGCTCGTCGGCGACCGACGTCGTCCCGATTGCCATCCTTGCCGCCGCGGTCGGCTGGATCGTCGCGACCACGCTCCCGAGCCCCGAAGACCGGCGGTCCACGACAGTGTCCTGAGCCGCGTCGTGCCGACTCAGCCGGCCCGGTCGCCCGGATGACCCGCGCGACGCTCTAGCTCCTCTTCCACGGCTGCAGGGTCGAGGCCACGGGCCGCGAGGAGGACGTACGAGTGGAACCAGAGGTCGGCGACCTCCGAGATCAGGCGGTCGTCGCTCTCGCCGACCGCTGCGAGAGCGGCTTCGAGACCCTCCTCGCCGACCTTGCGCGCGACTTCGGCGACGCCCGCGTCGAGGAGACCCGTGACGTAGGAGCCCTCCGGACGCGTCGCGGCCCGCTCGGCCACGGCGCG
Source organism: Gaiellaceae bacterium (assembly GCA_046484465.1). Classification (GTDB taxonomy): domain Bacteria; phylum Actinomycetota; class Thermoleophilia; order Gaiellales; family Gaiellaceae; genus GMQP-bins7. The sequence continues at coordinate 443 of JAWOIV010000098.1, forward strand.
CCAGAGCCAGGGGGCGAAGCACGAGACGGAGCCGGTATGGCACGCGGGTCCTGACGGACGGACACGCAGGAGGATCGCGTCACCGTCGCAGTCCTCCCGCAGTTCCTCCACGGCGAGCGTGTTTCCCGACGTCTCGCCCTTGTGCCAGAGCCGCTGTCGCGAGCGGCTGAAGAAGTGCGCCTCGCCGGTCTCGCGCGTGAGGCGCAGGGCCTCGTCGTCCATCCACGCGAGCATGAGGACGCGGTCCGTGGCGGCGTCCTGCACGACCGCCGCGCGGAGCTCAGGCTGCATCGCGGAGCGGAACCCCCAGGCCGCGAAGCTCGTCTCTGAGCGAGCGCAGCCGCTCGGGATCCTCGTGGACGATGGAGGCGAGGAGCGCTGCCTGCGCGAGCTCGAGCGCTTCGGCCACGTGCTCTGCGCCGCCGGCACCGCCGGATGCGATCACGGGGATCCGGACCGCATTGGCCACGGAAGCCGTGAGCTCGAGGTCGTACCCGGCGCGCGTGCCATCGGCGTCGATCGAGGTGAGAAGGATCTCGCCCGCACCCCGAGCCTCGACCTCGCCTGCCCAGGCCACCGCGTCGCGCCCGGCGGGGTCGGTTCCCGCCCGCGCGAAGACCTCGCCCCTCGCCGCGTCGATCGCGACCACGACCGCCTGCGAGCCGAGGAGCGATGCGAGCTCGCCGATCAGCTCGGGCCGTTCGAGCGCCGCGCTGTTGACCGCCACCTTGTCGGCCCCGGCCAGAAGCAGCGCTTCGGCGTCGGCGATGCACCGGACTCCGCCTCCGACGGTGAACGGGATCGCAAGCGCATCCGCGACTCGAGCGACGAGCTCCGCGAGGAGCGGTCGCTCCTCCACCGTGGCCGCGACATCGAGGAAGACGAGCTCATCGGCACCCGCGTCCGAGTAGCGGGCACCCAGCTCGACCGGGTCGCCGACGTCGCGGAGGCCACGGAAGCGGACGCCCTTCACGACGCGTCCGGCCGCGACGTCGAGGCAGGGAATCAGGCGCGGGAGAGGCATCGCTCGAGGAACCTCGCTCCGGCGGGACCGCTCTTCTCGGGATGGAACTGGACGCCGAGGAAGCCGCGGTGCTCGGCGATCGCGACCACGCCCTCGGAGGTCGCGGTCGCCGCGCTCGTCTCGGCCGCGTAGGAGTGGGCGAAGTAGAAGGCTTCGCCGGGGGGCTCGACCCGTGCCCACCCGATGCGCGGCACCCGGCCCTCGCGCAGGCGCACCGCGCGCCCCGGCACGAGCGCGAGCCCGGCGACTCCTCCGTCCTCCGCGGTCTCCTCCAGCGCGAGCTGGAGCCCGAGGCAGATCCCGAGCGTCGCTCGGCCCGCAGCTCCGCGCTCTCGCAGCGCGTCGTCGAGGTTCGATGCGCTCAGGGCGGCCATGGCGCTTCGTGCCGAGCCGACACCGGGAAGCACGGCGAGGTCTGCACGAAGAACGTCGTCCGGCTCGCGCGTCGTCCGAGCGTCGACGCCCAGCCGAGCAAACGCTGCGACGACCGACCGCACATTCCCCGCTCCGTAGTCGCAGACGGCGACGTTCACAGGACGCCCTTGGTGGAGGGGATGCCGGTGCCCTCGGGCCGAGCGGCGGCGCGCAGCGCACGTCCGACCGCCTTGAATGCGGCTTCCGCGACGTGGTGCTCGTCGCGACCCTCTGCCGCGACGTGGAGACCGATACGCGCGGCCTGCGCGAGGCTCCGGAGGACATGGGCGGCAAGCCCCGGGTCGGGCTCGATCCGAAGCTCCGCCCACGGCCGCCCCCCGAGGTCGATCGCAGCGCGGGCGAGCGCGTCGTCCATCGGTACGACGGCTTCTCCGTAGCGCGCGATTCCGCGGCGGTCACCGAGCGCGCGGTCGAGTGCCTGGCCGAACGTGAGCGCCGCGTCCTCGGCGGTGTGGTGAGGCCCCGTCTCGAGGTCGCCGATCCCTTCGAGCACGAGGTCGAGCCCGCCGTGGAACGCGAGCTGCTCCAGGAGGTGGTCGTAGAGGCCCGCTCCCGTCGAGACCCGCACCCGTCCCGCGCCGTCGAGTGCGAGCCGCACGCGCATTCTCGTCTCCGCGGTGGAGCGAAGATGGCGAACCCGGCGGCCACCAGCAGCCGCGACGGGTGAGGGGCGGTCGAGCGCGCGCGCAAGCGCCTCCAGCAGGAGGTCGTCGTCCTCCGTGTCGCGAACCGTGATGCGAACGGCGTCGGGGAACAGCCGAACGACCACGCCTGAACCGAGGAGGCGTTCGGCGACCTCCTCGGGGTCGGACAGGGGGACATAGAGGAAGTTGGTGGCGGACGGGAGCGGGGCGAGGCCGAGCGCCTCGAGACCGTCGGCGAGCCGCTCCCGCTCCTCGATCTCGTCCGAGACGTCGGGAGGATCGGCGAGCGCGGCGAGGGCGAGGGCGGACGAGAGCGTGGAGACGGGGAGCGGCGCCTGGCGGCGGTTGAGCTCGTCCGCAGCGTCCAGCCCGGCGAGCGCGTACCCGACGCGGGCTCCGGCCAGACCGAATGCCTTCGAGAAGGTGCGGAGCACGACGACGCCGTCGTCGATGAGAGAGGCGGCGGTCGAGCCCGCGTACTCGAAGTACGCCTCGTCCACGACGAGCGGGCGCGCTTCAGGGAGCGCTCCGAGCTCACCGGTCGGGTTGTTCGGGCGGCAGCAGAAGGTGACCACGGGGTCGTCGTCATCGATCTCCGCGCCCGCGAGACCAGCCGCGATGCGGTACAGGGGGTAGGTGGGCTCGGAGGCGACGGCGACGCGATCCCCCGGCCCGGCGAACGCGCGTGCGCAGAGGAGGATGAGGTCGTCGGCCCCTGCGCCCAGGACGACGTTGGCGGGCTCGACACCCGCGTACTCCGCGACCGCGGCGGTGAGCTCCGTGTGCCCGCCGTGCGCATAGGTGTTGACCTCGGCGAGCGCGGAGGCGATCGTGCCAGGGCGAGCCGCGGGCGGGGGCCACGCCCGCGTGTTGCCGTCGAAGCGGACGATCTCGTGCGGCTCGAGGCCCGTGCGCCGTGCGAGCTCACGGGTGGACGCAGCCCACGAATACGGCGTGAACGGGCGCGGGAGTGCTCTCATCGGCGCACCGCCTCGGCATGTGCGCGCATGCCTTCGGCCTCTGCGAGCGCCTCGACCGTCGGGCGCAGCCGGGCAAGCCCTTCCCGCGTGAGGCGCTGAACGGTGACGGGCTTGAGGAACGTCTCCAGCCCGAGGCCTCCGACCGAGCGTGCCCAACCCCCCGTCGGAAGGACGTGGTTCCCGCCCGTCGCATAGTCGCCGGCGGCGACCGCGGACCACGCCCCGACGAAGACGGCGCCTGCGCTGCGGACGCGGTTGGCGAGCGACTCGGCCCCAGAGCCGACGAGCACGAGGTGCTCCGGCGCTGCGCGCTCCACCTCGGCGAGCGCACCCTCGAGATCTCCGTTCACGCGCACGAGACGGCAGACGGCATCCGCGCCGTGCTCGGCCTGGGCTGCGAGCTCGAGCTCCGCGATGCGCTCGTCGGCGTCGTCGTCCGCCAGCACGAGGACCTCGGAGGGGCCGGCGGGAAGGTCGATCGCCACGTCTCGCGAGACGAGCAGCTTCGCCTCGTTGACGTATGCGTTCCCCGGCCCGACGATCTTGTCCACCGATTCGATCGACTCCGTGCCGTACGCGAGCGCTGCAATGGCCGGTGGGCCGCCCAGCGCCCAGGTCTCCTCGACACCCAGAAGGGCAGCGGCCGCCGCAACCGTGCGGGCGCCGTCCGGAGGCGTCACGACGACGATCCGCTCGACTCCCGCGACCCGTGCGGGGACGGCGCACATCACGAGCGTCGAGACGAGCCCACGGGGGACGTAGATCCCCACCGATCGCAGGGGAACCCAGCGGCGCTCGAGCTCGACTCCAGGCTCGATCTCGAGCCGCACGTCCGCGGGGCGCTGCAGCGCATGCCATCGCTCCACGGCGCCGGCAAGCGCGAGAACGGCCTCGACGGGCACCTCGCCCTCGGGTGCAGCCCGTCGTGGCTCGACGCCGTCGAGCTCGAGCGCCCACTCGCGCAGGGCGGCGTCCCCGCGCTCCCGGACGTCTGCGACGATCGTCGCGACGTCGCTCACGCGAGCATCCGCTCGACGGGGAGGAGGAGGATCGACGACCCGCCGGCGGCCTCGAGCTCGGGGAGGATGCTCCACACTTCGGCTGCGGGCACGAGCGCATGGACGGCAACCATCCCCGGCTCGGCGAGCGGCAGCACGCTCGGCGCCCCAGAGCCGGGTACGAGCTCGCAGATCGCGGCGAGCGACGCTTCGGGCGCGTTCAGCATGAGATAGCGCGTCTTGCGCGCGTCCACGACGCTGCGCAGGATCCGCGCGAGCGTCTCAGCCCGGCCGTCGCCGTCGCGGCGCCCGACGAGCACCGCCTCCGAGGAGAAGAGCACCCCGATCGAGCGGAGGCCGTTCGTGCGGAGCGTGCTCCCGCTCGACACGAGGTCCACGATCGCGTCGGCGAGGCCGAGGCGCGGCGCGACCTCGACGGCGCCCGTGACCTCGACGATCTCGACCTCGAGACCGCGCTCCTGGAGGAGGCGAGAGGCAAGGCGCGGAAAGACCGTCGCCGTTCGCAGGCCGTGGAGCTCGTCGAGTGACGAGACCGGCGACTCGTTAGGCACCGCAGCCTCGAGCCGGCACGAGCCGAATCCCAGGCGGAGGAGCTCATCGACGGCGACTCCACGCTCGTGCACGAGGTCGAGCCCGGTGATGCCACAGTCGACGGCGCCGTCCTGCACGTACTCCGGTACGTCGGCGGCTCGCACGAGGAGCACGTCGACCGGTGCGTTCCGGCACGGGAAGGCGAGCGCGCGATCGCCCGGGCGCTCCGGCCCGAGGCCCGCGTCCTCGAGCAGCGCAACGGACGGCTCGCGCAGCCGCCCGGAGGCCGGGACGGCGATCCTCAGGCGATCCGTGCCGAGCTCGGCCGGCGGCGATCCAGCGCCAGCCGGTACCCGTTCTCGCCGCGGCGGAGCCAGTGCGCCACGCGCGTCACCGTCGTCGTCGACGCGCCCGTTCGCCTTGCCACCTCGTGGTAGGGGAGCCCCTCGTCCACGAGCTGCGCCACCGACCAGCGGTGCGCCATCGCCTCCAGCTCTCCGAGCGTGCACAGGTCGCGGAGGAAGTGCGCCAGCTCGTCCCTCGTCCGGAGCGACAGGATTGCCTCCAGGAGATCGGTCGTCTCGCTCGTCTGCCATGCGTGTGGTGGGTCGCTCGCCATCGGAAGTCGGTATCATAGTCTATTAGCATGCTAACACGCAAGGACAGATGAGCGAGTTCGAGGTCATCCCGGCAGTCGACCTCCTCGGTGAGAGCGCGGTTCGCCTGGAGCGAGGCGAGTTCGACCGGGTCGTGCTGCGGGAGCCGGAGCCGGTCGGGCTCGTGCGGCGGTTCGTGGAGGCAGGGGCGCAGACGCTCCACGTGGTCGACCTGGACGGCGCCCGGACGGGACGAATGCGCCCGGCGCTGATCCGCACGCTCGCGGCCGCGGCCGCGCCAGCAGAGGTTCAGGCGTCCGGTGGCGTCCGCTCCCCGGCGGACGCGCTGGCGCTCCTCGACGCCGGCGCGACGCGGGTCGTCGTCGGAACCGCGGCATTCGCCGATCCCGACTCGCTCGCGCGGTATGTGGGGGCGCTCGGAGACCGCCTCGTCGTCGCCGTCGACGTCCGCGCGGGGCAGGTCGTCGGAAGAGGCTGGACGTCGGAGACCGGGCTCGTGGTGGAACAGGCGGTCGAGCGCTGTCTCGAGGCGGGCGTACAGCGGGTGCTGTGCACCGCTGTCGACCGTGACGGGACGCTGACTGGTCCCGACCTGGGCCTTCTTCGCGACGTCGTCGAGCGGTCGAGGCTGCCCGTGCTCGCGGCGGGAGGGATCCGCTCCTTGGAGGACGTCGACGCGATCGAGCGCGTCGGCTGTGCCGGCGCGATCGTCGGGCGCGCGCTCCTCGAGGGCGGGATCCCGCTCGCCGTGCTCTCTCGCCGAGCTACTCGTGCCCGTGCACGCGCTCGTCGCCCCGTGGCCGCGACGCGAGCGCGAGCGCGACCACGACGGCGACGTTGAGGAGAACCAGGATCCCTGCCGCGAGGGCCAGGTACGTCCACATCATCAGATCGGGGTTCCACCAGCCACGTGAGATCCCTTCCACGTCGTTCTCGCCGTAGCTTGCGACGGGGGTCGGACGGCCAGGTGAGCGCGTCGAGTGGGCCAGTGTGAGACCCGTTGCTGCCCAGGGCTCTCTCGGGGCTCTCGGGAAAGCGGATGATGGCCGAGAGAGGGCGACGTGGTGCCGCGACCGCAAAGGCGTTAGAGTCGCGGAAGGAGAGTGAGGTCGGGGCTCGCACCGCGTAACGGGGGCGCACTGGTCGTCCCTTCGTGCGTGCCTGCGTGGCCTCGGAGATGAACGCAACATTGGGGAGGGGAGACATGCGCAGACACAAGCTCGTACTCGTCGGGCTGGTCGTGATGCTGGCGTCGCTCATCGTCATGGTCGCGCCCGCCGCTACGGCCAAGAAGCCCGATCCGCCGGGACAGCTGATCGATCTCCAGCTGCTGGCGTTCAACGACTACCACGGCCACGTCCTGCCGAACGACGCGGGCACGGTGGCCGGCGAACCCGCAGGCGGTGGCGAGTACCTCGCGACGAAGCTCGCCCAGCTCCGCCAGGGCAACAAGTACAGCCTCACCGTCGCGGCCGGTGACCTCATCGGCGGCTCGCCAGCCTTCTCGGGGCTGTTCCACGACGAGCCCTCGGTCGAGTCGCTGAACGCGATGAAGCTCGACGTCTCGAGCGTGGGGAACCACGAGTTCGACGAAGGGGTCACCGAGCTCCTGCGGATGCAGAACGGCGGCTGCCATCCGGTCGACGGCTGCTACTTCCCGGGGCAGCCCTTCGCGGGCGCCGACTTCCAGTGGCTCGCCGCGAACACCGTGCACGAGGAGACCGGCGAGACGCCCCTCCCGCCCTACTGGATCGAGCGGTTCCAGAACGTCAAGGTCGGCTTCATCGGTATGACCCTCGAGGCCACCGACACCCTCGTCGCGGCCGCCGGCATCCAGGGCTGGGACTTCCTCGACGAGGCCGAGACGGCGAACGCGCTCGTCCCGATCCTGAAGCGCCAGGGCGTCGATGCCATCGTCGTGCTCCTGCACGAGGGCGGCTCGCAGACGCCGCCACCCGGCGCGATCGACGCGTGCGTCGGTATCTCCGGCCCGGTCGTTGCGATCAACGGCGCGCTCGACCCGGCGATCGACGCGATGATCACCGGCCACACGCACCTGCCGTACAACTGCGAGCTCGAGGACTCGGCGGGCAAGCCCCGCATCGTCACGAGCGCGTACTCGTTCGGCCGCGTGGTCTCGGAGGTCAACCTCGTCCTCGACAAGCGGACGAACGACGTCCGCCGCGACCTGAGCACGGCCACGAACCACCTCGTCGAGCGGGCCGCGCTCACGCCCGACCCGGCGATCACCGCGGTCATCGAGAAGTGGACGCCGCTCTTCGGGGAGGCCGCCAGTACCCCGGTTGGCACGATCACCGAGAACATCAACCGAGGTGTAGCCGGAGAGGACAACCGGGGCGTCGAATCCAATCTCGGGAACCTGATCGCCGACGCACAGCTCTGGGCGACGTCCTCGAACGGGGCTCAGATCGCGTTCATGAACCCTGGCGGTGTTCGGGCGAATCTGACGTATGCGTCGTCCCCCGCAGGCGAGGGCGACGGTGTGGTCACGTTCGCCGAGGCGTTCGCCGTGCAGCCGTTCGGCAATACGCTGATCACGTTCCCGATGACAGGGGCTCAGATCATCTCGGTGCTCCAGCAGCAGTGCCAGCCTGCGGGCGCGAGCCGCCCGTTCCTGCACCTCGGCGTTTCGCAGGGATTCACCTACGACCTGTCCAGCACGATCGTGGCTGGCGTTTGTACGTCGGTGTCGGTCACCAACGTGAAGCTGAACGGCGTCCCGCTCGATCCTACGGCGGCGTACAACGTGACGGTCAACAGCTTCCTCGCCGACGGCGGGGACAACTTCACGACGTTCGGCACGATCACGTCACCACGGCTCGACGGCGGCAACGACCTGCAGGCGTTCACCAACTACCTCGGCTCCTTCAGCCCGGTCTCGCCTCCGGGGAGGGACCGGGTGAACGTGCTGCCCTGAAGCATCCGGCACGACCGGATCCGGCCCTCGGGCCGGATCCGGTCGGTGCTCGTGGGACGCGCTCGTGGCTCGCGACCCGACTTGCCTGAAGGCTCCGCAAATTGCGGGAAGTTTCGTCGCGCGGCCCCTTGACCGACGAGCCGGGCGTCCATAGAGTCGCCGATGCACCGAGTACGGAGCGTCCGAGGTCGATGGCTCTCCGACAGGCAATCGCTTCGGCGGCGGTCAGTCGGAAAGCCGGACGAGGTCGCCACCGGCTCGGTGCTTTTCGTTGCACGGCTCGGATGGTTGCGCCCGGGCTGACGAGGGCCGACCTGCGCGACCGCCGCGGCCCGCTGTCATCCACCGGCGTCACACTTCGGGGCATGGACTCTCCGGATCCCTCTCGCGTGTCACCGGGGCCGGGGATGGGCGGTCGCGCGATTCGACCTCATACTGGCGGAGTGAGCGCCGCCACGCTCATCGACGCCGCCCCGGCCGCATCCTCACGTCTGCTCCTCGACGTGGAGGAGTTGCACGGTCGTCGGGACGAGCGCGAGCCCGTTCCCGCCCGCCTCGAGGCACTCCTTGGGCGAGAGCTCACCGAGCGGCTCGTTGCTGCGCTCACCGAGCGGCATCGTCGCCGGCTCGAGAAGGCACTCAGTCCGGTGTTCGCCGACCGTGTCGCTGCTCTGCTGGCAGAGGAACATGGCTCCGAGGTCGGAGCAGATCTGCGGATCTCGGAGCGACAGCCTTGAGCCCCCTGGTGTGACCCCGGCGTTCGGAGCGCACGGGGCGAACTGCTAGAGCCCGCCTTCGAGGCTCAGTCCGATGACCATCATCGTGGTGATCGTGAGTCCCGACACCGCGAAGGTGATGCCCGCGACGCGAAGCAGTCGGCGATCTCTCGCTTCCCGTCCACGCACGACCGCGGGTTCGATTGCGACGATGGTCGCGCCCCAATCCGTCCGCTCGACCCATGCGCGCACGTCGCGTTTCACTCGTCTGCGTGTGGTCGCCTGGAAGAGGTGCTCGGAGATGTTCCCCTCGGCGTCGGCAATGAACGCGATGAACGGTCTCACCCTCATCGTTACCGAATGATCGGAAACGACGCCCGGTGACTTGAGACGACGTGGAGCCCACTCGGTCAGCACCCCACGGCCCTGGTGCTCGTGGAGCGCGAGCTCGAGGCGCGTGGGCTGAACTCGACGGGAGTGGTGCGCGAAGTGTCAGCCGAGTCCTACCGTCAGCCTCCCACGGTCGCGCAGATCGCGGTCGCGTATCGTCGATTCGCCCGCCCGGCCATCTCGCGGGCGATCTGCGGATCGAGGCCGAGGTGGCCGAGTCCGAAGGCGCGTCTCCCTGCGATCGAGCGCCGAGTCTCGATTCCGAGATAGGCGTCCCGTGAAGCGGACGATGGGACTCGAACCCACGACACCTGGCTTGGGAAGCCAGTGCTCTACCAACTGAGCTACGTCCGCGCTGCGCCGATTCTAGCCCGGCGTTGACAGTGTCTTCACGAGCGCCCCGTAGAGTCGTGCCCGTGCGCGCCGTCCTACTCGCCCTCGTCCTCGGGCTGCTCGTCGGAACCGCGGGTGCGGCGTCCGCTCCGGCGGCGAAGAGCTCGAACGCAGCCGTCTTCGGCGGGCTCGGGACGTGGGTGGACATCTACGACGGCCCCGTGTACGCGGCGCCCGATCGCACCGCCGCGCAGATCGCCGCGCGCGGCGTCAGGGTCGTGTGGGTCGAGACGGCGAACTACGGCGCAGCGGTCGACGTCGTGAAGCCGGCGCAGCTCGGGCGCTTCGTCGAGGCCCTCCACGCGCGCGGCATCCGCGTCGTCGGCTGGTACCTGCCGGGCCACGTCGACCAGGCGCTGGACGTGCGCCGCGCCCGCGCGATGCTGCGCTTCCGGACTCCGAAGGGACAGGCGTTCGACGGCATCGCGCTGAACATCGAGGCCACGAAGCTGAAGAACGTCGGCCTGCGCTCACGCCGCGCCGTCGCGCTCGCGCGCAGGGTGGGAGTGGAGTCGGGGCCGATGCCACTGGCGATCGTCCCGTTCAACCCGCGGGGGCTCGAGCGGCGACCGGCGACGTGGCCTCGCTTCCCGTGGAAGGAGCTCGCTGCCCAGGCGGACGCATTCGCGCCGATGGTCTACACCGGCGGCGCGTACACGGGCTTCGACGCCACCTACGGCTACGTCACGCGTTCGCTGCGGCTCCTGCGCGCGCACACGGGCAACCCCGACGTGCCCATCCACGTCATCGGTGGCGTGGCGGACAGGCTCGGGCCCGAGGAGCTCGAGGGCTTCACCGCTGCGGTCGCGGACGATGGCGGCACCATCGGCGTCAGCCTGTACGACTGGATGACGACGCCGCCGCGCGCCTGGAAGGCGCTCGCGCCGCTCAGCCGGTAGGCCAGGAGTCGCGAAGGCGGTCGCGGGTCGTCAGGAGGTGCTCGGGGAGCACCTTCACGTCCGCGAGCACGGGCATGAAGTTCGTGTCGCCGGACCAGCGGGGGACGACGTGCAGGTGGACGTGGTCGGCGATCCCCGCGCCGGCCGGGTGGCCGAGGTTCCAGCCGAGGTTGAACCCGTCGGGGCCGTACGTCCGCGCGAGCGCGTCCATGCCCGCGGTGGCGAGCCGATGCACCTCGAGCGCCTCCGCGTCCGTGAGGTCGGCGAGCGAGCCGAGGTGACGGGCGGGCGAGACCATGAGGTGCCCGGACGAGTACGGGTACTTGTTGAGGATGACGGCGGCGGCCTCTCCCCGGCGGATGAGCAGCGACTCGACGGCGGAAAGCTCGCCCGCCGCCTCGGCGCAGAACACGCAACGTTCCTCGTCCCCCGCCTGCTGGATGTACTCGAGGCGCCAGGGTGCCCAGAGCGGTCTCGTCATGCCAGGGTTCTACCGCACGCAAGCGCCGTCGCGCGTTTCGGTAGACTCGCGCGGCCATGTGGAGCTACGGGTTCAAGCTCGCCGCCGCCGGGATCGCCGTGCTCCTCGGAGGCGTGGCGGTCATCCTGCTCTTCGACAGCATCTGGTATCAGGTCGGGCTCGGCGCCGCCATCGTGGTCGTCATCGGCGGACTGCTTCTCGGCGCCTGGGTCGTCGATCGGAAGGACCGCGAGAAGCGCGCGGCGATCGACGAGCTCCCGCGCGTCTGACTCGCCAGCTTCGCCGCCTACGTCTCGTCGCGCTTGCCGCGCTCGTCATCCCGGCTGCAGTCGCCTGTGGCGACGCGTCGGTCCAGACGTCCCAGCGCACGGAGCGCGTCGCGCGGATCGTCGACGGCGACACGCTCGTCGTGCGGAGCGGTGATCGTGTCCGTCTGCTCCAGATCGACGCACCCGAGGCCGGTCGTGAGTGCTATGCAGCAGCAGCCGCCCGGGAGCTTGCGCGTCTCGCGCCCGTGGGAGCGCACGTCGTCCTCGAGGTCGACCCTCATCTCGACAGCGTCGATCGCTACGGGCGCCTTCTCCGCTACGTGCGTGTCGAGGGAGCGAACGTGAACGTCCAGCTCGTGCGGCGGGGTGCGGCGACGCCCTACTTCTATCGCGGCGACCGCGGGCGGTATGCGCCGCGGCTCCTCGCCGGCGTCGCCGAGGCTCGCGCGGCGGGGCGCGGGATGTGGGGGGCGTGCCGCGTGTCGTGGAGCCCGACGCGCCCGGTCGAGACCCGTTTGCGGTAGCGGTTACCTCGACCGAGGGATGTCGAGCGCCGGGAACCGGACCTTCGGCCCGGCGAACCTGGACCTCAAGTGAGCGCCGCAGCGCGCCGATCAGGGTGAACTGTGATCCTGCGAACCGATGCGAAGAGGGAGGCGGTCATGACTGCGGCCCAGTTCGAACTGATCGACGAGACGGAAGCCGAGGCGATTCTCCGCTGGCGCTTCGAGGAGCTCGTGCGTGGCGGCTACGACGTCGGCTCGGCGCTGGTCCTCGCCTCGCACGTCGAGATCGACCTGCACGGTGCGACCGAGCTCACGCGGCGCGGTTGTCCGGCGGACACGGCGCTCCGCATCTTGCTCTGAGACTGCGCGTAGGCCTACGATCCGGGCGCCGGTGCGGCGGGCGCCCGGCTCGTCGCAGCCGCGAGCGCGGGCTTCAGATCCAGCGCTTCCAGCGGAACACGGCCACCATCCCGACGAGCGCGGTCGCCATCACGCCGATGATCACCCAGAACGCGTGCGCCGTGCCCTCGCCGGGGAAGAGCACGTTCATGCCGAAGAGGCTCGCGATCACCGTCAGGGGCAGCGCGATCGTCGCGATGACGGTGAGGATGCGCAGGACGTCGCCCTGCTTGTGCGCGATGACGGATTCGTTCGTGGACTCGAGCGCCTCGACGACCTCCTTGTAGTTGTCGAGGAGGTCCCAGATCCGCTCCGCGGCGTCCACGATGTCGTCGAAGTACTCCTCGAGCTCCTCCGGCAGGAACGCCTCGACGCGCCGCTCGAGCACGCGCAGCGTTCCCCGCTCGGGCTTGACGATCTTGCGGTACGAGATGATCTCCTGCTTCACGTTCGAGATGTCGCGGACGACCTCGTACGAGCGGCCCTCGAACATCTCGTCCTCGATGACGTCGAGCTTGTGCGCGATCTTGTCGAGGATCGGGAAGCAGTAGTCGAAGAGGTCGTCGAGGATCTCGTACAGGAGGCGACCCGAGCCTCGCGCGAAGAGCTGCTCGCAGAGCTCCTCGTCCTCCTCGCAGCGGGCAAAGAGACGCGTCACCGGGTGAAGCTCGCGGTTCGGGATCGTGACGACGTAGTCGTGCCCGATGAAGATGTCGAGCTCCGCGGCGTTCAGGCGCTGCACCTGCTTGTCGAAGACCGGAAAGTGGAGGACGGCGAAGAGGTAGCCCTCGTCCTCGTAGTCGTCGACCTTCGGCCGCTGGCGCTTCGACACGATGTCCTCGACGTCGAGCGGATGCCAGCCAAAACGGTCCGCGAGCGTCTGCGCGACCTCGACGTCGGGCGCGACGACGTTGACCCAGGTGAGGCCGCTAGCGGAGAGCTCGTGGACGATCGGCGCCGGGCGCGCGGAGATCTGTCCCGTGCCACGGGCCGAGCGACTGCGCCGGATGCGAGGGAGGCTGGGCACGGCTACTGAAGGGATCGTCCGCGGTCAGGAGCATGCTCGTGATTGTAGCCCTGGAGCCTCCCCGAGGGTCAGGCGGAGGCCGAAACTGCCAGCGGCGTGCGCCGTGCGCGGGGCGGGAGCCTGCCCTCGACGACGAACGTCAGCCCTGCACCGAGCGCGCAGAGGACGGCGGCGCCGACCCACAGGCCGTCCGGGGAGATGGTGAGGGCATAGGCGCCGATCGCCGGGCCGAGTGCGAAGCCGATCTGCCAGGAGAGCGCGTTCAGCGCCATGTAGCGGCCGAGGAGGTGCGGTTGCGCGAGGTCGGCCACGAGCGGCGCCGCGACGGCGCCGTGCAGGCACTGGCCGATCGCGAACACCGCCATGACGAGGGCGAGGAGAGCGAGCGACGCACCAGCCGACGTGTGACCCGCGACCGGCACGAGGAGCCAGGCTCCCGCCCACAGGATCCCGAAGAGCGCCAGCATGGGCATTCGCCGGTGGCCGCGGGCGAGTCGAGCGATCGGCAGTTGTGCGAGCACGATGACCACGGTGTTGACGAAGAAGAGGAGCCCGATCTGGGTCTCTGTCAGGCCGGCCTCGTTCTTCGCGTAGATGGGGAGCACGTCGAACCCCGAGAAGCCAGCGAGGATGAACAGCGCGTTCAGGGCGATGACGGCGACGAACGCCCCATGGCGCAGCACGTCGCGGTACGACCCGCTCCGAGCGGCGTCGCCTCCGCTCGCACCGAGCTCCGGCGGCGGGACGAGGACGAGCATCACGATCGCGTAGGCGAGGAACGTCACGGCGTCGAGGAGGAACAGCACCGTGAAGCTGCGGGGCTCGTCGGCCGTCGCGATGAGACCGCCCACGAGCGCGCCGAGGCCGATCCCGAGGTTCATCACGACGCGCTGCATCGCGAACGCCGAGGGCCGTTGCTCGCGCGGTGTGAGACCGGTCAGGAGCGTGGACTGCGACGGCCAGAAGCCGCCGGCCCCGACTCCGCTCACCGCGGCGACGACGAAGCCCTGCCACGGGACCTGGACGAGCGCGTACGCGCCGAACCCGACCGTGAGGATCCCGAGCGAGATCGCCAGCATCGCCTTGCCGCCGAAACGGTCGATCTGCGAGCCGAAGACGGGTCCGGAGACGATGCTGACGACGGCGTGCGTCGCGACGATAAGCCCGACCGTGGCCAGTCCGATCCCGCGCACGTTGTGCAGGTAGATGAAGAGGAACGGGAGCACGACACCGTTCCCGAACGAGTTCACGAGCCCGCCTGCCTGGAGCGTGACGACGGCGCGCGGGAGAGGGGGGAAGTACGTCCTGAGCAGTCCGCGCACCGTGGGACACTAGTCCGGCAGATGCTCTGGAGCTGCGGCGGCGTGGTGATCTGGCGCGAAGCGTGGCGCGGCACCACCTACCACGCCGTGCCCGTGCGCGTCGTGGAGGACAGTGAGCGTCGGTTCGTCTTCCATCTCGCGGAGGGAACGTGCTTCCCTGCGGGGAGCTGGCCGTTCGCCGCCGAGCATCCATGGGCGAAGAGCGGCGCCTGGCGGGCACGGCCTGCTCGTGCAGCAGCGCCCGGGTGACGCGCACACGATCTGGCACTTCTGGCGCGGCGAGGAGAGAGAGTTCGCGGGCTGGTACGTCAACATGCAGGAGCCGCTCGAGCGCGACGGCCCCGCCTTCGACACCCAGGACCATGAGCTCGATATCTGGATAGAGCCGGACGGAACGTGGCGCTGGAAGGACGAGGCGGAGCTCGAAGAGTGGGTACAGCGCGGACGGCTCACGAGAGCCGAGGTGTTGGCGATCCGAGAGGAAGGCGGGCCTCCTCGGAGTGCCGGGTCGAGCGTCTCGAGTGAGCGCCGCGTGCGCGCCACCGACGTGACGAACCGGAACCTGGACGCGATCGGCACGGATGCTGCTCTCAGCATGTTGGTGCAGCCGAGAAGGAGTGTGTGTCGGTACGCGAGGGCGCTGAAACCGTCGGTGCGATGCGCCCGGCAGGATTCGAACCTGCGACCTCGCGCTCCGGAGGCGCGCGCTCTATCCCCTGAGCTACGGGCGCCCGGGAGGGGTCAGTGTAGTGGACGTCGTCCGAGAGATCGCGCGCACGGCCGGAGGCCGGCTCGGCCGGCCGGGAGGCCAGCTGCGGCTGGCAACGGCAACGACGCGAGGGAGGGGGGCTCGCGCGCGGCGCATGCCGTCGAGACGACCCGGATCTGCACGACGACATCGTCGCAGGGCTCGGCCTCCGATACGAGCTGTCGCTCGGGCGTTAGGCTCGCGCTCGTGGAGGTCGAGAGCCGCATCGTGCGCCTGGAGCTCGCGGAGACCTTCGTGATCTCGCGCGAGGCGGCCGACCACGCGGCTGTTGTCCTCGTGGCTCTGAGCCACGAGGGGGTGACGGGGTACGGGGAAGCTGCGCCGGTCGAGCGGTACGGGGAGTCCGCCGAGTCGGCGCTCCGCTTCGTCGATCAGCACGCGCCACTTCTCGGCGACGACCCGTTCGCGCTCGAGGAGATCGGGGAACGGCTCGCAGCGACGTCGGGGGAGCAGGCGGCGAAGGCGGCGCTCGATGCGGCGCTGCACGACCTCCAGGGGAAACTCCTCCGCGTTCCCGTCTGGAAGCTGCTCGGGATCCCGCGGTCAGGCTCTCCGACATCGTGGACGATCTGGCTCGGCGACCCCGACGACATGGCCCGGCGGGCCGAGCGTGCGGCCGTGACCTTCAGGCGGCTGAAGCTGAAGCTCGGGGGCGGCGACGGGCTCGACGTCGAGCGCGTGCGGGCCGTGCGCGGCGTCACCGACCTCCCGCTGCAGGTGGACGTCAACGAGTGGTGGTCGCTCGACGAAGCGCTCGACGCGCTGCCGCAGCTGGCAGGTCTCGGCGTCGAGTACTGCGAGCAACCGCTACGCGCCGGGGACGAGGGCGGGCGCACTCTGAAGGAGCGCTCACCGATCCCGATCTACGTCGACGAGGACTGCCATACGCTCGCCGACGTCGCGGCGTGCGCCGAGATCGCCCACGGCGTCAACATCAAACTGGCGAAGTCGGGCGGGATCCGGGAAGCGATTCGGATGGCGCACGCGGCGCGCGCACTCCGGCTCGGCGTGATGGTGGGCTGCATGCTCGAGTCGGGGCTCGGGATCTCCGCGGCCTGCTGTGTCGCGCCCCTCTGCGACCACGTCGACCTCGACGGCAACCTGCTCCTCGCCACCGATCCGTGCCCCGGCGTCGAGCTCGTGGACGGTGTGCAGGTTCCGGCGGACGCGCCGGGCCTCGGGGTCGCTGTCGCCGATGCCTAGCCGCCCGCGTCGCATCCTCGTCCTCGGCGAGGGCTTCTCGCACGACCCCCACTACGGGAAGACCCTGCGCGGGATCGTCCGCTACGGGCCGGATCCCGTGGTTGCGATCCTCGACTCCGCACGGGTGGGGGAGACGCACGACGGCATCCCGGTCGTCGGCTCGGTCGCCGCTGCGCTCCGGTTCGAGCCGACCGTGGCGATCGTCGGCGTTGCGACGCAGGGAGGCCGCTTCCCGGCGGCATGGCGAGCTCTCCTCCGCGACTGCGTCTCTGCCGGGCTCGACGTCGAGAGCGGTCTCCACGAGTTCCTCACCGAGGACTCCGAGCTGACCGAGCTCGCCCACCGCCACGGTGTCGAACTTCGCGACCTGCGACGGCCGCCGGACGACCTCAGCGTCCCGACCGGCGCGAACCTCGAGGTCCCGGCGAGGATCGTGCTCACCGTCGGCTCGGACTGCGCGATCGGGAAGAAGACCGTCGCGATCGAGCTCGACCTCGAGGCGCGGCGGCGCGGGCTCGCCTCGGTGTTCGTGCCGACCGGGCAGACCGGCATCGCCATCGCCGGCTGGGGGATCGCCGTCGACGCCGTCGTCGCGGACTTCCTCGCCGGCGCGGCGGAGCGGCTCGTCGTGGAGGGTCACGAGCGTGGCGGCGCGCTCCTCTTCGTGGAGGGGCAGGGCTCGATCGTGCACCCGCTCTACTCGGGCGTGACGCTCGGGCTCATGCACGGCTCCGCCCCGCACGCGCTCGTGCTCTGCCACCAGGCGGGAGCGACGGAGATCGTCGGCTGCCCGGGCCATCCGATCCCGCCGCTCGCCGAGCTCGTCGAGCTGCACGAGCGCGTCTCGCTTCCGGCTCGGCCAGCGGCGGTCGCATGTGTGGCGCTCAACACGGCAGGACTCGCTGACACGGAGGCGCGCGTCGCGGTCGCGGCGGCAGCCGCCGAAACGGGGCTCCCCGCCGACGATCCGGTCCGGTTCGGCGCTGCTTTCCTGCTTGACGCACTCCTCGCGGCGCTCTAGGCTCCCCTTCGCCGCGGGCAGAGGGGAGCCCGCGAAGGGTGGATGGAATGCGAATTCTGGCTGCGGCATCGGCGCTCGTCGTCACGCTCCTGAGTGGGGCGTCCGTCGCCGCGGGCGCCGACGTCGGCGCGAACGACGACATGGCGAAGTACCTGGACGACCGCGGTGCGGCGAAGTTCTCGGAGATGGCCGAGCTCGGCCTGAGGCAGATCGTGATCGGCGTGCGGTTCACGCCGAGCCAGGCGATGGTGATCGCCGACAAGCAGCAGCTCGACGAGGTCGTGCCGACGGCGATCGACGCCGGGCTCCGCGTCGTCCTCGCCGTGTACCCGTACCCCCCGCGCGAGGTCGAGGCCGGAGTCGGATCGCCGACGCTCTTCGCGTCGTACGTGAAGGCGGTTGCATCGTCGTATCCGCAAGTTCTCCACTTCGTGATCGGGAACGAGCCCAACCAGCCGGCGTTCTGGCGCCCGCAGTTCGATGCGACGGGCGCGAACGCGTCTGCGGCGTCGTTCGGCGCGTACCTCGCAGCTGCGTACGACGCGCTCAAGGCGGTGGACCGGAGGATCACCGTGATCGGTGTCGGGCTGTCTCCCCGCGGGAACGACAAGCCGACGGCGAAGAACAACATCTCGACGTCTCCGATCCGGTTCCTCCGGGCGCTCGGCTCCTGGTACCGGGCGAGCGGACGGAAGCGGCCGCTCATGGACGCGTTCAGCTTCCACCCGTATCCGAACGAGGCGACCGATCCGCTCGATCGCGGGTACGTCTGGCCGAACGCCGGCTTCGTGAACCTCGACCGCGTGAAGCAGGCGCTCTGGGACGCCTTCCGCGGGACGCCGCAGCGGACGACCGTGAACGGCCTGAAGCTCCATCTCGACGAGGTCGGCTGGCAGGTCGACACGCTGGGTCTCGACGGCTACAACGGGGCCGAGAACGTCCGCGTCACCGACGAGATCACGCAGGCCGCGATCTACGCCGAGCTCGTTCGGCGGGCTGCATGCGACCAGGACGTCGCGTCGCTCAGCTTCTTCGGGTTCCGTGACGACGGGCTCCGCACGGGCTTCCAGGCGGGGCTCCAGCGCGTGGACGGGGTCGCGCGCCCGGCCGCGGACGCCGTTCGCTCGGCGATCGCCGAGACCGCGGGTGGTTGCGCGACGAAGGCGGTTGCGTGGCGACCCGAGACGCGCGTCGTCGGGACGCGTGTCGCAGTCAGCTCGCTGCGCGCGCGGGTCACCACTCGCATCACGGTCGGGGAGGACGCGCGCGGCGCGGTCTGCGTGCAGCGAGCCGGTCGGGGCGCCCCGAGAAGCTGTCGCGAGGTCTCGATCGCCGGGATGAAGCCGCTGAGCATCCGGCTGCGGGTGCCCATGAGCGTGCGCGGCCCGGTCGAGATCGCCGTCGACCTGGCGGCCGAGGCGAACCAGACGCGGCGGAGCCGGCACGTGCACCGAACCGTGCTCCGGCGCTGAGGGCTTGACATCGAACATGTGTTCGCCCATACTGCGAACACATGTTCGCTCGTGTCGTCATCGTCGTTCTGGTCGCCGTCGTGCTCTGGGCGGTCTTCGCGCGCGACACGGGCGCCGGATCGCCCCTCCGCCATCACACCGTGCAGTCCGGCGACACGCTGTGGTCGATCGCAGCCGAGACCTACGGCGGCGATCCCCGCGAGGGCGTCTGGAAGCTCCAGCGCAGGAACGGGCTCGACACCGCCACGATCGTCCCGGGCCAGCGCCTCGTCCTCCCGTAGGCCGAGCGCGGGGCGTGCAGCACCGGCGGGTGGTATGAACGTGCCAAACCCGTCCGAAAGGAGTCGCATGGCGAGCGAACGCATCCTCGAGCTCCTCCGGAGCCCCGTCGAGCCCGACGAGGTCGCCGCCGTCCGCGAGCTGTGGAAGGCGCACTCGATCGCCGAGGACAACCGTGACCTGCCGGGACTCATCGCAACGCTGACGGAGGACTGCGTCTACGAGGTCATGGGCACCGGTGCCCGGTGGGAGGGGCACGAGGGAGCGGCGCGCTTCTACACCGAGCTGCTGACGGCGTTCCCGGACATCCACTTCGAGCTCGAGTACATCGTCATCGGCCCGCAGGGCGTGTGCGAGGACGCCCGCGTGACGGCGACGCACACGGGGCGCTGGCTCGACAACGAGCCGACCGGAGAGCGCCTCGAATGGCGGAACGCGATCTTCTTCCCCTGGGATCCCGTTGCACGGAAGTTCAAGGGGGAGACGGTGTTCACGGACTTCGCACAGCTCGGAGTCTCTTCGCAGCCTGGGATTCGCTGAGCGCGAATCCCAGGCGCGAGGATCCTGAAGCGCGACGGCTTCGCCGTCGCTCGTCGTCCCGCTCGCTCGTCCCGTTGCGGGGAGGCTTCTAGACTCCGGCCCCGTGGACCTCGACGTCGTGTTCCTGGGAACGGCCGGATCGATGCCGACCGCGAAGCGGGGGCTGCCGGCGACCCTCGTGCGCCGTGGCGGCGAGCGGATCCTCGTCGACTGCGGCGAGGGGACGCAGCGACAGCTGCTCCGCTCGGACGTCGGGCTCGTCGAGCTCGAGGAGGTCTTCATCACGCACTTCCACGCAGATCACTACCTCGGGCTGCCGGGGATGATCAAGACGTTCGGGCTTCGCGGTCGAGACGTGCCGCTCACGATCTATGGACCGCAGGGCGTCCGTGATCTTCTCGGCTCGCTGCGCCGCGTCTTCGGCCGCGTCGACTACCCGCTCGCGGTCACCGAGCTCGAGCCCGGCGACGAGCTCGCCCGGGACGGCTACCGGATTCGCGCGTTCGCCCTGAACCACGGCGTGCCTGCGCTCGGCTACGCGTTCGTCGAGGAGCCCCGCCCCGGCCGGTTCGACGTCGACGTGGCCGCGGCGCTCGGCGTTCCCGACGGGCCTGCGCGCGGCACGCTCCAGCGCGGCGCGCCCGTGACGCTCGAGAGCGGGGAGGAGGTCACGCCCGAGCAGGTGCTCGGGCCGCCGAGAGCCGGACGGAAGGTCGTTCTCGCCGGCGACTCCGCGCCGGCGGCCTCGGTCGTCGACGCGGCGGAGGGAGCGGAGCTCCTCGTTCACGAGGCGACGTTCCTGGCGGTCGAGCGCGCTCGGGCGACGGAGACGCTCCACTCGACGGCAGGGGAGGCTGCGCTCGTAGCGCGGGAGGCAGGTGTCGCCATGCTCGCGCTGACGCACGTCTCGACCAGGCACTTCGGGCACGAGGTCGTCGAGGAGGCGCGGGAGCTCTTCCCCCAGACGGTGGTTCCGAGGGACTTCGACGTCGTGACGATCCCCTTCCCCGAGCGTGGCGCCCCCGAGCTGGTGCGCTCGGGGGCGCGGACGATCGGGCCTACGGTAGGGTCCGAGGCGACATGACGACGCTCATTCAGGTGGCGCTCGCGAACGACGTGGCGGAGGCCGAGCTCATCCAGGGCATGCTCACGACCGCGGGGATCGAATCCCACGTCGAGCCTGCCGTGGAGCACGATCCCGAGGCGCACGACGATCCACCACTCAAGGTGCTCGTCGCCGAGTCGGAGATCGACGAGGCCCGCGAGGCGATCGAGGCGCTCGCGGAGCCCGACGAGATCGAGAGCCCCGAGCTCTAGGCTCGGGCGTCCCCCGGAGCAGCTCTAGTACACGCGTCCGCAAGTACGGGTGTAGTGCCAAGCGGCCCCCCGGACACCTCGCATTCCGTCGCCCTCGGTCGCCCTGACACGGCCGGTATCGGGGCTCCCTGCGTCCTCGGACTCCTCGGTCTGGGAAACGTCGATCACGACCGAACGCAGGGACGCGTGTACTAGTCGCGCACGAACTCGATCCGCGTCGAGCCGATGAGCCCGTCCGTCTCGAGCCGGTAGACGCAGGTGCGCGAGCCGTCGGCGGTCGGCGGAGCAGGCACCGACGGGCGCCAGATCTCCTCGGGTTGCACGGCGCGCTCGGCGATGACCATCCCGTTCGAGAGCACGCGCGTCGCGAGTCCCTGCTTGGCGAGGATCGTGAGCTCCAGCCGCCCCGGCCCGCAGGCGAACACCTCGATCTCCGCGGCCTCCTCGCCGTGGAGGTCGCCGTTGGGGCGGATCCCGAGGACGCGCTGCAACAGCCGAACCGGCCCGCTCGTTCGCCAGACGACCATCCCGGGCTCATCGTCCGAGGGCAGGAGCATGGTCACCGGCTCTCCGCGGATCGCGGCACCGCGCGGACCGGCGACGTACCTCGCCGTCAGCTCCGCGCTGTCGGAGGTCAGGAGGCGGCCGTCCGGTGCCGCGGTGACGACCTCCTGGGCGACCACGCCGATGCTTTCGACGCCGCGCAAACGGGCCACCCTCGTGACCGCCTCGTTCCAGAACAGCTCGTGCCAGGAGGTCGTCCAGGTGCGGTCGCCGGTGACGAGCAGCGTGACGTCCCGCGCACCGCTCGCATCGATCCAGTCCGTGCGTTGGCCCGCGAACGCGGACGCTCGATCGACGCCGGATCGTTCCTCGAGCTCGCGTGACGCGATGACGGAGGTCGCCGCCAGCGCGAGACCGACCACGCACGCGAGCACGGGGGCGGCGCGGCGCGGCACGAGGACCGCCCCGGCGAGCAGGAGCGCCGCCGCGAGCGCATAGACGATCTCGAACGTCTCCGGGGCGAGCTGGCGGCGGAGCTGCTCGAGCGGGATCGTCGAGAGCGCGTCTGCCGCGGCCGAGCGCGTCGCGACACGCTCGATCGGCAGCAGGAGGGCTGATGCTGCAACCGCAAGGGCCATGATCGAGGTTGCCGGCTGCGGACGTGGCGCGCCCCGGTGGAGCCACACGGCGAAGGCCACGAAGACCGGGGGCGCGACGGAGAGGAGCTGGCGCTCGGTGATGTGCTCGACGAACCGGGACGCGAACGCGCCGACCATCACGACGGTGACCGTGAGGTAGGCGAGTGATGCGGCGACGAGGGCGCGCACGCCGGGATCCGGCTCTCGCGCTCGAAGAGTCTCCCAGGCAAGGACGCCGAGCGCGACGAGGGGGATGCCGACCGTGAGGAGCGTGACTGCACCGGTCTGCCGGGCGATCGACTGCAGGACGGCCGGCAGTGAGTAGGCCCCGGGCTCGGCGAGGGGTGCGTAGGCCCCGACGAGCTGCCCGCCGCTGCCGAGGGCCAGTCGAACGCCCAGGACGACGACTCCCAGAGCCGCCAGGATCCCGAGCGTCGGCGCCATCCGACGGAAGGGGGTCGTGGATCGTTCGGCGACGGCGAGGACGGCGACGGCGACGAGGATCACACCGACGAACGCGATCGCCTGGAGGCGGGTCGCCAGCGCGAGGCCGACCGCGGCGAGGACGAGCGCCTGATGACCGAAGCTCGGGTCTCGCAGACAGGTCGCAAGAGCCCACACCACGATCGTCGCGAGCGGGAAGTAGAGAGCCTCGCTCATGAGCAGCCCGCTGTACGCAAGGCCTGGAACGAGGATCGTCAGCACCGCAGCGACCAGCGACCAGCGCGGGCCGGCGATGGCTCGGGCCCACAGATAGACGGGAATCGCCGTGGCCGACATGAGGATGGCCTGCAGCGCCTGCACTGCTGTCACGCCGGTCCCGACGTCGGTGACGAGCAGCGGCAGCCCCACGAGCAGGGGGTAGAGCGTGCTGTAGTAGGCCGTCGGCTCGCCGAGGAGCGTCAGACCGTTCCCGTCCGCGAGCGACCGGCCGAGGAGGCCGTAGAGGTGCTCGTCCGGTGCGATCCACGGCGCAGCGACGTCGCGGGAGAGGGCGAAGCGCACCACGGCGGAGACGACGACGAGCACGCCCGCGACGAGCAACCCACGTTCGACGGCAGGTGCGCGTGACACCGGCGACAGCCTGCCAGTCACGGGGCTGCCGTGCTCCTCGGAGCCCGCATCCGCGTGCGCCGCTACACTGGCCCGACCCTTTAAGCCGGTCCAGCGAGGCCGGGAAGGAGCCCGATGACGACGCACGTGCCCGACCACGCCACGGCGAAGACACTGCTCGACGCCGAGGCGATCTCCAGAGCCCTGACGCGCATCTCGCACGAGGTCGTGGAGCGAAACAACAGGGATCTCGGGCGAGTCGCGCTCGTCGGCATTCAGACCCGGGGCGTCCCGCTCGCGTCGCGTCTCAGGCGCCTCGTCGTCGAGCACGAGGGCGCAGAGCTCCCGATCGGCGCGCTGGACATCACGTTCCACCGCGACGACGTCCACGTACGCGACGGGCGTCGACCCAGCGACCGCCAGCCCGTCGTCCGCGACACGAGCATCGCGTTCTCGCTGGAGGGGGTGACGGTCGTGCTGGTCGACGACGTCCTCTACACGGGACGGACGATCCGTGCCGCGATCGACGCGCTCATGGACTTCGGTCGCCCCGCAAGCGTTCAGCTCGCCGTGCTGGTCGACCGTGGGCATCGCGAGCTTCCGATCCGCCCCGACTTCGTCGGCAAGAACCTGCCCACCGCGCGCGGCGAGCGCATCCAGGTCGAGCTGCTGGAGGTGGACGAGGTCGATCGCGTGCTGCTCGTTCCGGAGTCGGAGGACGACGCCGGTGCCTGAGCTTCGCGCGCCATCGCCGCCCCGCCGCCACCTGCTCTCGGTGGGCGATCTCTCACGAGACGACGTCGAGCGTCTTCTCGAGACCGCACGAGGCCTCGCCGGGTCGCTCGAGCGGGAGGTCAAGAGGCTGCCGACGCTTCGCGGGCGCACGGTCGTCCACCTCTTCTACGAGTCCTCCACGCGAACGCTCGCGAGCTTCGAGCTCGCCGCGAAGCGGCTCTCCGCGGACACGATGTCCCTCCGAGCCTCGGGCTCGTCGGTGGACAAGGGCGAGTCCCTGAAGGACACGGCGCTCACCCTGGCCGCGTACGGCCCCGACGTGATCGTCGTCAGGCACCCGGCCATCGGCGCCGCGAAGCTCGTGTCCTCGGTGATCGACGCGCACGTCGTGAACGCCGGCGACGGGAAGCACCAGCATCCGACGCAGGCACTCCTCGACCTCTTCACGATCGAGCGGGCGAGTGGGAGGCTCGAGGGAGTCCACGTCGCGATCGTGGGAGACGTCCTGCACTCCCGCGTCGCGCGCTCGCTCGTCCAGGCGCTCGCACTGGTCGGCGCCCGTGCAACGCTCATCGGGCCGCCGACGCTCGTCCCGCACGAGCTTCGAGCACTCGGCTGCGAGATCTCCACGGACATCGCCGCGATCGGCGACGCGGACGTCGTCTACGTGCTCCGCATGCAGCGTGAGCGCATGGCCGCGGGAGAGGCGTTCGTGCCGTCGCTCCGCGAGTACACAGCGCTCTACGGGATCACGCCCGAGCGTGTCCGCGTGGGCCAGTTCGTCATGCATCCCGGCCCCATGAATCGTGGCGTCGAGATCGACCCCAGGGTCGCCGACTCCGCCGCGGCTCTCGTCACCGACCAGGTGCGCGCGGGCCTCGTGGTGCGGATGGCCGTCCTCTACGACCTGCTCACGGTCGCGCCCGTGGTCACACCCGCCCACGCGGAGGTCGCGTGACGCTCGCGTCGCGGAGCGGACGCGGGTGCTCCCTCGTCCTCGAGGGCCGGGTGGTCGCCCCGGTGCAGGGGATCGACGCGTGCCTCCGCGTGACCATCCAGGACGGCGTGATCACGGCGCTCGAGCCGGGCGACGACGCGCGCCTGGTGCTCGCGCCCGCCTTCGTGGACCCACACGTGCACCTGCGGACGCCCGGGCGCGAGGACGAGGAGACGATCCGCTCGGGGACGGAGGCGGCCGCAGCGGGCGGGTACTGCGCGATCCTCGCGATCCCGAACACCGACCCGGTGGTCGACTCCGCGGCGGTCCTCGGCTCGCTGCTCGACCGCGCGCGGGAGGAGGCGGTCGTCCCGACGGGCTTCATGGCGACGATCACCAAGGGGCAGCGGGGCGAAGAGCTCACCGAGATGGTGGAGCTCGCAGCGACCGGCGCCGCGGCATTCACCGACGACGGCCTCCCCGTGACGTCGGCGGGCATTCTGCGCCGCGCGCTCCGCTACGGCGGGCTGACGGCGCTCCCGCTTGCGCTCCACTGCGAGGAGCCGACGCTGTCGCGCGGCGGCCACGTCCACGAGGGCGAGGTCGCCGCAGAGCTGGGGCTCGGCCCCTACCCGTCCGCGGCCGAGAGCGTGATGGTGCAGCGCGACCTCGCGCTCGCGGGCCTCGAGGGGAACCGCGTCCACCTCATGCACCTCTCGGCGCAGGGGTCGGTGGACGCGCTGGAGCACGCCGTCGAGGACGGCGTTCCCGCGACCGCCGAGGTCACGCCACACCACCTCGTCCTGACCGACGAGGCCGTGCGCTCGCTCGACCCGAACGTCAAGATGAACCCGCCGCTGCGGGGAGACGGTGATCGGGAGGCGCTGCGCGACGCGCTGCGGCGGGGGTCGATCTCCTGCATCGCGACCGATCACGCACCGCACGCGAGGCACGAGAAGGATGTGCCGTTCGAGGAGGCGCCGTTCGGGGTCACCGGCCTGGAGACCGCGTTCGCCGCGCTCCACACGCATCTCGTCGTCCCCGGAGCGCTCTCGCTCGAGACGCTTCTCGAGCGGATGTCCGCGGGACCCGCGCGCGCATTCGGGCTCGACGAGCCCCGCGTGGAGATCGGAGCGCGGGCGAACGTCGTCGTCCTCGACCTGGAGAGAGAATGGGAGGTCACCGAGGACGGGTTCCGCTCGCTGTCGGTGAACTCCTGGCTTCTCGGCCAGACGCTGCGCGGCCGCGTCCTCCGGACGATCGCGGACGGGCGAGAGGTGTACGCGGCGTGAGCGCCTATCTGCTGCTCGAGGACGGCACCGTTCTTCGCGGCCGCTCGGTGGGCGCCACAGGCGCGGCCTTCGGCGAAGCGGTCTTCACGACCGCCATGACGGGCTACCAGGAGACGGTCACCGACCCGAGCTACGCGGAGCAGCTCGTGTGCTTCACCGCGCCGATGGTCGGCAACTACGGCGTCGCCGACGAGCGCGGGGAGTCCGAGCGCCCCCATGCGAAGGCTGCACTCATGCGCCGGCTCGGGGGAGAGGAGTGGGCGGGCTGGCTCCGCGAGCACGGGCTCGTCGGCCTGGAGGAGATCGACACGCGCTCGCTCGTGCTTCGACTCCGCGATGCGGGGGCGATGCGAGCCGTCGCGGTCTCCGACGAGGCCCAGCTCTCGGTCGAGGAGGCGCTCGAGCAGGTGCGTGCGGCGCCGCTGATGGAAGGGCAGGCGCTCGTCTCGCAGGTCTCCTCGCCGACCGCCTACGTCTTTCGCGAGGAGGGCTCACCACGGATCGCGGTCGTGGACTACGGGACGAAGCGATCCATTCTCCGCCGGCTCGCAATCGCCGGTGCGTCCGTCACCGTGTTTCCGCATACCGCACCGCCCGATGAGTTGGTCGCCTTCGACGGCGTCGTCCTCTCGAACGGCCCCGGCGACCCGGAGCCGCTCGAGGCCGAGGTCGAAACCGTCCGCGAGCTTCTCGGGAGGGTCCCGGTGCTCGGGATCTGCCTCGGGCACCAGCTGCTCGGCCTCGCCACCGGGCACGAGACGTACAAGCTCCCCTTCGGCCATCGCGGTGCAAACCACCCGGTGCTCGAGCGGCGCTCCGGGCGCGTGCTCGTGACGAGCCAGAACCATGGGTTCGCCGTCGCCTCCGCCGAGAGCGCCGAGGCGACGCATGTCTCGCTCTACGACGGCACGGTCGAGGGCTTCGACTTCCCGGAGCTGCGCGCCCGCTCGGTGCAGTTCCACCCCGAGGCCGGCCCCGGTCCCCACGATGCCTGGCCGATCCTCGACCGCTGGGTCGAGGAGGTTCGTCGGTAGATGCCGCGTCGCACTGATCTCGAGTCGATCTGCGTCATCGGGTCGGGCCCGATCGTCATCGGGCAGGCCTGCGAGTTCGACTACTCGGGCTGCCAGGCGCTCAAGGTCTTGCGCGAGGACGGGTTCCGGACGATCGTCGTCAACTCGAACCCGGCGACGATCATGACCGACCCGGGCTTCGCCGACCGCACGTACATCGAGCCGCTCGATCCCGAGAGCGTCGCCTCCGTGCTCGAGCGCGAGCGCCCGGACGCGCTTCTGCCGACCCTCGGCGGCCAGACCGCGCTCAACCTCGCGGTCTCGCTCGCAGAGGCGGGGATCCTCGACGACCTCGGGGTCGAGCTCATCGGGGCCCCGGTCGAGGTCATCCGCCGCGCCGAGGACCGAGACGAGTTCCGGCAGGCGGTGCGAAGCTGCGGCCTGGAGGTGCCGACGTCGCGCATCGTCACCTCGCTCGGCGAGCTCGAGGGCATGGAGGTCCCGGCGGTCGTGCGGCCGGCCTTCACCCTCGGCGGCCACGGCGGCGGGTTCGCAGCGACACGCGACGAGCTCTACCGGCAAGTGGAGCGCGGACTCGCGGAGTCGCCCATCGGACAGGTGCTCGTGGACGAGTCGCTCGTCGGCTGGGACGAGTTCGAGCTGGAGGTGATCCGCGACCGCGCCGACAACGTCGTCGTCGTGTGCTCGATCGAGAACCTCGACCCGATGGGCGTGCATACCGGTGACTCGGTCACGGTCGCCCCGCAGATGACGCTCTCCGACGAGGCCTACCAGGAGCTCCGCGACGCTGCCGCGGCGATCATCCGCGCCGTCGGTGTCGAGACGGGCGGTTCGAACATCCAGTTCGCGCGCAGCCGTGAGACCGGCGAGGTGCGCGTCATCGAGATGAACCCGCGTGTCTCGCGCTCGTCGGCGCTCGCCTCGAAGGCGACCGGCTACCCGATCGCGAAGGTGGCGGCCAAGCTGGCGGTCGGGTACACGCTCGACGAGATCCCCAACGACCTCACGAAGACCACGCCGGCGAGCTTCGAGCCGACGCTCGACTACGTCGTCTGCAAGTTCCCGCGCTTCGCGTTCGAGAAGTTCCCGGGCGCCGACACGACGCTCGGCACGCAGATGAAGTCGGTCGGCGAGGCCATGGGCATCGGCCGGACGTTCTCGGAGGCATTCCTCAAGGCCTTCGGCTCCCGGGAGCTCGATCCCGGATCACCGACGCCGTGGGCGACGCTCGACGACCTTCCCGACGACCTGCATCCGTGGTTCCGGGCGGAGATCGAGCGGGCGAAGGGGGAGCTCGCGAGCGGAGACCTGCTGCGCGCGAAGCGTGCGGGCTTCGGAGACGACACGATCGGCGCCTCGCTCGGCCTGAGCGGGGTCGAGGTGCGCCGCCGGCGGCACGAGCTCGGGATCAGGCCCGCGTTCCGGCGCGTGGACTCGTGCGCGGGCGAGGTGGAGGCGGCGTCGAACTACCACTACTCGACCTGGGGAGAGGCCGACGAGGCGCCCCCGACCGGAGACAAGCCGCGCGTCGTCATTCTCGGCTCGGGCCCGAACCGGATCGGCCAGGGGATCGAGTTCGACTACTGCTGCGTCCACGCTGCGCAGACGTTTCGCGCGCTCGGCTACGAGGCGGTGATGGTCAACTGCAACCCGGAGACCGTCTCCACCGACTACGACACCTCGGATCGCCTCTACTTCGAGCCGCTCTCCCCGGAGGAGGTGCTCGCCGTCTGCGACCGCGAGCAGCCGGTCGGGGTCGTGACCCAGTTCGGCGGCCAGACGCCGCTCCGCCTCGCGCGGGCGATCGAGGAGGGCGGGTATCGGATCCTCGGAACGCCCCACGACGCGATCGACCTGGCCGAGGACCGCGAGCGCTTCGGGTCGCTCGTCGAGGAGCTCGGCATCCGCTGCCCGCCGTGGGCGGTGGTCTCGACCGCCGAGGAGGCGCAACAGGCGGCCGTCGAGATCGGCTACCCGGTGCTCGTCCGTCCCTCGTACGTGCTCGGCGGTCGGGCGATGCGCGTCTGCTACGACGACGACCAGCTCGAGGCGGCGATGGCCGCCGTCCACGGGGCGGATGGGATACATCGCCGACCTGGCGGGCGCGAAGCGGACGCCTTCAGGGATCCTCGCGCGGACGGGATCCGCGAGGCAGCGGATCCCGTCCCTGCGCGCCAGGCGGTCCTCCTGGACCGTTTCGTTGAGCATGCGATCGAGCTCGACGTCGATGCGCTCTGCGACGGCGAGGAGGTCTACATCGCGGCCGTGATGCAGCACGTCGAGGAGGCCGGCATCCACTCCGGCGACTCGGCCTGCGTGCTCCCGGCGCCGTCGCTGACGCTCGCTGCGGCGCTCGAGGTGGAGCACGTCGTCAAGCGGCTCGGACCTGCTCTCGGCGTGGTGGGCCTGCTCAACGTCCAGCTCGCGATCGCGGACGGCGCCGCGTACGTCCTGGAGGTGAACCCGCGCGCGTCGCGGACGGTGCCGTTCGCGAGCAAGGCGATCGGGATCAACCTCGTGGACGCGGCCTGCCGTCTCGCCGCCGGCGCGACGCTCGCCGAGCTCGACCTCCCCGTCCCGCGACCCGCCCAGGTGAGCGTGAAGGCCGCAGTCCTGCCGTTCGCGCGCTTCCCCGGAGCGGATCCGGTGCTCGGCCCGGAGATGCGCTCGACAGGCGAGGTCATGGCGAGCGCCGCAGATCTCCCGACCGCCCTCGCGAAGGCGGAGCGTGCAGCCGGCCGCCCGCTGCCGACCTCGGGGACGGCGTTCCTGTCGGTGCGCGACGAGGACAAGCCCGCCGCCGTCGCGGTCGCCGCAGCCCTCGCCGGCCTCGGCTTCCGGATCGTCGCGACCGAGGGCACGGGGCGCACGCTCCGCGCGGCCGGTCTCGAGATCGACGACGTCGCGAAGGTCGCCGACGCGGGGCCCGGCGAGGCGACGGTGGTCGACCTCGTGCGCCGCGGGCGGTGCGACCTCGTCATCAACACTCCGCAGGGCGGCGGTGCGCGAGCGGACGGCTATCTCATCCGCGAGGCGGCGCAGGTGGCACGCGTCCCGTGCGTGACGACGATCTCCGGCGCGGCGGCTGCGGTGCACGCGATCGGGAACGCGCGGGCCGAGTCCGCGCTCTCGCTCCAGGAGCGGATAGGGAGCGAGACGTGAGCGCCTCGCACACCGTCACCGACCGGCCGGGCAACAGTCTGTTGCTCGGCGGTCGCGAGGCCACACGCGGCCGACTCGAGGTCGTGGGCACCGAGGAGGTCGGTCCGTACACGCTCCTTCGGCTCGAGCGAGGGAGCCTCCAGCCCGGCGCGCCGGGGCAGTTCTTCATGCTCGAGACGCCGGGTCGTGTGCTCCCGCGCCCCATGAGCCTCTGCCTCGCGCCGCCGGGCGAGCTCGCGTTCCTGATCGACCCGATCGGCCCGGGCACCCGTGCGCTCTGCGCGCTCCGGCCGGGCGAGGCGATCCACGTCCTCGGCCCGCTCGGCAACGGCTTCGACCTCGACGTCGAGCGCCCGGTCATCGTCGCCGGAGGCATCGGGATCGCGCCGATGCCGTACCTTCAGCACGTACTCGGTGGAGCGCCCGCGATGCTCGGCTTCCGAAGCGAGCTTCACGCCGAGGCGGCTCGCCTTCTCTCCGGCGCGGAAGTGGTCGTCGAGCCACACCTCGTCACGGAGCTTCTCGGCTCCGACCCGGGCGACGTGCTCGCGTGTGGCCCGGAGCCGATGCTCGAGGCGGTGCGTGCAGCCGTCCCCGGCGCCCAGCTCGCGTGGGAGG
The DNA here is from genome assembly GCA_046484465.1 of Gaiellaceae bacterium. GTDB lineage: Bacteria > Actinomycetota > Thermoleophilia > Gaiellales > Gaiellaceae > GMQP-bins7. The sequence continues at coordinate 31,607 of JAWOIV010000098.1, forward strand.
CGCCGATGGCATGCGGGTACGGCGCCTGTTACGGGTGCGTCGTGGAGGTCGACGGACGGTACGTGCGTCTGTGCGTCGAGGGCCCCGTGCTCCGGTGAGCGTTCCGATCCTCAACGCCTCGGGTTGCCTCGACGCGCTCGTGGCGCCGGACGTGGCGCGCCAGCTCGACGCGTTCGTGACGAAGACGGTGACGCCGCTGCCCCGGGAGGGCAACGCTGCGCCGCGGATCGCGGAGGTCGAGCACGGGATGCTGAACTCCATCGGCCTCCAGAACCCCGGGATCGATGCGATCGTCGCGGAGCACCTGCCCGCTCTCGCCCGGCTCGGCGTGCCTATCTGGGTCTCGGCCGGCGGGTTCTCGGCTCGCGATTTCGCCCTCGTCTGCGAGCGCCTGGATGCGCGCGCCGAGGTCACCACGATCGAGCTCAACCTCTCGTGCCCCAACGTGGACGAGGCAGAGGAGACGGCGGTGGAGATCGTCCGGGCGGCGCGCAGTGCGACCGGCAAGACGCTGTACGCGAAGCTCTCGCCGGCGACGTGGGACATCGCGGAGCTCGCTCGCGCACTCGAGGACGCGGGAGCGGACGGGCTCTCGCTCGTGAACACGATCCGCGGGCTGGCGCTCGATCCCGAGACGCTCCGCCCGCGACTCGGGCGGGGGGCGGGAGGCTACTCGGGCCCGGCGCTCCTCCCGATCGCGGCGGCCTGCGTCAGCGCGTGCTCGGCGGCGACGGAGCTCCCGATCGTCGGCATGGGAGGCGTGACCTCCGGCATGGACGCGCTCACGCTCGTCGCTGCAGGGGCGAGTGCGGTTGCCGTCGGCACCGCGCTCTTCTGCGATCCGCTTGCACCGGGACGAATACGCGAGGAGCTCGCTGCAGAGGTTCGGTCGCGCGGGCACACGTCAGCGAGCGCGATGCAGGCCCTCGCACTCGAATCGGCGGCAACGTCGCGTCAGTAGTCACGGCAGACAACAGCAAAAGACCTGCAAATAGCCTAAAACGGTTCACCTTGACCCGGGGGGCAGTCTTGGTAGACTCGTCCGGCTCATGGTCTCCGCGAAGACGCACGCCCAGGCGCCCGCCCGGTCACTCGACCAGAGGATGGAGGCCCTCCAGCGTGCGAACGACGTGCGTGTCCGCCGCGCGCAGCTCAAGCGAGACCTCAAGGCCGGTGACGCACAGATCGAGGAGATCCTGCTCGATCCTCCGGAGTACGTCGAGACGGCCAAGGTCTTCGACATGCTCATGGCCGTTCCCAAGTTCGGCCGGGTGAAGGCGGCGCGTCTGCTGAACCAGTGCCGGATCAGCCAGTCGAAGACCGTCGGCGGGCTGTCCGAGCGCCAGCGGACCGAGCTCGTCCAGCTCTTCAACCACCGCGGGTAGCCGCGTGGGCGGATCCGTGCGGCCCGTCTTCGTCGTCACGGGGCCGTCGGGTGCAGGGAAGGGAACGCTCATCGCGGGATTGCTCGAGCGCGTGCCGGAGCTCGAGGTCGCGGTATCGGCGACCACCCGCGCGCGCAGGCCGGGCGAGGAGGACGGGCGCGAGTACTGGTTCCTATCGGAGGTCGACTTCCTGCGCCGCGTGGACCAGGGGCAGTTCCTCGAGCACGTGGCCTACGTCTCGGGACGCCGGTACGGGACGCTGCGCTCCGAGATCGAGCGGATCGCGAGCGAGGGTAGGGTCTGCGTCCTGGAGCTCGAGCTCGAGGGCGCCCTCCGCGTCCAGGCGGAGGTCGACGGGAGCGTGACCATCTTCATCGCGGCGGACGTCCCCGAGCTCGAACGGCGCCTGCGCGAGCGCGCGACGGAGAGCACGGGGGAGATCGGCGAGCGGATCGCCCTCGCCCGCGAGCAGCTCGAGCAGGCGCACCGCTTTCGCTACATGGTGCGCAACGACGACGTCGAGCGGGCCACGTCGGCACTCGCGGCCATCGTGGAGTGCGAGCTGGAGCTGGCCTCCGACCGAACCTAGCCAGCGCCAGCTACCATGGCGCGATCATGATTCACCCACGGCTCGACACGCTGCTCGCGAAGACCGAGAACTCCCGCTATACGCTCGTCATCGTGGCGGCGAAGCGGGCGCGTCAGATCAACAACTACCACCACCAGCTCGGTGAGGGCATCGGCTTCGAAGAGGCCCCGCCGCCGCTCATCGAGTCCCGCTCGAAGAACTACCTCACCATGGCGATGGAAGAGGTAGCCGGCGGGAAGATCACGTACCAGCTGCCGGCGGGCTAGCCGCCGTCGCTCGTGGCACGCGTCCTGCTCGGCGTCACCGGGGGGATCGCGGCCTACAAGGCCTGCACGCTCGTGCGCCTGCTCGTGAAGGCGGGTCACGACGTGTACCCGCTGGTGACGAGAGGCGCCGAGCGGTTCGTCTCTGCGGAGACGTTCTTCGCGCTCGCGCGCAGAGCTCCCGACGAGAGTGCGTATCCGCACCTCGAGCGGGCCGACGTGCTCGTGATCGCACCACTCACGGCGAACACCCTCGCTCGCCTCGCGCACGGCCTCGCGGACGACGTCCTCACGGAGGCAGCGCTCGCCCACGACGGCCCCGTCGTCGTCGCGCCTGCCATGAACGTCCGGATGTGGGAGCATCCCGCAACGGTCGCGAACGTGGAGATCCTGCGCGCCCGCGGCGTCGACGTGCTCGGCCCCGTCGCGGGCGAGCTGGCCGAAGGTGAGGTGGGAACCGGCCGGATGGCCGAGCCGGAGGAGATCGCCGCCCGAGTCGAGGCGATCCTCGCGGGCGACCCACAGCCGGCCAGCGCTCTTCGCGGGCGCACCGTCATCGTCTCGGCCGGGGGTACGCGGGAGCCGATCGACGCCGTCCGCTTCGTCGGCAACCGCTCCTCGGGCCGCATGGGAGTCGCGCTGGCGATCGAGGCGCGCGCGCGGGGAGCAGAGGTGACGCTGCTCGGCGCCAACCTTGCGGTTTCCGCTCCGTCCGGCATCCGCGTCGTCGACACGCCCAGCGCGGCCGACCTCGAGCGTGAGGCGCTCGCCCGCAGCGACGCGGATGTCGTCGTCATGGCTGCCGCGGTCGCCGACTACCGTCCTGTCGCTCCTCGCGACGACAAGCGTCCGAAGAGCGCCGAGCCGTGGACCGTCGAGCTCGAGGCCACGCGCGACGTGCTCGCAGCGCTCGGAGAGGCACGGCGTCCGGGCCAGGTGCTCGTGGGGTTCGCGGCCGATGGTGGCGACGTAGGCCTCGAGCGAGCCCGCGAGAAGGCGCGCCAGAAGGGGGCAGATCTCTTCGTGTTCAACGACGTCTCCCGCGACGACATCGGCTTCGACGCGGAGGAGAACGAGGTCGTGATCGTCTCCGCGGCGGGCGACCAGCACGTGCCGAAGGCCTCCAAGCGGGCCATCGCGGCCGCGGTGCTGGACGAGGTCGAGCGGCTACTCTCGTCGGGATGACGGACGGCATGCCCGCTCACGAGGCGGTGTCTGCTGCCGCGGCGGCGGACGTGGTCGCGCGCGTCGTGGGCAATCTCGAGTCCTCCGTTCGCGCTCCCCACGAGACGCTCGAGCTCGCCGTCCTCGTCCTGGTCGCCGAGGGGCACCTCATCATCGAGGACTTTCCGGGCGTGGGGAAGACCGTGCTCGCGAAGTCGCTCGCCCGCTCGCTGCACCTGTCGTTCTCGCGCGTGCAGTTCACGCCCGATCTGCTGCCGACGGACGTCACGGGCGTGAACGTCTTCAACCAGCAGACGAACACCTTCGAGCTTCGTCCCGGGCCCGTGTTCGCCAACGTCCTCCTGGCCGACGAGATCAACCGTGCGTCTCCGAAGACGCAGTCAGCGCTCCTGGAGGCGATGCAGGAGGCGCAGGTGACCATCGACGGCGCGACGTACGCGCTCGAGGCGCCGTTCCTCGTGCTCGCGACCCAGAACCCGATCGAGTACGAGGGGACGTACCCGCTCCCCGAGGCGCAGCTCGACCGCTTCACGGCGCGGCTGTCGCTCGGCTACCCGCCGCTCGCCGAGGAGGCGCGCATGCTGGCCGAGCAGACGACCCGCCCTCCGCTCGACCACCTCGAGCCGGTCGCCGACCGCGACGATGTGCTCACGGCGATCGCGGCCGCGAAGCGAGTGTTCGTGGAGGAGAGCCTGGGCCGCTACGTCGTCGCGCTGCTGCGGCACACACGGGCGAGCCCGCTGCTTGCGCTCGGCGCCAGTCCGCGGGCCGGCATCGCGCTCCTGCGGATGGCGAAGGCGCGCGCTCTCGCGGCCTCGCGCGAGTTCGTCCTGCCCGAGGACGTCCAGGCCGTCGCGGTCGCCGTCCTCTCCCATCGGCTGATCGTCGCTCCCGAGGCGCGCGCTGCGGGAACCACGGCGGAGGAGGCGGTCGGGGAGGCCTTGGAGCAGACATCGGTTCCCGTATGACACGTCTCGGCTGGTCGGCGCTCCTCGGAGCATCCGTGACCGGCGCCGCGCTCGCACTCGGATCACGCCCCCTCACGGTGGCCGGCCTCGGTCTCCTTCTCGCCGTCGGCCTCGCCCGCGCCTGGGCCGGCGCGGCGCGCGGCCCGGTGGCGCTGGCGCTCTCGGTCGAGCCGCGACCGGCCGTGGAAGGCGACCGGGTCCGACTCCGGGTCGAGCTCCACCGCGCGTCGCGCGTTCCGGTCGGCACTGTCACCGTCCGCGGAACACTCGGTCGGTGGGGAGACATCGAGTGCCGTCTGCCGGGTCACGGTCGCGTGTCCAAAGGGGTGCTCGACCTCGGACGCCTCCCTCGCGGGCGCTTCGAGCTGAGCGAGGCACGCGTCGTGCTCGGTGACCATCTGGGCCTGGGCGCGGTGACGGTGCCAGCCGAGGCTCGCGCCGCGGTGCTCGTCCACCCGCGACTCGTCGATCTCGGTTCCCTCTTCACCGACATGGGTCGGCTCGGCGACGACGGCAGACGCTTGCTCTTCCGCCGTCCGGTCGGATTCGACCTCCACTCCGTGCGTGAGTACGAGCAGGGCGAGTCGCTCCGGCGCGTGCACTGGCCGACGACGGCGAGACGGGGTCAGCTGATGGTGAAGGAGCTCCAGGACTCCCCCCGCGACACCGTTGCGGTCCTCCTCGATTGCGATCCCGCAGGCGCGGCCGGTGAGGCGCCCGACGCGAGCTTCGACGTTGCGGTGCGCGCGGCAGGCTCGCTCGTGAAGGCGCTCGTGGGACGAGGACGCCGGGCATCGCTCGTGACGACCGGCCGCGAGTCGCACGTGGTGACCGTTCGTGCTCTCGACGGAGACCTGGTGGCCGCGCTCGACGTTCTCGCCTCCGCGCAGCCCGACTCCATGCACGGCCTCGCGAACGTCCTCCGGCGCAGCCGGTCCGCGGCGATGCAGGCGGGGCAGCTCTTCGTCGTCACGTCCGTGCTCGACCCACTTGCCACGGCAGAGCTGGTGCGGGCGACGGCGCAGCGGCGCGTCGCGGTCGTCTGGATCGACGCGCCGAGCTTCCGCGGGCGGCCGACGCGTGTGAGCCCCGGAGCCCTCCGGCTCGCCGCCGCGGGCATCCCCATCGCGATCGTGCGTTCAGGCGACGAGCTCGCCGCCGCGCTCGAGCTCACCGCGAGGAAGGCGTCGGCACATGCGTAGGACGCTCGCCGCCTCGCTCGTTCCGGCGGCCGCGATCGTGTTCGCCTGGCTCACGACGGAGCAGCCGCCGCTCTGGGGCGCCGCGGGCGTGGTCGCGGCGATCGCGCTGGCCACGGCACTGCCTCGACGCTGGTGGCAGCGCGCGATCGCGCTCGTCCTCGCCGCTGCGGCCGTGATCATGGTCGCGGCGGGAGCCCGTCCGTCGGCGTCGCTGCGCAAGGACGACCTGTTCGAGCCCGTTCTCCGGTCCCTCAGCAACGGGATCGGAGACTTCTACGGCGTCGTCCTCCCGTTCGATCCGGCACGGCACGCCGACATGCACTCCGTCGTGACCCTCGCTGTCTTCGGCTTCGTCGCGGCGTCGGCGCAGCTCGTCGCTGCCCGGCGCCCGCTAGGCGCTGCCGCCGTCACCATCGTCGGCGTCGGCTGGCCCGCGACGCTGACCGAGTCGGACGCCGTCCTGCTCGGGGCGCTCGCTCTCGGAGCCGTCCTCTCGCTCCTCATCGCGCTCGGAGTACGGTCGGCCCGTGGGGCGGCGGTCTCCGTGACTGCCGCCTCCGCTGTCGTCGCCGTCGCGGCCGGGATCTCGGCGACCACGTCGATCTCACAGAGCCCCGCGCTGGACTGGCGATCGTGGGACTTCCGGGGAGTGCCCGCCTCCGCACTCGGCGTGCGCTTCGTGTGGAACGCCAACTACGACGGGATCAGCTTTCCGCCGACGCGCACCGTCGTGATGGAGGTCGAGGGGCCCGAGAGCGGCCAGTACTGGAGGGTCTCGACGCTCGACCTGTTCACGGCCGATCGCTGGTTCGAGGAGCTCTATCCGCAGCAGATCGGCCCGGCGGAGGGCGACATCCCCCTGGACTCGCTCATGCCCCCGCAGGCGCGAGACCGCTCTCGCTGGATGGAGCAACGCGTCGAGGTGAAGGCGCTCGTGGACGACCGGGTCGCCGCGGCGGGCACTCCCGTGGCGATCTCCGCCGGCTCGCTCGGCACCGTCTTTCACCTCACGGGCGGCGTGATCCGCGCGCGGAGGACGATTCCGAGCGGGACCCGCTACCGGGTGTGGAGCTATGCGCCCGACCCGACCCCCAACGATCTTGCCGCTGCACCGACCGTCTACCCTGGGGCGGCTCGACGGTTTCTCGTCGTCTGGGGACGCGTGCTCCCGCCATTCGAAGCCGCTGGCCGGGAAGAGGTCGTGCGCGACGTGCTCGCGAACCCGACGTTCGCCCTCTCGGAGTACGAGCCGCTGTACGACGAGGCCGTCCGGGTCACGCGAGACTCGAGGACGCCGTATGCCGCCGTCCTCGCGCTCGAGTCGTGGTTCCGAAGGAGTGGGGGGTTCACCTATGAAGAGCGACCGGCCCGGCTCTCTGCGCTGCCCCCTCTCGTCGAGTTCGTGACGGCCTCGAAGGAGGGGTACTGCCAGCACTACGCGGGCGCGATGGCGGTCATGCTGCGCCTGCTCGGAGTCCCTGCTCGTGTCGCCGTGGGCTTCACGAGTGGACGGCGCGCCGGGAAGGTGTGGAGCGTCAGCGACCACGACGCGCACGCATGGGTCGAAGCCTGGTTCCCGGGGCAGGGCTGGGTGGCGTTCGACCCGACGCCCGGGCGTGGAACGCTCTCGGGCGTCTACTCGTTCGCGTCCGAGAACGCGCAGGCCGTCGCCGCTCTCGGTCGGGGCGATCTGGACGCGGTCGACGCCGTCGGTGCGACTCAGGGACGCGGCGTCACCGGTCGCCGCGGTGCCTTCGAGCCCTCGTCAGGAGGCGATCGTCGCCCGACGCTCCTCGGGCTCCTCGCGCTCCTCGGCATCGCAGGAGCGGGCGCGCTCGGCCTCACGAAGGCGGTCGCCCGCCGGGCGAGGTACGTCTCTCGCGACCCGCGGGCCGTCGCCACCGCCTCGCGAAGAGAGCTCGAGGGTTTCCTCCGGGACCAGGGCATCGCCGTCGCTCCAGGCGCCACCCTGGACGACCTCGGGGCGGCGGTCACCGACGAGATCGGACCGGACGGCCACGCATTCTCCGAGGCGGCGGGACGCGCGCGCTTCGGCCCTCCCGACGACGCTCGCCGCAGCGCCCAGGCGGCGCGACGGGAGCTTCGCGCGTTGCTTCGGGCCGCGCGCGGCGAGCTCTCGGCGTGGCGGCGCCTGCGCGGGTTCGTCTCCGTTCGCTCGCTAGGCGGAGGATGGAGCGAGTGACCGAGATGGAGACGTACGATCTCTTCCAGGACGGTCGGCGGCACCTGCGAGCCGGGCGTCCCGACGAGGCGACGGAACCACTCGAGCGCGCACGTGACCGCGAGCCGGGGTCGCGCTCGATCCGGGAAGCGCTCGGGATCGCCTACTTCCGCACGCGGCGCTGGAGTGAGGCCGAGGCCGAGTTCCGCGCCCTCGTGGAGCTCTCCCCGGACGACGAGTTCGCGCACTATGCGCTCGGGCGAGCGCTCTCCAACCGGGGGAAGTCGCGGGAGGCACTCGGCCATCTCAAGCTCGCGACGGTTCTCCGCGGGGCGCCGCGAGACGCGGGGATGTCGCTCGAGCCCGGCGGCGACAGCGAGGCAGCTACCTAGGCGAACAACGCGCGTCCGAGGACGCGCTGGATCTCGGAGACCGTCGTGTGCCCTTCGAGAACGAGCCTCACGCCGTCGTCTGCGAGCGTGCGCTTGCCGGCGAGCCGCGCTGCCCGCTCGAGCTCCGATGCGGCTGCGCCGCCGGCGACGAGTGTGCGCACCTCGTCGTTGGGGACGAGAAGCTCGAACATCCCCATCGTTCCCGCGTATCCGGTCTCACCGCACTGCTCGCAGCCCGTGCCGCGGGCCAGCAGGCGGCGACCGATCTCGTCCTCCGGGCGCCGAAGGGCAGCGGTGTCCGTGGCGGTCGCGTAGTAGCCCTTGCGACAGTGGTCGCACAGCCGACGCACGAGCCGCTGCGCGATCACGAGCGAGAGAGTCGAGGCGACGAGGTCGAGGTCGACTCCGAGCGCCGCGAGGCGGTCAAGTGCGCCGACGGCGGACGGGGCGAGCAGTGAGGAGGCCACGAGGTGCCCGGTCGCGGCCGCGAGTGCGAGCCGCGCGGTCGCCTCGTCGGCGAGCTCGCCGACCACGATCGCGTCGGGATCGGAGCCGAGCAGCTCGCGAAGACCGTCGGCATACCCGCGTCCGGCAGTGTGATCGACGGCCACCTGGTCGGCCCCCGGGACGACGTGGAGGATGGGATCCTCGATCGTCATGACCGCGCGCTCCGTCGCTGCGAGGTCGTGCAGCGCCGCGGAGAGAGTTCCCGACTGACCGCTGCCGGCCGACCCGACGAAGAGAACGAGCCCGAACGGCTGTCGGAGCGCGCGCTCGAGCGTCTCGCGATCGGCTGGATTCAAGGAAAGGGTGTCGAGCGTGGCGCCGGCCCCGCTCGGGCGGAAGCGAAGTGTCACGGTCTCGCCGTGGGGAGTGGGGAGCGCCGTGACGCGCCCGGCTGCGAAGGTTCCGCTCTGCGCGGCGGAGCTCAGCTCGCGCGCGAGTGCGAAGCGGGCGGTGCCCGTCACCGTGTCCAGTTTGCGGAGGACGCCGTCGACGCGGGCGCGAACGACGATGCCGTGCTCCTGCGCCGAGAAGTGGAGGGTGCTCGCACCGAGAGCCGTCGCGCGCTCGATGATCGGCGCGAGCTCATCCTCGTGGAGCGGTTCCGTCGGGGCTTCCGCGGCGCCGGGGAAAGCGATCTCGATCGCCGGGGACTCGGGAGCGCTCATCTCCACGACGGCCTGGAGTGCAGAAGACTCGCTCCAGGGCGGCGTCGGGTCGCTGTACTCGTCCTCGTGGACGTCGGCCGCGATCTCTGGGTCGCTGCGCTCGCCGGGATGCGGCTCGAGCGACTCGCCGAAAGCGCTGTACGCGGCGTGATCGGAGGCGGCGCTCGGAGTGAGCTCGAAGGACGCTTCCTCTTCCTCGTGGGACTCGGCGGCGTCAGGCGCGATCTCCAGCAGCCACGGATCGACCTCCGCGACGCTCTCCGCCGATCGCTCGTCGATGTGGGTCTCGCCTGCGGCTCCGTCACTCGCTTCTCGAGCCTCCGGTGCGCTGATCTCTGCGTCGTCGTCGTACGGCGCCTGCCAGGTCGCCTCGACCGGCTCGGAGACGTCGTCGCTCTCCAGCGCCTCGGCCGCCGGGAGCTCGGGCTCGACGTGAGGCTCGTTGTCGACCTCCCACGTCGCCGGAGCCCCGAACGTCGAGTCGTCCCTGTCGCCCGCGGCTTCCGGATCTCGTGTGTCTTCCACCGACCAGGAGTCGTCACCGTACTCGGGGATCTCGACGGTCTCCGGCAGGGGTGAGCCGGCATCGGCCGTCCACGTGGTGGCGAACGGGACGTGCCATTCGGGCGTGGCCGGCGCCTCGAGTTCGGCCTCGACTATCGCCTCGCCTGGCGCCTCGCCTGGCGCCTCGGTCGTCGCCTCGACTACGGCCTCGGCGTCGGTGGTCGCCTCGTCCGAGGCGGCCTCGTGCTCCACTGCGGCGGGCAACTCGAGCTCCTGGATGGTGTCCTCGCTCCAGGCGTGTCCGGCGTCCTCGTCGGTGTCGTGCACCTCGACCGGAGGCTCGTCGGACGGCTCGATCGGAGCTGCGGGCGGATCATCGACGACAGGTGTCTCGGCCTCCGCCGACCACCACTCGGCACTCACGGTGTCGTCGTACTCGGGGCCAGCGGGGACGGGAGTCGACTCGTCGACCTCGGTCGATGCCTCGGGTGCGGGTCTGGCGACGACCGGCACTGCGTCCGCGACCTCATCGCTCTCGATCCAGTCGTGCGGGGCGTGGCCCACAGCCGGTTCCCACTCGACCACAGGCCCGTCATCGGGGTGTGTGAGCGCCGTCTCGGCGAGCGGTGCGTCGTCACGGGAGTGGTCGGTCGCGGGTGCGGATGACGTGATGTCGGTCTCGGCGGGCTCGCCGGCGAGCCAGAGCCGGAGCACCGCAGCCTGCTCGGCGCCGCGCTCGGTCGGATCGCTCGCGGTCGCTCCGACTGGCTCGCTGTCGGTGGCAGCCGCCTCACCTGCGAGCAGGAGCCCGGCGATCGCGTCGACCTCGTCGGTCGTCTCGGCCGTTGTGGTCGTCTCGGCCTCCGCGGCGAACGTCTCTGCGGCGTCGGCGTGGGCTCCCTCGTCGAGATCGTCTACTGCTTCGAGCTCAGCACGCACATCCTCGGGCTCGTGCGTCTTCCGGAGGCGGGAGAACAGTCCGCGCTTGCGGTGCTCTCGACTCTCCTCGGCGACCGTCGCATCGGGGGCGGCTTCAATCTCGAGAGCTTCCATGGCTGCATGCTCGGCGCTCTCGCGCGACGCGTCGACGACGAGCTCGACGTCCGTCTCGGGCACCAGCGCGGCGTGCTCCGAGGCGACGAGCAGCCCGCTCGCGTCTTCCTGCGACATGTCATCGTCCCGGTCGGCCTCGATCGCCGCTTCAGGCGCTGCCGCCTCGTCGGGCTCGAGCTCGGGGACGATGATCAGGTCGGATGCGTCGTGGTGCGCGCGGGCGTCGGTGTCGACGTCGGAGACGGGCGGGCCGATCGGCGCCAGGCTCGGCCAGACGGTCGCAGTCGTCGGCTCGTGCGCGCCCTGGCCGAGGATCGCCGACTCGACGGACTCCGGGTCGGCGACGGCGAAGCTCAGCCGTGCGCCGAGTGCCGCGAGGATCTCCTCCGGGTCGAGCACCTTCGTCGGATCCGCGACGGCGACGCGCAGGGACCCGTCAGGGAGGAAGTCGAGGGGTATTGCCGAGTAGCGCTGCGCGAGGTCCTGGGGAAGGAGCGCTCCGACCCGCGGATCGAGGTCGAACGCGGCGAGGTCGATGAACGGCAGCTCGTACTGCTCTGCCACGACGCGCGCGACGTCGGCCGGGGTGAGCGTGCCGCGCTCGACGAGGATCTCCCCGAGCCGCTTGCCGGACGACAGGCGCTGCTGGGCGAGCGCGGCTTCCAGCTCGTCCTCGCCGATGAGACCGTCTCGCACGAGGAGCGTTCCCAACGGAGGGCAGGACGGAGCGGCGTCCGTCGGCGCTCCATTGGTCGTCGAGAGCAGGTCGCTCGAGACGGCCGCAGGCTCTGCGTTGTCGTCCTCGTCCGTGTCGGAGGCGAGCTCGAAGGTGGGCGCGCCGCCGGGCCACTCCGCAGCGGCGAGGCTGGTCGAGTCGGCCGGCTCATCCGAGCGAATGAATGCCAGGACTGCGTCCATCGAGTCCGGCGCGACGACCGCGAAGCGCAGGGGGCGTCCCAAAGTGCGCCTGAGCTCGTCCGAGAAGAGGACGGTTGCAGGGTCGGCGACGGCGAGGAGCAGAGTGCCGTCCGCCAGCGACTCGAGCGGGAGCGCCGAGTACCGATCGACCATCTCGTCGGACAGCAGCCGAGCGACGCTCATGTCGATCTGCGATGCGTCGAGGTCGCGATAGGGGAGCTCGTACTGCTCGGCGACGAGCTGTGCGATCTGTCCCTGCGTCACGAGCCCGCGCGCGATGAGGAGCTCGCCGAGGCGCCAGCCCGAGATTCGCTGCCGCGGGGAGTCGTGCTGCGCTCGGAGCACGTCCTCGAGCTGTTCCTTCGTGACGAGACCGTCACGGAGCATCAGGGAGCCGATGGCCGGCCAGGGGTGTGGTGCCGCTTCCACCTCCCCGGTATCGGCTCGTAGCTCGTCGTCCTTTACAGTCTCCAGACTCGACGTCGTGCGAGCGGTCGTTCAGCGCGTCAGGAAAGCGTCCGTCAGTGTCGACGGCAGTGTCCGCGCGGTGTGTGGCGGAGGCATCCTCGTGCTGCTGGGCGTCGCCGTGGAGGACACGGAGGACGACGCGGCTCGCCTTGCGGGCAAGCTCGCCGACCTGCGCATCTTCGAGGACGAGCAGGGTCGGCTCGACCGCTCTCTCCTCGACGTGGCAGGCGACGCTCTCGTCGTCAGCCAGTTCACGTTGCTCGCCGACACCTCGAAGGGCAGGCGCCCGAGCTTCGGCGCCGCGGCGCGCCCAGAGGTGGCCGAGCCGATCTACGGGCGGTTCTGCGACACGCTGCGAGAACGGGGAGTCCGCGTGGAGACCGGCGTCTTCGGCGCGAGGATGGACGTCGCGCTCGTCAACGACGGGCCCGTGACGATCGTGGTCGACGTCTGAGGTCATTACGTGACTGCGGCGCCGGTCGCGGTCACGGGTGCGACCGAGAGCCAGGTTGCCCGGGTCCGTCGAACTGGCTCGACAAACACGCTGCTATCCTGGGACGCACCACATTTCGAGGATCCACCGAAATGGGCGCGCGGCGCCCATTCTTTTTGGAGCGACACGGATGACGACGACGACCTTCAGCCGAGAACGAGCTCTGTCCGAGGAGATCGCACCCGCGGTCGAGCGACGCCTGCCCGGAGTCGAGGTGCTCGCCGTCGAGCTCCTCTCGCCGAGCCGCTTCTGTGTCTACATCGACCATCCCGACGGCGTCGACCACGCGCTCTGCGAGCGGGTCACGTATCTCCTCGACGCCTACCGGGCCGACTACACGATCGACGTGTCGTCACCCGGGCTCGAGCGACCGCTGCGCAAGCCCGAGCACTTCGAGGCGGTCACGGGAAGGCTCGTGGCGGTGCGCACCAATACCGAGCTCAACGGCAGGAAGCGCCTCCGCGGCACGGTGGTCGAAGTCGAAGACGTCGCCGTCGCCGTCGCCGTGTCGGGCGAACCGGAGCCGCTGCACATCCCGTACGACGCGATCGTGCGGGCGAATCTGATCGACGAGGGGTTGACGACATGAGCCAGGAGATCATCGAAGGCATCCACGTGATCGAGAAGGAGAAGGGGATCGAGGAGGGCGTCCTCATCGCCGCTCTCGAGGACGCGCTGCTTGCTGCATACAAGAAGACACCGGGCGCGAGGCGGCACGCCGAGGTGAAGCTCGACGCCGAGGGCGAGTTCCGTGTCTTCGGGATCGAGATTCCCGGGGACATCGAGGAGCGGCTCGTCGAGGCCGCGCGCGAGGAGCGCATCTCCGAGCTCGAGCGGATCGAGGAGGAGACCGGAGAGCGTCAGCACACTCTCGTCTCCGACGAGGACCTCGACCTCGACTGGGCGCAGGTGCCTCCGGATCAGATTCACCGCACGGACGTCACGCCGGACGACTTCGGCCGCATCGCGGCGCAGACCGCGAAGCAGGTCATCCAGCAGCGCATCCGCGAAGCGGAGCGCGCGATCATGTACGAGGAGTACGTCGACCGTCAGGGCGAGGTCGTCACCGGGATCGTTCAGCAGGCGGGCGACCGCCACAACGTGCTCGTCGACCTCGGGCGGGTGGAGGCGCTGCTCCCACGATCCGAGCAGGTCGAGGGCGAGCGCTATGAGCAGGGGAGCCGGATCAAGGCGGTCATCACCGAGGTTCGGTCGGGGACGAAGGGCCCACAGGTGATCCTGTCGCGCCGCGACCCGGAGCTCATCCGCGCACTCTTCGAGCTCGAGGTGCCGGAGATCGCGGACGGTCTCGTCGAGATTCGCGGCGTCGCGCGCGAGCCGGGCTATCGCTCGAAGATCGCCGTCGAGTCGCACATGCAGGGCGTCGACCCGGTCGGTGCCTGCGTGGGGCCGCGTGGCTCGCGCGTGCGCATGGTCGTCTCGGAGCTCCGCGGCGAGAAGATCGACATCATCCCGTGGAACACGGAGCCCGCCCGTTTCGTCGCGAAGGCGCTGTCGCCTGCGCGCGTGCGCGAGGTCTACATCGACGACGACACGCGCGAGGCGATCGTCGTCGTCCCGAACGACCAGCTCGCGCTGGCGATCGGCAAGGAGGGGCTGAACGCGCGCCTGGCCACGCGGCTCTCGGGCTGGAAGATCGACATCCAGTCGGAGGCGGAGTTCGCGGAGGCCGAGGCAGAGGCGGCGTTCGCAGGTGCGGGAGACGAGGAGGAGTCCTCGGGGCGCTGCGCGGCGATCCTGTCGAATGGCAAGCGCTGCCCGAACGCGTCGCTCCCCGGGTCGCGGTACTGCGGCGTTCCGGCCCACCAGGCGCTCGTCGGCACGGAGCCCGAGCCCGTCGAGGAGGCTGACAAGGTCGAGCCGGAGGCCGAGACCGCTGCAGCGGACGCCGAGCCGGAGACCGCGGCCGACGACACCGAGGTCGGCGCGACGGCGGCGGCCTCCATCGACGAGGGCGAGACGACCGGACAGGTCGAAGCCGTCTCGGACGAGGGCTGATCCCTGCGGGCTCTACACTTGACTGCTGATGGCTGACGGGCGCAAGCGACCGAACCGACCGATCCGGCCCCGCGGGGGCGCCGCCGGAAGGAAGCGGCGCGTCGTCATCGAGGGCGGTGGCGGACGCAGTCACGGCCGCCAGGCGCGTGACCGCAACGCCCCACCGAGCGCCCCGCGCCAACAGCAGGTCGCCGCGCCACCCACCGGGCCCGTCACCGTCGAGTCCGGCGTCACCGTCAAGGACCTGTCGCAGTCCCTCGGCGTGCCGATGCCCGAGCTCATCAAGATCCTGATGGGCATGGGCGAGATGCGGACGGCGACGCAGTCGCTGTCCGACGAGGAGGTCGCGGTCATCGGCGCCGCGCTCGATCGCGAGATCACGATCAAGCACGCTGCCGAGGAGCTCGCGCCCGTCGAGTACGAGGACGCGGAGGAGGATCTCGTCCCGAGGCCGCCGGTGGTCACCATCATGGGCCACGTCGACCACGGCAAGACGACACTGCTCGATGCGATCCGGCAGGCGGCCGTCGTCGAGACCGAGGCCGGCGGGATCACGCAGCACATCGGCGCCTACCAGGCAGACGTGGACGGCAGGAAGATCACGTTTCTCGATACGCCTGGCCACGAGGCCTTCACGGCCATGCGCGCCCGCGGCGCGAAGGTGACCGACGTGGCCGTGCTGGTCGTCGCCGCCGACGACGGCGTCATGCCGCAGACGAAGGAGTCGATCTCGCACGCCCGTGCGGCCGAGGTTCCCATCGTCGTCGCGGTGAACAAGATGGACGTCCCGGCCGCGAACGCCGACCGTGTGAAGAACGAGCTCGCGGCCGAGGGGCTGCAGCCCGAGGAGTGGGGCGGAACGACACAGTTCTCGGAGGTCTCGGCGAAAGAGCAGACGAACCTCGACGATCTCCTCGAGAGGATCCTGCTCGTCGCGGACGCGGAGCTCGACCTGCGCGCGAACGCGACCGCGGAGGCATCGGGAGTCGTCATCGAGTCGCGGCTCGACGTCGGCCGCGGGCCGGTCGCCACGGTGCTCGTCAACCGGGGGACGCTCCGGGTCGGCGACGCGATCGTCGCCGGCGACGCATCGGGCAAGGTCCGTGCGCTGAGCGACTATCGCGGCGAGAAGGTGCAGGATGCCGGCCCCGGCGATCCCGTCGAGGTTCTCGGCTTCGACCATCCGCCGTCGGCGGGCGAGTTCGTCCGGGTCGTGGAGCACGAGCGCCAGGCCAAGCACCTTGCGAACCTTCGCGCGGAGCGGCTGCGGCGCGAGCAGCTCGCGCAGCGCCCGCGCCGCCGCGTCTCGCTCGAGACGCTGCACGAGGATCTCGAGGCCGGCGAGGTGCAGGACCTCAACATCGTGTTGAAGGGGGACGTGCAGGGATCCGTGGAGGCGCTCCTGGGCGAGCTTCAGAAGATCCAGCACCCCGAGGTGCGCGTGCAGGTCATCCACACGGGTGTCGGTGGGATCACCGAGAACGACGTGAACCTCGCGTCGGCGTCCGACGCGCTCGTCGTCGGCTTCAACGTGCGGCCGAGCGCGGACGCACGTCAACTCGCCGAGCGCGAGGGCGTCGACATCCGGACGTACCGCGTCATCTACCAGCTCACCGAGGACATCCAGAAGGCGCTCGTCGGGATGCTCTCCCCGGTACAGACCGAGCAGACCCTCGGCGAGGCCGAGGTGCGTGCCCTGTTCAAGGTCTCGCGCCTGGGGACGATCGCAGGCTGCATGGTCACCACCGGCCTCGTGCGGCGCGGGGCGCAGGTGCGCGTGATCCGTAACGGCACGGTGGTCATCGAGACGTCGATCGCGCAGCTCAAGCGCTTCAAGGACGACGCCCGCGAGGTGAGTGAGGGATTCGAGTGCGGGATCCTTCTCGACGGCTTCAACGACGTGAAGGAGGGCGACGTCCTGGAGGCGTTCGAGACGCTTCAGATCGAGCGCACCGATCTCGACGCGCCCCCGACGGCAGCCGCTCCGGCGGAGCCGGCCGACGAGTCGTAGGGGCGAGCCTTGCCTCGCCCGGGCGCCGCGGCCGGCGCCCGTACGATGCGAGACGAGATGGCGCGCGGCTACGTCGGCATCCTCACCGTCGAGCTCCACTTCCCCGACAACGGATCGCTGAAGGGAAAGCGCCGCCACGTGAAGTCCGCGAAGGACACGCTCCAGAGACGCTTCGGTGCATCGGTGGCCGAGGTGGACTACCACGACGCGTGGCAGCGGGCGCGCCTCACGGTCGCCTGCGTCGCGCGCGAGCACCAGGAGCTCCAGCGGCTTCTCGACGCGGTCGAGCGGCATCTCGGCTCCCAGGACTTCGAGCTCCTGCGTGCGGAGCGGGAGGTGGTCGTCCCTGGCGAGTGACCGGCAGCGGCGCGTGAACGAGTCGATCCGGCAGGTTCTCTCCGACGTCGTGCCGACCCTGAAGGACCCGCGCATCGGGTTCGTGACCATCACCGGCGTCCAGGCGTCGCGCGACTTCGCCTACGCGACGGTCTTCGTCAGCGTCCTCGGCTCCGAGAGCGAACGGGAGCGGACGCTCGAGGGCCTGTCGGCGGCGCACGGCGTCCTCCAGGCCCACGTCGGCAGGGCGCTCCGCCTGCGAAACACGCCTGTGCTTCGCTTCGAATACGATCCCGCGGTCGAGCGAGGCGTGCGACTGACGCAGATCATCGACGAGCTCGCACCCGAGGCCCAGGATGACGCAGACGCAGACGACTGACATGCAGGCGGTCGTGGGCGCTCTTCGGAGCCGTGACCGGTTCCTCGTCACGTCGCACGAGGCGCCCGACGGCGACGCGCTGGGCTCGCTGCTCGCGATGCACCTAGCGCTCGAGCAGCTCGGAAAGGACTCGGTCATGTTCATCGGCGGGTCTGCGCCGCTCCCCGCCGAGTACCGCTTCCTGGAGCTCGTGGATCGCGGCTTGCAACGCACGCGTCCCGATGACGCGGGCGAGCGCACGCTCGTCGCGGTCGACTGCGCGAGTGTCGCGCGCGTCGGGGCCGAGCCGGGCGTCGTCGGCGCAGCGCCCTTCACGATCAACATCGATCACCACCACGACAACCCGCGCTACGGCGACCTCGACCTCGTCGTCGCGGACGCCTCCTCGACCGGAGAGGTTCTGGCAGACCTCCTGCGCGAGCTCGGTGTCGAGCTCACTCCCGAGATCGCCGAGGGGATCTACGTGGCGCTCGTCACGGACACGGGCCGCTTCCAGTACACGAACACGACCCCGAAAGCCCTGCGCCTGGCCGCGGACCTCGTCGAGGCAGGGGCGGACGTCCACCGCGTCTTCCAGGGCGTGTACGAGAACGTCCAGTTCGCGAAGCTGAAACTGCTCGCCCGCGCGCTCGATCGTGCACAGGTGCTCGAGGGTGGGGAGATCGTCGTAGCGCACCTCCTGCGTGGGGACTTCGAGGCCGTCGGTGCGACCGAGCCCTACTCGGAGGGGATCATCGACGTGCTGCGCTCGGTCGAAGGCTCTCTCGTCTCCGCGCTCATCCGGGAGCCTCCACGCGAGGGCGGCCCCGCAAGGAAGGTGTCGCTTCGCACCTCGGTCGACGAGGTCGACGTCAGCGTCGTGGCGAGGAAGTCGGGCGGCGGTGGGCACCGCGCGGCCGCGGGATTCTCAAGCGACCTTTCCGTCGAGGAGATCACCGGGTTCATCGTGCGGGAGGTCAACGAGCAGCTCGGAACCGACCGGGGGTCGTAGACGGTGCCTCCGCGGGCGCTCGAGCCGAGCGGGATCCTGCTCGTGGACAAGCCGGCCGGCCCGACCTCGTTCGACATCGTGGCGGCCGTTCGCCGGCGAACCGGGGCGCGCACGGGCCACGCGGGCACGCTCGACCCGTTCGCCACAGGCTTGCTGCTCCTTCTCTCAGGCGCGTCGACGCGGCTCCAGCACCGCTTCGTGGGACTCGACAAGCGCTACGTGACGGAGGTCGATCTGTCCGCGCGGACGACGACGGGCGACCGGGACGGTGAAGTCGTCGACGACCACGAGCCGGCAGCGGACGACGAGCTCGTCGCCATGCTCGCCCGGATGCGCGGCACCGTCGAGCTCCCGATCCCGGCCGCATCCGCGGTCAAGATCGACGGGGAGCGCGCGTACCGCCTCCACCGGGCGGGGGTCGCCGTCGAGATGCCGATGCGCACGATGGTCGTGCGAGCGCTCGAGCTCGAGCGATACGAAGACGGCATCGCCCGGATCGACCTTCTCGTCTCGTCCGGGACGTACATCCGCGCGATCGCCGAGGCGCTCGGCGGGCATTGCGTGGCGCTCAGGCGCACCGAGATCGGCCCGTTCTCGATCGACGAGGCCGACGAGGAGCGGATCATCCCGTCCGAGGACGCCCTGGCGAGGCTCGCGTGAGAGTCGCGCACGAACCCGGTGCCGTCGAGCGCCTCCCGCGCGCCGTCGCGGTCGGGAGCTTCGACGGTGTCCATCGAGGCCAC
>JAWOIV010000174.1:0-9996 GCA_046484465.1 Gaiellaceae bacterium
GCGACGTTCGCGCCGCCCGAGACCGCGTACGCGCTCGTCGTGAGCGCGGACGGCGGCCGGGTTCTGAGCGACATCGAGGGAATCGCGTGCGCGCCGTCGTGCGTGGGGTCGTACGGGAGCGGCGTCACCGTGACGCTCAAGGCGGAGGGCAGCCCGGGCGTGGCCGTCGCCTGGGGAGGAGCGTGCACGGGAGGAAGCCCGACGTGCACGGTCACGATGGACGGGCCGAAGACGGTGACCGCGGCTTTCGCCGGTGCGACCCGCACCCAGGGGCCGGTCGCCGTGGGCGTCGTCGGCAAGGGCGCGGTGTCCAGCTCGCCCGCCGGGATCGAGTGCGGCGCCACCTGCGGGGCGCTCTATCCCGTGAGCACGGCCGTGACGCTGACCGCGACGCCCGCCGGGGGCTGGGTCTTCGCCGGCTGGAACGGCGCCTGCACCGGGGTCGGGGGCACGTGTCGCGTCGTCGCGGGCGAGCCACGGACGGTCAGTGCGGTCTTCGTCGAAGCCGGCACGCGGTATCCCGTCGCGGTCACGACAGCGGGGCAGGGCACCGTGCGGAGCAGGCCGCCGGGCATCGCCTGCGGAGCGAGCTGCTCGTCGGCGTTCCTCGCCGGGAGCACCCTCACGCTCGAAGTGGTTCCCGCGAAGGGGTGGCGGTTCGTCCGCTGGAGCGGCGCCTGCTCGGGAGCGCGACCCTCGTGCTCGATCGGCATGAGCGGGCCGAAGTCCGTGTCGGCGACGTTCGGGCGGGTGGCCGACCGGGTCGCTCCGAGGGTGCGGGCGCTCCCGAGCACGGGAGCACGCGGCTCGACCGTGCAGCTCCGCTATCGCGTGACCGAGAAGAGCGGCCGGAGCCGCGAGTCCGCGACCGTCTTTCGCGAGTCGAAGCGCCTGGCCTTGGTGCGAGGGCGCATGCACGGCGTCGAGCCCGGGGTACTGTTCTACTTCCTGACCTGGCGCGCACCCCTCTCCGTCGCGCCGGGAGCGCTCCGCTTCTGCGTCCGCTCCGTGGATCCGACCGGGAACGCGAGCAAGACGAGCTGCGCTCCACTACGACTCCGCTGAGCGAAGGAGACTCGAACTGAGCCCGAGATCGAGGTATGCGGCGCTGCTCTCCGGGCTCACGCTGCTCCTTGCTGGAGGCTCCGGCTGCGGCGGAAGCTCCGAGGGCGTCCCGGACGACGGGACGGAGACCTCCACGACGCCGACGCAGACGACGCCGACCATGACGACGCCGACCATGGCGACTTCCACCGAGACGGCGCCGACCACGCCTCCCGAGCCCGCCGCCGAGCCCGTCACCGTCGTGCGGATCACCGTTCGGGACGGGAAGGTCGCGGGCGGCATTCGCCGCGTGACCGTGCAGAGGGGCGACGAGGTCAGGCTCGTCGTTGCCTCCGACGTCGCCGACGAGGTGCATCTCCACGGGTACGACCGTACGGCGGACGTCGCGCCGGGTGCGCCGGCTCGCATCGCGTTCGTCGCCTCGATCCCCGGCCGCTTCGAGGTCGAGCTCGAGGAGCGCGGGATCCAGATCGCCGACGTCCAGGTGCGCCCGTGACGAGGCGAGCGTGGGCGGTTCCCGCCGTCGCGCTCCTGTCGTTGGTGGCGGTGGACGAGGCCGCCGCGCACGGCCTCGGGGGAATCCGCGACCTCCCCGTTCCCGGCTGGCTGTTCCTCGTCGGCGGAGGCACCGTGCTCGTCGTGTCGTTCCTCGCGCTCGGACTGCTCTGGCGAGAACCACGGCTCGACGCGAGCGGCGGTACGCCGGGACCCGGTTGGCTGCAGTGGCTGCTCCTCTCGAGCTGGGTGCGCGTTCCGGTACGACTCGTGTCCGTCGGGGTCTTCGTGCTCGTCTGGAGCGCCTCGGCGCTCGGTACCGAGCGCGCCAGCCAGAACCTCGCGCCGACGTTCGTCTACGTCGTCTTCTGGGTCGGGATGGCGATCACGGTCGTCGCGCTCGGGAACGTCTGGTCTGTGCTCGATCCCTGGCGTTCGGTCGCGGACGGGGTCGCCTGGGCCGGCGCCCGACTCGGCATCCGCGGGCGTGAGCGCCCGTATCCACGGTGGCTCGGCATCTGGCCCGCGGCGCTGCTCCTCCTGCTATTCACGCTGCTCGAGCTCGCGTATCACGACCCGGCGAATCCGCGCATGATCGCGATCGCGATCACGATCTACAGCGTCGCAACCTGGTCCGGCATGGCGGTGTTCGGGCGCGAGACGTGGGGCAGGAACGGGGACGGCTTCCGTGTGTACTTCGACTTCCTGTCTCGCGCGGCGCTGTTCGGAACGCGGAAGGTCGGGGATCGTGACGAGGTGGTTGTCCGGAAGCCGCTCTCGAAGCTCGCCGAGATCGAGACGCGTCGCGGCGTCGTCGCCTTCTTCGCGATCATGCTCGGGACGGTCGCGTTCGACGGCCTCTCACGCTCGACGTGGTGGCTCGACCAGAGGTATGAGATCGAGACGTCGTTCGCGAACCCTGTCGATGCGGAGCGCTTCCTGACGCTCGTCAACGTCGTCGGGCTCCTGCTCGTCGTCCTCTTCGTCGCCGGGGCGTACATGGGTGCGGTCAAGGTCGCCGAGAGGATGATCGGGGACGGCGTCTCGCTGTACGGCGTGTTCGTGTTCAGCCTCGTCCCGATCGCGTTCGTCTATGCGCTCTCGCACTACTTCTCGCTCCTGATCGTCCAGGGGCAGTTCGCGATACCTCTCCTGTCCGACCCGTTCGGCGGCGGCCGCGATCTCCTCGGAACGGCCGGCTACGAGCCCAAGCTCGACGTGTTCAGCCCCAACACGATCTGGTACATCCAGGTCGTCGCGCTCGTCGTCGGGCACGTCGCGGCGCTCGTCGTCGCGCACGATCGCGCCGTTGCCACGACGCCGTCGCCGAGGCTCGCGCTCCGGACGCAGTACGCGATGCTGGCGTTGATGGTGCTGTACACCGTGGGTGGGATGTGGCTTCTCTCCATCGGCTAGCGTGTCGCTCGTGAGACGCGGTACGGCACCGAACCGTGGCTGGGCACGGGCCGTGCTCGCGGCCGTGGCCGTCGTCCTCGCGGCGGCCGTCGGCGGTACCGCCTCCGGCGCGCCGACGCGGGCGTCCGTGGACACGTTCATCACCGGCAAGGTGGTGAGCCGCGTGCCCGGCAAGAACCTCGCCGTCGTCGACGTCGTGTGGGACTACAAGTGTCTCGGGGACAAGCTGGGCGATGCCCGTTTCGAGTGGACGCTCAAGCTCGTGCGCAAGGAGCCCAGGCCCGAACGCACGACCACGCTCGGAAAGGGCACCTCGAAGAAGGGCTCTCTGCGGGTCCGACTCGCGCCGGGTGGATACCTGCCCTTGGCCGACCCGTTCTTCTGCGAGACCGAGCGCGGAGCCGGGACCGACAAGCCCGAGGCGGGTGCGCCGTTCGTCGTCCCGGACTACTGCGCCTGGTCGCTGACCTCCGCGCGTGGGCAGGTGCTCCTCGAGCAGGGGGGATCGGTGCGCGTAGTCAGGGCGGGGTCGACGGTGAGCCGCGGCGGCGCGATCTCGACGCCTGGCAGCGGGACCGCCGCGCTCCGCTCGAACGCGGGTGACGGGACGGCGATCGCAGCGCCGGCGAGCAAGCTCTCCCTTGCCTCCCAGTGCGTCGGGAAGGTGGCGTGGAAGCTCCAGCTCGGAGCGGGCGCGGTCACGGCCACGGTTCCGGCGAGATCCAGCGGGAAGCTCGCGTACGAGGTGGGTACGGCGAACGCGGTCGCGTCGGGCCGGCCCGGTGCGAGCTGGCGAGTCCAGTACGCCCCGGGCGGTCGTCGGACGACGGTCCGTGCGCTCGCCGGAAGCGTGGTCGTTGCCGGCGCGGGCGGGCGGTCGGTGACCCTCACGAAGGGCCTCTCCACGGTCGTCGCCGGCTCGGGCGCGCCGTCCCGTCCGTCCAGGGGCTGACGACGTTCAGCCCGATCGCCGCGGGCGATGATGGACTCGTCGAGCCGCCACGCCCATGATCCCGAGCGAGTGCGGCAGGATCTCCCGGCCGGCACCGTCACCTTCCTGTTCACCGACGTCGGGGGCTCGACTCGGCTCCTTCACGAGCTCGGCGCCGGAGGCCTCGGGCGCGCGCGCGACGGTGCCGGCATTGCTGATGCGCGCGGTCGCCTGACCGCGGCTCGTAGACTGACGGCGGTGGCTCCGCCGAAGGATCTCCGCGAGTGGATCGCGCTCCTCGAGCGCGAGGGCGAGCTGCGGCGCGTCTCGGCCGAGGTCGACCCCGATCTCGAGATCACGGAGATCACGGATCGCGTCGTCAAGGCGGGCGGGCCGGCGCTGCTTTTCGAGAAGACCAGAGGCGCGCAGCACCCGCTCCTCATCAACCAGTTCGGCACCGAGAGGCGCATGTGCATGGGCTTCGGCGTCGAGTCGCTCGACGAGATCGGGCAGAAGCTCGAGGACGTGCTCGAGATGCAGCCTCCGCAGGGGCTCGTGGAGAAGGTGAAGGGGCTCCGCAAGCTGAAGTCGATCGCGGACTCGCTCCCGAAGACCGTCGGCAAGGCGCCGTGCCAGGAGGTCGTGCTGGAGGGCGCGGAGGTCGACCTCGGCCGGCTCCCGGTCATGCGCTGCTGGCCGGGCGACCCGGCGCCGTTCATCACGCTGCCCGCGGTCGTCACGAAGGACCCCGTGACGGGTGTCCGCAACGTCGGCATGTACCGGATGCAGGTCATCGATCGCGCCTCGACCTTCATGCACTGGCAGATCCACAAGGACGGCCGCGCAGATCTCCTCGCCGCCGAGGACGGGCGGATCCCGGTGGCGGTGGCGATCGGGCTCGACCCGATCACTGCGTATTCGGCGAGCGCGCCGCTGCCGAAGCACATCGACGAGTTCATGCTCGCGGGGTTCCTGAAGGGCGCTCCGGTCGAGCTCGTGCGCTGCAAGACGGTCGACCTCGAGGTACCGGCGAACGCGGAGATCGTCCTCGAGGGGCACGTGTCGAAGGACGACCTCGGGATGGAGGGCCCCTTCGGCGACCACACGGGCTTCTACACGCCGCCCGAGGAGTTCCCGATCTTCCGGCTCTCGGCGATCACGATGCGGCGCGGTGCGATCTACCCCTCGATCGTCGTCGGCAAGCCGCCTGCCGAGGACGCGTGGCTCGGGAAGGCGACCGAGCGGATCTTCCTGCCGGCGATCCGGATGACCGTCCCGGAGATCGTGGACTACGACCTCCCGGTTGCGGGCGCGTTCCACAACTGCGTGATCGTCTCCATCCGCAAGTCGTTCCCGGGGCACGCGCAGAAGGTGATGCACGCGATCTGGGGGCTCGGGATGCTGTCGCTCTCGAAGTCGGTCGTCGTGGTGGACGCGGACGTAGACGTCCACGACTACGAGGAGGTCTTCTTCAAGGTCTGCGCGAACGTCGACCCGAAGCGTGACGTGCTGATCACGGAAGGCCCGCTCGACCAGCTCGACCACGCGCCCACGCTGCAGTTCTACGGCGGGAAGCTCGGGATCGACGCGACCGCGAAGGGCCCGATCGAGGGCACGAGGCCGTGGCCGGAGGAGATCGAGATGAGCGCGGAGGTACGCGATCTCGTCACCCGCCGCTGGTCGGAGTACGGCCTCTCGTAGCACGCGTCCTCCCGAACGTGCAGAATCCTCGCGTCGCGACACACGTCACGTCGTTGACAGGAACGGCGGCCGAGCGATTGAATCCCCCGAAGAGTCCGACTTGAGCGAAACCAGCCACGACAACTCGCACCTCCCGGGCCCGAGCCTGTGGCCGATCGGGTTCGCGATCGGGATCGGGTGCCTGCTCCTGGGGCTCGTCATCAGCTGGATCGTCGCGGCCGTCGGCGCGGTCATCGCCGTCGTCTTCGGGATCCTCTGGGCGCGGGACGTCACGCACGACGTGCGCGGCGAGGTTCCTGCGATCGAGCCCGAGACGCGCGCTGTCGCGGACGCTCCGGCTCCCGGCGCCACACCGGGCGCGCCAGCCACCGACGCACCCCTTCCGGCCTATTCGCGCTCGAAGTTCCTCGAGGCGTCGACCATCGGCCTCGGGGCCGCGATCGGGGCGGTCGTCACGATTCCCGTCCTCGGGTTCGCGGTGCTCCCGCCGTTCACGAACGTCGAGGAGACCGAGGCGGACCTCGGGCCGCTCGACAACTTCCCCGACGGCACGTACGTCATCGCGAGCTACCTCTCCAACCCCAAACAGGGCGAGGTCAGCCGCCGGACGGCCTTCGTTCGCAACAACGGCTTCACCGAGGACGGCCAGCCGAGCTTCACGATCCTCTACAGCCGGTGCGTGCACCTCGGCTGCCCGGTGCAGCCGAACGGGCCGATCGACGAGGAGGCGCGCACGGAGATCGACGGCGTCGAGCTCCGGCCGGTGCTCGCGCAGTCGTTCGGATGCCCGTGCCACGGCGGCCTGTACGACGCGGAAGGCAACCGGCAGGCCGGTCCGCCGGTGCGCTCGATGGACCGCTACACGTTCTCGATCCGTGACAACCGCCTGATCCTCGGCGAGCTCTTCGCGGTCGGCAACGTGAGCGGGACGGGCGCGAATGCCGTCATCGCGCGGTATCCGTGGTCGGTGCCCGGCACGCACGTGGACGGCGTCTCGGCGTGGCTCTATCCGATCGTCCCGAGCCAGGTGACGGGCTGATGGCGAAGTCGAAGCGCGCGACGCTCGTCGACACCGCCGTCCTCGCACCCCTCGACTGGGTCGAGGAGCGCACCGCTGCAGTCACGGGGACGAAGTGGTTCCTGTTCAGGAACGTCCCGCGAGATACCAGCTGGGCGCAGACGCTCGGTTCGGCGACGCTCACCGCGTTCATCATCCAGGCACTGACGGGAGTGGTCCTGGCGATGTACTACGAACCGTCCGCGAGGATCGACCCGATCACCGGCAAGCCCATCGCGTACTCGTCGATCGAGTTCATCACGAACGACGTGACGCTCGGCTGGCTCGTGCGCGGGATGCATCGCTGGGGCGCGAGCGTGTTCGTGATCCTGCTGTTCCTCCACATGGGCCGCGTGTTCCTCTTCGGCGCCTACAAGTACCCGCGTGAGCTCACGTGGATCACCGGCGTCCTCCTGCTCGTCACCGGCATGCTGATGGGCTTCACGGGCTACCTGCTTCCCTGGGATCAGACCGCGTACTGGGCCACGGTCGTGGGGATCAACCTGAACGGGACGGCCCCGTTCGCCGGGCCATGGCTCGCGGAGTTCCTGGCGGGTGGGCCAGAGATTGTCGGTGAGGCGCTGCCGAAGTGGTACGCGCTCCACATGCTGCTCCTTCCCGGCGCAGTGATCGCTCTGATCGGTGTCCACATGTACCTCGTGACCCGGCTCGGCGTCGTGTCGCCTCCGTGGTCGAGCGAGCAGGCCGGCCGTGAGCGGCCCGAGGCGCAGCCGACGGGCGAGCGCGCCGGCCTCGTCCGCGGCAGCGGGGGTGGCGACTGATGGCCCGGGGACGCGGAGAGACGAACCGCGAGGACTTCGCGCGCTACAAGGACGACGTCAAGAAGGAAGGGAAGCCCTTCTTCCCAGGCGCGATCTTCCACGACACGGTCATGTCGCTCATCGTCGTGATCGTGATCGTCGGGCTCGCCGTCGTCTGGTACTACGACGCAGACGGCACGGAGCCGGGGATCCTCGGCCCCTGGTACACGGAGCCCGCGGAGCCGGGGACGACGCAGTTCATCCCACGGCCCGACTGGTACTTCTACTTCCTCTTCTACCTCCTCCGGGTCTTCAAGTGGCCCGAGACGGTGTTCATCGCGACGGTCGGGATTCCGACCATCTGCCTGATCCTCCTCATGGGGCTGCCGTTCTACGACCGCAGCCGTGAGCGGCGTCCCTCGCACCGGCCCGTCGCGATGGTGGCGGCGCTCCTCACGGTGATGTCGATGGCGGTGCTGACGTGGAAGGGCGCGACGGCGCGGGAGGCGCTCGGCTCCGAGCTCGTCCTCGCCGTTCCCGAGTGGGCCGAGGAGCAGGGCTTCGCCGACAACCCGGAGGCCATCAAGGGTGCGGAGCTGTTCGCACAGACGGGCTGCATGAACTGCCACGTCTACCTCGGCGAGGGGAACGCGAATCTCGGCGCGCCCGACCTCACGGAGATCGGGAAGACGAACGACGCGGAGTACTTCGTCCAGTACCTGATCAGCCCGCCTGCGTTCGGGAACAGCGTGATGGGCTCGTACGCCTACCTGGGCGAGGAGAACCTCGCCGCGCTCGGCGAGTTCCTCGCGGCCTCCAAGGGATCCGAATAGGTGTAGATCCGCAGGTCGGGAGTCCGCCGAGCGGATCCCCGACCGCGACCTGAAGCGCCGGCGTCGTCGGCGCGGATCGCCTCGGTCGTCCGTCTCGCGACACGGTGGTTACGCTTGCCTGCGATGCGTGTCTTCCTCGGCGTAACGGGCGCATCCGGCGCCCCCTACTCGGCGCGCCTGCTGCGCGCGCTCGTCGACGCTGGCTGCGAGGTCGGGCTGTCCGCCTCTGGATCCGGGGTGCAGGTGCTCGCGACCGAGCTGTACCAGGATCCCGCACTTTCGCGCGAGGAGGTGCTCCGCAGGTTCGTCGGCAACGCCTCCGAGCAGGTGACCGTCTACGGAGAAGGTGATTTCTCGAGCCCGTACGCGAGTGGCTCCGCCAGGGTGGATGCGTACGTGATCTGCCCCTGCTCCATGGCGACGGTCGGGACGTTGGCCTCCGGCGCGATGCAGAACCTCATCCACCGCGCCGCCTCGGTCGCCCTCAAGGAGCGGCGCACGCTCGTGCTCGTTCCCCGCGAGACACCGCTCTCGTCGATCCACCTTCGGGGGCTCGCGACCCTGAACGAGGCGGGCGCGGTGATCCTCTTCGCGGCCCCCGGCTTCTACCACGGAGCGACGACGATCGACGACCTCGTGGACTTCGTCGTCGCGCGCTGCCTCGACCAGCTCGGGATCGACAACGCGCTCGTCTCGCGCTGGGGGCAGTCTTGACCCACGAGTCGGGGACGCTCGAGCCGCAGGCCGTGCGCGGGATGTTCGATCGGATCGCGCCGGTCTACGACCTCATGAACCGGGTCATGACCCTCGGGCTCGACGGCCGCTGGCGCCGGCTCGCGGTGGACGAGGTCGTGTGGCCCGGTGATCGCGTCCTCGATGCGTGCTGCGGGACGGGCGACTTCGCGGTCGAGGCCGAGCGACGCGGGGCGCGCGTGGTCGGGCTCGACTTCTCGGAGCGGATGCTGGAGCGGGCACGTCGCAAGTCGGGAGCGATCGAGTGGGTGCAGGGCGACGCGCTGGCGCTGCCGTTCGGGGACGGGGAGTTCGACGCCGCGACCGTCGGCTTCGGCGTCCGCAACCTGGCCGATCTCGAGCGCGGCCTCGCGGAGCTCGCCCGGGTGCTGCGCCCGGGAGGCCGGGTCGCGGTGCTGGAGATCACGCGGCCGAGCGGCGTCCTGCGCCCGTTCTTCCGGCTCTGGTTCGACGTGCTCGTGCCCGTGGCCGGGAGAGTCCTGCCGGGAGGCCAGGCGTACACGTACCTGCCGGCCAGCGTCCGCCGCTTCCCCGGGCCGGACGACCTCTCGTCGCTGCTCGAGGCGTCCGGGTTCCGGAGCATCTCGTACCGCATGCTCGGCGGAGGCATCGTCGCCCTCCACGTCGGAGAGCGGGCGGCGTGAGCGCCCTCGAGACCGTCAGGGCGGCCAAGGGGCTGGACGCGTACCTGGCCGAGGTCGAGGCGTCTCTTGCCGAGGCGGTTGCCGTGTATCCCGGGCTCGTCGGCCGGGTCGGCGCGAGCGCGCTCGCTGCCGGCGGCAAGCGGCTTCGGCCCGCACTCACGTTCCTCTCCTCTCCGCTCGCGGCACGCCCGCCGGTCGCCGAGGGGGTCGCCGTGGAGCTCGTGCACATGGCGACGCTCGTGCACGACGACCTCATCGACGGCGCCACCGTGCGCCGCGGTCACGCTCCGCCTGCTGCAACTCCGCGAGCACCGCGAACGCCCGCGCGAAGAGGTAGTCG
>JAWOIV010000055.1:0-23019 GCA_046484465.1 Gaiellaceae bacterium
CGACCTGCCCGCGGCCGCCGGCCACGGTGAGCTCGAGGGCTGGTCGAGCTCCTCGTCGGGCAGCTCGTGCGGCGTGTGGAGCGGGGTCGGCCCGGACGCGGAGACGCCGTGCAGGCGGACGTCGTCGAGTCCGAACGCCGCGAGCGTCGAGAGAAATGCCGAGCGCGCCTAGCCGCTCGTCGATCCCGGGAGAGTCCATGTTCCCGGCGACGATGGGAAGCGCCCGTGCCAGCGGTCGCGAGCTCGATCGCGCGCGCTGCGGCATCCGCGCTGCCGGCGTTCGTGAGGTCGCCGCCCACGACGCCGGCGTCCACGGGCTCCAGCGCGCGAGGCGCCGCCTCGACGGCGTCGAAGCGATCGTGGACGTCGATGACGCACACGATCCGCAGGACTGCCACGTTGCAAGTTGTAACTTGGCACTTCGAGCTCCATCACTCAGAGCTGGAGCGGGATCGTGGAGCGCAAGTTACAAGTTGTAACTTGGATGACTTCGCGTCCGAGGGTGTGCGGTCCTGTCATGAGGATGTGCGGCCCCGTCATGTCGCGCTCCTCGGGTCGCGCTGCTCGCGTTGTCTCTCGCGCGCGCTGCTGGCCTCTGCCGACCTCACCCGGTTGGGCGGCGAGCGTTACGTCAGCCGCACTCGATGGCGTCGGCCTCGACCGCCGAGCGGGGGCGACGCCGTGGGAGCGGCGAGGGCTCGAGCTCGCGGCGCTCGAGCTCTCCCCCGACGACCGCGCTCCCGAAGGCTGCAAGCGCCCGGTAGAGCGGGGCGATCCCTGCGGCCTCGTACGTGTCTCCGAAGAACGTCGGCAGCCACCGACCGGCATGGTCTGCGAGGAAGCTCGCTGTGATCTCCTCGAGGATCGTCGCATCTGCTTGGCTCCCCGAGTCCGCGACGACGAGCCGGCGAAGCTCGAGATACGCGAGGAACTCCAGCTCGCACCCGACGTGGTCGGGACGCTCCGCGACCGGGCCGTGGGCCTCGGCGCCGAAGGCGCGATAGAACGCGGCGACGTCTGCCATTTGCCGCCCCTGCCGGATCGGGTCGAGCTCGTAGCTCCCCTCGTACGGCGAGACGCGGACGGAGCCGCCGAAGAGGTACTGGTAGCGCGCGCCGAGCGTGTCCCGATCGGTCTCGTGGATCGCGGCGGCGATCGCGCGCAGCGCGTCGGCCGTCCGCGGCTCCCACTCGAGCTCGAGCAGCGACTCCGCCAGGGCCTCCATCTCTGTCAGCGTCTCGTCGCGGGGTGGAGCGAATCCGAGAGAGAGCAATCGCCAGGCGGCCGCGAGGCCGACGCCGGGCTCCGTGACGACGGTCACGCCGCCGCCTCGATCTCGAGGACGTGCCAGCTGGAGATGTGCTTGCGGCCGCCGCGGTTCTCGTCCGACCCGAGCCAGACCGCGAACGCGATCGGCCAGGCTGTCCCGGGCGACAGCGCCTCGCCGACGCCCGCCCGGGCGGAGGGCACCGCCACGATCACCTTCCAGCGCCCTCCCTCGTGCACGCCGAAGCCGCGCGTCGCCTGCGTGGGGAGATGCGTGACCGTGCCAAACCCCTCGGCGACGACCTCCTCCACCGGGGTCGAGCGATTTAGCTTCGAGAGCGGGTTACCGGCCTCACGCCCGACCCAGTAGAGCTGCGCGGTCTCGGGCGGAAGGATGTCGTCCGGCATCACGTCGTGGACGACCTCTGGGTAGATCTGGTCGACGCCGGTCTTGTCGCCGGAGTCGATGTCCCGCTGCCACGTGGCACGCCACTGGAGAATGTGCACCGGTTGTCCGGGGGCGCCCATCGTGAGCGGTGGTGGCGCGGTGCCCGCAGTGACCGGGAGCTGAACCGCGACCGCGTCGTGGTAGCGCCGGATCCCGTCGAGATCCTCCACCGAGTCGTCCTCCCACTCGAGCAGGAGACCCACGTCGACGGCGCTCGCGAGGGCCCGGACGGAGAGCTCGCTCACGCCGGCCTTCTCGAGGAACGGCTGCACGAGCTGCTGCGGCGTGATCGGCACCATCGCTCGCTCCGCCTTGCGCCACGCCGACGCGCCTGGATCGTCGACCGGGAGATCGTCGTCGACGTAGTGCGCGAGGATCGGCTCTCCCTCTACCCACGCCGACTCCTTCCGGTTCTCGACGGCGACGGAGACGCCGGCGACCGCGGCACCACCGACCACGAGGCCTCCGACCGCAGCCCCTCCGTAGAGGAGTGCGTCCTGTCGCGTGATCTTCGAAGAGCTCATCTCGACCTCACGTGTTGTGCCGGTAGCCGGTCACCGGCTCGCCGGCGACCTCGGTTGCGAACTCGAACGGACGGACGAAAGTCGGCTCCCGGAGCGGCACGGCGACGATCTCCTCGCCGTTCTCGTCGTAGGCACGCGCGATCCCGTCCGAGACGTCCCAGGTCTCGAAGATGCGCTCCGTCGAGCCGAACAGGAGGAGCAGTCCGAGGAGCTCCGGATCGTCCTTCGCGTTCTCGTACATCGCCACGGCCTCCTCGACGCCGGGGCCGAACATCTGCGTCAGGTAGTCGGTCGGGACGTGAGTGGGCGGGATGTAGTAGACGTTCGGCTCGAGCCCGAGCTGCGGGTAGATGGGGAGCGCGATCTTCCGGATGTGGACGAGGAAGTCGGCCGGCTTGCGCGGGTCGGCCTGGTCGGGGGGAGAGAGGAAGTTCGTGAGCCGGAGGCGCCCGATGCATGCCGTCGTGCACTGCGTCTGGAGTCCCTGCTCGATCTTCGGGTAGCAGCCGATGCACTTCTCCGAGACACGGGTCTCGAGGTTGAACATCGTCTTCTTGTAGGGGCAGGCGGTGAGGCACTCCTGGTAGCCGCGGCAGCGCGTCTGGTCGACGAGGACGATCCCGTCCTCCGGCCGCTTGTAGATCGCCTCGCGCGGGCACGCGGCGACGCAGGCCGGGTACGTGCAGTGGTTGCAGATGCGCTGGAGGTAGTACATCCACATCATCGAGTGCGGCCGGTCGGGGACGTACGTGGTCTCGATTGCGTTTCCGGTCGGCTCGTCCTCGCCGATGTTCGGGTGCGACCAGTCCTCCTCGGCGGCCGTCCATCCGAGCACGCGCTCGCCCGCCGGTGCGGCCTCGAACACGGTCTGCCCGACGTATGTGTCGCCGTCCCACTCCTGTTCCCCGAGCTTCGCGAGGACGTTCACGTCCCAGCCCATCGGGTAGAAGCCGAACGGCTTCGTCTCGATGTTGTTCCAGAGCATGAACTCCTGGCCCTTGCCCCAGGTCCACGTGCTCTTGCAGGCGATCGTGCAGCTCTGGCACGCGATGCACTTGTTGGTGTCCATGATCATCGTGAACTGCCGCTTCGGCCGTTCCGCCGCGTACGGGTAGTCCATGTCCCGCCCGAGCTGCCAGTTCCGCACCTTCGCCATCGCTCAGTCGCCCTTCTTCTTCACGAACTCGCCCGCCAGATAGGCCTTCATCGCCTCGGACGCGCTCTCGGGGCGGAGCCCGAGCGTGACCGGGCGCCACTCGCCGCCGTCCGGGGCTCCGTCCTCGGCCTTCTCGACCTTGACGAACGCTTCCTTCGGCGCTCCTGACGGGGAGTGGACATCGGCCTCGAACCCCTTGCCGATCGTCTGGCCGAAGTACGCCTTGCGGTTCATCGACTCGGTCATCTGCGTCGGCCGCAGGTACGCGCGCGTGCCGGACTGGTGGCTCCCGTGCCGGAAGAGGGCGACGTA
This sequence comes from Gaiellaceae bacterium, assembly GCA_046484465.1. Lineage (GTDB taxonomy): Bacteria > Actinomycetota > Thermoleophilia > Gaiellales > Gaiellaceae > GMQP-bins7. The sequence goes on from JAWOIV010000055.1 coordinate 3,707, forward strand.
GTTCGTGTCGGGGTTCCTGGCCGGCCCGCCCTCGACGTCGCGCTGTGCCTGCACGGTGCCGGGGGTCGCCGCGTACATGTTGAACCACGTGCGGATGACGCCCTTCGGCATTCCGGAGTGGATACGCACGCGCATCATCACGCGCGCGACCTCGTAGTAGGCGTCCGAGCTCTTCGCGTCGCGGTAGGGGCGGTCCTCGGGGTCGGCGTCGAGCCAGATGTAGTCGCCGTCCTTTAGCCCCAGCTCCGCGGCGTCGCGCGGATTGATCTCGGCGTACGCCTCGCCCGTCCACGGCGTCCGCGGATCGCGCCGGTACGGGTCGCCGAACGGGCCGAAGAGCATCGCGATCCAGTCGGAGTCGACCGCGGTCGAGTGCGCGCCCCAGCGGTACTTGGGCGTCTGGAAGATGAACCGGTAACCGGGGTCGGCCTCGTTCAGCGGGTGCTTTGTCAGCTTGAGCTCCTGCCAGGTGCGCACGACGTTCCGGTACTGCCGCGTCTCGACGTCCATCTGGGACTCCGGGACGCCGTAGTCCTCGGGCGTGCGCGGGTCGATCGACGGGTGCGCCTTGTTCGCGAGGATCGCGTTCGGCTCGTAGAACGTCGCGTCGACCGGCTCGCGCCACACGGGGAGCGACTCACCCGCGGCCTGCCACTCGGGCTCGGGCCGGTAGAACTCGAGCCGCCCGGTCGGCGTGTACCAGGGCTTGTCCTCCTGGCGCTGCTCCCAGCCTCCGTGCCGCGGGTACGTGCGCGCGTTGATGAGGAAGGGGACGCCGTCCGCGCAGCTGTCGTGGAGATCGTCGAACAGGACGCCACGGGTCGCGTTCGAGCCCGAGAGGACGCGCTGGAGGTACGGCGTCGGATCACCGTCGAGCACGCCCTGCCAGTAGGCGCGCATCGCCGGCTCTCCGACGTCGTCCGAGAGCGCGGCTGCGACGCCGGCGAGGATCTCGTAGTCGGAGCGGGTGTCGAAGATCCGCGCCAGCGGCGTCTTCGGGAAGGCGAGGATGAACGGGTTCGTGCAGCTCGCGGTCAGGTCGGGCAGTTCGAACTCCGCCCACGAGTCGGCCGGGAAGACGATGTCCGAGTACTCGCACGAGCTCGTCCAGTGCCACTCGTTGCAGAAGATCGCATCCTGCCTGGGCAGCGTGTTCTTGACGACGTCGTACGACCACTTCGCGTTGCCGAGGAGCGAGTTCGAGTTGCCGAACCAGATCAGCTTCGTCGGCGTGGGCATGTGGCTCGCGCCGGTGATGATCTCCTGGGGCGAGCGGAGCGGGCGGTCGCCGTAGTTCCAGTAGTGGGCCGACTCGGCCTTGTAGTAGCGCTTCACGCGTGCCGGTTTCGTGAGGTCAGGCTCCTGGTCGAACGGGTTCTCGGCGATCCACTGGCCCATTGCCTGGAAGAGCGAACCGCGGTAGTTCCCCGCGAAGCTCCCGACGTTGCCGGAGAAGTGGCCGATGTTGTCCGTGAGCGCCGCGACGAGGAAGTGGACGCGTCCGAAGAGGTCGGCATTGAAGTAGTGGTTCGGTCCCATGCCCGCCGCGAGGAGCGCGTCTCCCTTGTTCGCCGCGAGCTGCCGCGCCATGCTCCGGACTGCCTGCGGGTCGACGTTGCAGACCTCCGCCGTCGTGGCGACGTCGAAGTTCTCGTCCAGGTACTCGGCGAGCAGGTCGAACGCCGGGCGGGCGGTCACCGTCGACCCGTCCGCGAGCTTCACCTCGAAGCTGCCTCGGAGAGCGGGGTCGCCCGAGAACCTGCCTCCGACCTGATCGCGGTCGACGGGCCGTGGCTGGTTCGCGCTCCGATCCCAGTAGACGAAGTCGCCCCACTCCTCGCGGAGCTCGTTCGAGACGACCTGGGCGCCGGAGGTGAAGGGCGGAGGCGGCGGTCCTGCGATCTCGGCTGCGGGCTTGAGCGCGATGTAGTTCTCGAGCTCGGCCTGCCGGTAGCCGGGGAAGACGTCCTTTGCCTGCAGGCGCTCTCCGGTGTCGAGCCGGACGAGGAGCGGCAGGTCGGTTCGCTCGATCGTCGCCTTCCGGTCGTACAGCCCCTTCGAGATGAGCTCGCGTGCGACGCCGAGGAAGAAGGCCGTGTCCGTTCCCGGACGCAGGATGACGATCTCGTCCGCCTTGTTCGCCGTGGGCATGTAGTCGGCACTCACGACGATCACCCGCGTGCCCTTCAGGTGCGCGTCCGCGAGCCAGTGCCCGTCGGGCATCTTCGTGCAGATCCAGTTCATCCCGATGAGCACGACGAGCTTCGCGTGCTCGGCGGCGAAGAGATCGAAGTCCACGGTCTGGCTGCCCGTGACCATCGGGTGCCCCGGCGGCAGGTCGGTGTGCCAGGCGTAGTTGTCGAACGCGCGGCTTCCGACGATCTCCTCCTGAGGCGCGTCCGGGCGGACCTTGCGGTCGAGGAGCGCCAGCATGTTCGCGAAGCGGTAGAAGCCGAACACGCGCCCGACGCCGAGCAGCGGCATTCCTCCGCGCATCTTGATCGCTTGCACCCCGGCGCCGTGCATCGCCTCGACCATCGCCGGCTCGTAGCCCTGCTCGAGCAGCTTCTCGGAGCCTTCCTCGCCGGAGTAGGTCTCCGCGACGTTCCGCAGCGTGGCGGCGGCGATCGAGAGTGCCTCTTCCCACGGGACCTGCAGCCACTCGTCGTAGCCCCGCTTCGAGGTGTCCATCTTCGGCGTCCCGTCGCCGTTGCGCGGGAAGCCCGCGTCGGCCCACTCCTTGAACCCCTTCCGGATCGTCGGCGCCTTCACGCGTCGGTCGCCGTAGATGCGGCGCCCGAGGATGAGGCCCTTCTGGCAGATGCGCGGGTCCCAGCGGTGCGACGCCTGGTTCCCGTACAGGTCCTTCGCCTTGCCGTACCCGTAGGTGGGGCTGATGCGGACGATGACGCCGTTCTTCGTGTGCGCGCGGAGCAGGCAGTTGTGCGTGTCGTTCGGGGCGCAGGTGAAGACGAACGACCCGTCCTCGGCGAACTGGTCGCGGTAGATCTGCTCCCAGCTGCGATCCGGCATCTGGGTCAGCGGGTTCCCGATCGAGACGACGCGTGGGCCTGCCTGGGCCGACGCGGTCGAGAGGAACTGGGCGGGGAGGAAGAGATCGGCGAGTGCGGCGCCCGAGCCGGCCAAGACGGCACGCTTGAGAAGATCCTGCCGCGAGAGCCCGGTCGCCATTGCGCGGAGGCTCGCTGTGCCCTGGGCGGCGAGCATCGGCGGTGCTCCGCAGTTGACTCAGTAGTTTTCCGCAGCGTCTGCGTCGGCGCACGGCGCGCGAGGCGCTGAAGCACCTCGCCGGGGCCAACCCCGGGTGCCTGGCTTCAGCCAGGCACCTGCCGTGCGTTCGACGAGAGGCGCGCGAGGCGCTGAAGCACCTCGCCGGGGCCAACCCCGGGGTGCCTGGCTTCAGCCAGGCACCTGCCGTTCGTGCGTCAGTTCAGCCCGGGGTCCGGCGGCATGAGGGCGAGCACGCCGAACGCGCCCCCCTTGCGGCGAAGCACGGCGCTCCACAGCGTCTCCGGGTCGGAAGTGAAGACGTCATCGGGGCGCGCAGGCTCGACGATCCACGAGCCCTCCTCGAGCTCGTCGTCGAGCTGGCCCGGTTCCCAGCCCGCGTAGCCCGCGAAGACGCGCACGCGCGTGAGCTCGCCGAGCTCGTCCGGATCGACCTCGGAGGGCAGGAACCCGACGGACTCCACGATCAGCGCCCCGGCGCGCTCCGGCTCCGAGAAGTCGGCGATGACCACGATCGCCGACGTCTGGACTGGTCCGCCGACGAAGATCGAGGCCCTGGGATCGACCAGCGTCGTGATCTCCGGGACCGCCTCGCCGACCGTCGTGTCGGAGACACGATTGAGGACCACACCGAGCGCGCCCTCGTCGTTGTGCTCGCCGACGAGTACCACCGTGCGCCTGAAGTTCGGGTCGACGAGCGCCGGGCCGGCGACGAGCAGGTGCCCTTTCAGCGACTCCACCCGCGTATCATCGCCGCGTGGACGGTGCCGCCAGGGAGATCCGGCTCGCAGCGAGGCCCAGCGGCATGCCGCGCGAGAGCGACTTCGAGCTCGCGGAGGTGCCTGTCCCGGAGCCGGCGGAGGGCGAGCTCCTGATCCGGAACGCCTTCTTCTCGGTCGATCCGTACATGCGTCCGCGGATGAACGCGGTTCGCTCGTACGCCGCGTCCTTCGAGCTCGGCGAGCCGCTCCACGGCGGGGCTGTCGGGCGCGTCGAGGAGTCACGCCACCCTGCGTTCTCCGCCGGGGACTTGGTGCTCCACGGGCTCGGCTGGCGCGAGTGGGCGCTCTCCGACGGAACGGCAGTACGCGCGATCGACCCGGCGTTCGCCCCGGTGTCCACCGCGCTCGGCGTGCTCGGGATGCCGGGCCTCACCGCGTACCACGGCATCTTCGAGATCGGCAGGCCGAAGGAGGGTGAGGTCGTGTTCGTGTCCGGCGCGGCCGGCGCGGTCGGAAGCGCAGCCGGGCAGATGGCGAAGATCGCCGGCTGCCGCGTGCTCGGGAGCGCTGGCTCTGCGGAGAAGCTCGCCTGGCTCCGCGAGCTCGGGTTCGACGACGTGTTCGACTACCACGACCTCTCCCCACGCGACGCGCTCCGCGAGCTCGCGCCTGACGGGATCGACATCTACTTCGACAACGTGGGCGGAGACCACCTGGAGGCTGCGATCGGCTCGCTGCGCACATATGGGCGGATCGTCGCGTGCGGCTCGATCGCGCTCTACAACGAGGCCGAGCCGCCTCCGGGGCCACGCAACATGTTCCACGTCGTGACGAAGCGGCTCCTCATGCAGGGGTACATCATCAGCGACCACTTCGACGAGTTCCCGGAGTTCCTCGGGAAGGTGGGCGAGTGGGTGCGGGACGGCCGCCTCCGGTACCGCGAGACGGTCGTCGAGGGGATCGAGAACGCACCGCGCGCTTTCATGGGCCTCTTCACGGGCGAGAACATCGGGAAGATGCTCGTGCGGGTCGGCCCGGGCCCGGTGTGAAGCTCCGCTGCAGGCTCCTCGGGCACAGGCTTCCGCGTCGCAAGCGGCCGTTCTTCCTCACCGAGCGCTACCAGCGCTGTGAGCGCTGCGGGAAGCGCGTGCGCCTGCGAGACCGGTACCGGGGGCGAGGAAGCTCGCGATCATCTGCGGCCCTTCCGGCGTGAGGATGCTCTCGGGGTGGAACTGGACGCCCTCGACCGGGAACGTCCGGTGACGGACGCCCATGACCTCGCCGTCGGCCGTGCGCGCGCTGATCACGAGCTCGCTGGGGACGCCCGTCGCGGCCAGCGAGTGGTATCTGCCGACGTCGATCTCGGGCGGGAGTCCCGCGAAGACCCCCCGGCCGTCGTGCCGGATGCGGCTCGCCTTCCCGTGCAGCAACGCCTTGGCCGAGCCGATCTCGCCGCCGAACGCCTCCACGATCGCCTGGTGCCCGAGGCAGACGCCGAGCGTCGGCGTCGTCGGCCCCAGGTGGCGGACGAGCTCGACCGTGTACCCGGAGATCGCGGGGCGACCCGGTCCGGGCGAGATGACGATCCGGTCGGGCGCGAGCGCTGCTGCTGCGTCCGGCGGGAGCTCGTCGTTCCGGCGCACGATCACCTCGGCGCCACTCTCCTCGAGGAGGTGCACGAGGTTGAACGTGAACGAGTCGTAGTTGTCGACGACGAGCACGCGCACGGCCTGAGTGTGACAGCGGCGAGTCGCTAGGCTGGCCGTAGTGGCTGCGTCCGTCATCGTTTCCGCCGTCAGAACACCTTTCGGCCGCCTCGGCGGCGGTCTCGCGGGATACCCGGCGACGGAGCTCGGCGCGATCGCGATCCGCGCTGCGCTCGACCGGCCCGGGCTGGACCCCTCCGAGGTCGAGTACGTGATCATGGGGCAGGTGCTGCAGGCCGGCGCCGGGCAGGCGCCGGCGCGCCAGGCCGCGATCGGCGCGGGTATCCCGAAGGAGGTCCCGGCCGACACGATCAACAAGGTCTGCGCCTCGTCGATCCGCGCCATCGAGATCGCCGATCTCATGATCCGTTCCGGCGGCCACGAGGTCGTCGTGGCCGGAGGGATGGAGTCGATGTCGAACGCGCCCTACCTGCTACCGAAGGCGCGGTTCGGCTACCGACTCGGCAACGGCGAGGTGGTCGACCACATGGTCTTCGACGGCCTGACGTCGTCGTTCGACGGGCTGCACATGGTGCAGCAGGCCTCGATGGTCTCTCGCGAGCTTGGCATCTCCCGGGAGGAGCAGGACGAGTGGGCGTACCGCTCGCACCAGCGGGCCGCGGCGGCGCAGGACGAGGGTCGCTTCGACGACGAGATCGTCCCGGTCGGTGACGTCACAGCAGACGAGGGCATTCGGCGAGACACGACGCTGGAGAAGCTCGCGACACTGAAGCCCGTCTTCGACCTGGAGGGCACGACGACCGCCGGCAACGCTCCGGGTGTGAACGACGGCGCCTCGTGCGTGGTCATGTGCTCGGAGGAGTTCGCCGAGCGCCGGGGCATCGAGCCGCTCGCACGAATCCTCGCGCAGGGCTATGTCGCCGACGACTTCGCCTATCTGGCCCGCACGCCCGCGCGAGCCGGCGAGCAGGCGCTTATGCAAGCGGGGAAGACCATCTCCGACGTGAAGCGCATCGAGATCAACGAGGCCTTCTCTTCCGTCGCGAAGAACTCCACGCGCATGCTCGGCGCTGACGAGGAGATCGTCAACGCCAATGGCGGCGCGGTCGCTCTCGGCCACCCGATCGGCGCATCGGGAGGTCGCATCGTCGCCACGATGGTGCACGAGCTCCGGCGCGAGGGCGGCGGGCTCGGCCTCGCGGCGATCTGCTCGGGCGGAGGTCAGGGTGACGCACTCCTGATCGAGGCCGGACGTCCCTGCTGACCGAGGCCGCCGTCCCTGCTGACCGAGGCCGGCGTCTTTGCTGACGAGGCCCAGATCCGCTCCGATGGATCCACTGGCCCCGAGCCCGCGCGCCTCTCGTGCGCCTTCCACCGCACTTGTGCCCAAGTTACAACTTGTAACTTGGGCGGGGTGAACGGCTTGCGCGAGCGCCTGTACGGGCCTTCATCCCAAGTTACGAGTTGCAACTTGGGATGATCTGCCTGCGTTCTGTGACGCTTGCCCTCGTCGTGCTCGGCGTCCTCGCCGCGGCCGCGGCCGCGGCCCCCGCGCTTGCGTGCGTCTGCGAGAGCGCGCCTCTCGACGAGCGACTCGACCGCGCCGACGCAGCCGTCGTGGGCCGTGTCGTGCGAGAGGCACGAGGAGAGCTGAACGGCGCGCCGCAGCTTCTCCTGACGGTCGAGGTCGACCAGCGCGTGAAGGGCGACGTCGAGCGGACGATCATCGTCCGCAGCCCGTCCGGAACCGACTGCGACCTGCGCATCCAGCGCGACCGCGCGGTCGGGCTGCTGCTGACGCGGGGGGAGGGCGATGCCTGGCTCGGAACGACATGCAGCGTCGTGGAGGCGGGCGCCCTCGTCGTGGTCGGGGGAGAGCCGAGAGGGGGAGCGATCAAGGTGGGCGTGGGCGTCGTCGTCCTCGCGCTCGTCCTGCTCCTCTCGTTCGTGCGGCTGCGCCGCGGGTCGCGGCCCGAGCTGCCCGGGGCGCCGGGCGGCTGAGGTCGGAGATACTGCGCGCGTGACGTTCGAGCACGTCCTCGTCGTGGGTGCCGGGCAGATGGGTGGAGGGATCGCGCAGGTCGTGGCGACGTCCGGTCGGCGCGTGTCGCTCCACGATGAGGCGTCCGGAGCCGTCGAGCGTGCGCTCGATGCCGTCAGCCGCAGCCTCCAGAGGCTCGCCGAGAAGGGCGGGCCCGAGCCGGACGGCGTCCTGCAGCGAATCGCGCCCGTCGACGGCCTCGTCGAGGCTGACCTCATGATCGAGGCGGTGATCGAGGACGCAGCCGTGAAGCGCGATCTCTTCGCGCGCGCGGACAAGATCCTCCCGCCCGGAGCCATCCTCGCGTCCAACACCTCGTCGATCCCGATCACGACCCTCGCGGCGGCCACGACGAGGCCGGAGCAGGTGATCGGCATGCACTTCTTCAACCCCGTTCCGGTGCTGAAGCTCGTCGAGGTCGTGCGTGCGGTCCAGACCTCCGACGCGACGGCCGCCGCGATCGTCGAGCTCGCGCAGGAGCTGGGGAAGGTGCCTGCCGAGGCGCGCGACTTCCCGGGGTTCGTGTCGAACCGGATCCTCATGCCGTTCCTCAACGAGGCCGCCTACGCGCTCATGGAGGGCGTCGCCGAGCCGGAGGCCATCGACACGATCGCGAAGCTCGGGTTCGCGCATCCGATGGGGCCGCTCGCGCTGGCCGACCTCATCGGGCTGGACACGTGCGTTGCGATCATGGAAGTGCTCCACGACGGGCTCGGCGACTCGAAGTACGCCCCGTGCCCGCTGCTACGCCAGTACGTCGCCGCAGGCAGGCTCGGCCGCAAGACCGGGCGCGGCTTCTACGAGTACGAGTGATCGTGGACCCGCGGCTCGAGGCCGAGCTCTTCACGCATGGCGACACCGACGAGAGGTTCGTCGACCGCGTCTTCCGCCACGTGCTTCGCAGGTTCCCCGACGACGAGGCGCGAGAGCGCGCGCTCGCGAAGCTCGCCGAGGGGACGCTCTCGCGGGCGACCTTGATCCACGAGCTCACGTCCAGCGAGGAGTTCGCGCGCGTCCGCGAGCTCGACGATGCGGCGGCGCTCGGCCTCGGATCCCGGTCGCGGGGTGAGCGGATCCGCTGGCTCCAGGCTCCTCCCGCGACCGACGAGCGGGTCGTCGAGATCCCTTGGGTTCTCTCCCGCCTCGTCGGCGAGGGCCGCGTTCTCGAGGTCGGATACGCGTTCGCCGAACCTGCATACCTCGGCAGCCTCCTGCGCGCGGGTGTCGAGCTCGTCGGCGTCGATCTCGCGACGCGTGACGTGGGGGAGATGGAGACCGTCCAGGCCGACGTCCGCGAGCTCCCGTTCGAGGACGCATCCTTCGACCAGGCGCTCCTGGTCTCGACCCTCGAGCATGTCGGCGCCGACAACTCCGTGTACGGCCTCGAGGCCGAGAGCGACGACGGCGCGCGCCTGCGGGCGTTGCGCGAGCTCGGGCGCGTGCTCCGGCGCCGCGGGAGCCTGCTCGTCACGGTTCCGCTCGGGGAGCCGGGCGACTACGGCTGGTTCCGGCAGGAGGACGAGCGCGGCTGGACCCGGCTCTTCGCGCGGGCCGGCCTGTTCCTGCACGAGGTCGAGCTCTACGAGCTCACGTCCGAGGGCTGGCGAGCGTCGCCCGACCTCGACACGTCCGATGTCCGCTACGGGGAGCGCGGCCCCGCTGCGTCCGCGGTGCTCTGCGCGGAGCTACAGCCGGGGCGGGCTCGCCGCGCTCTGTCACCAACCGGTGTACGAACCGTCACGCGGCGGCGCGTCGGTCGCGCGTATCGCCGTGCGCGGCGCCTATAGTCACCGGCGGCGATGGACTTCGACCTCACCGCGGATCAGCAGGCGATCCAGGCGCTCACGCGCGAGCTCGCGGACGCGGAGATCGCGCCGAACGCGTCCTCGTGGGATCGCGATCATCGCTTTCCGGACGAGCTCTACCCGAAGCTCGCCGAGCTCGGCCTCATGGGCGTGTGCATTCCCGAGGAGTACGGCGGGGCGGGCGCCGACTTCCTCTCGTACGTGCTCGTGCTGGAAGAGCTGTCCCGCGCGGACGCCGGCGTCGGCGTCACCGTCGCGGTGCACACGAGCGCAGCGACCCTTCCGATCCTCGACTTCGGGACGGGCGAGCAGCGCGCGCGGTTCGTTCCGCCCCTCGCGCGGGGCGAGCAGCTCGGGGCGTTCGCGCTGACCGAGTCGGGCTCTGGCTCGGACGCGGGCTCGCTTCGAACGACCGCCGAGCGCGACGGCGACAGCTGGGTGCTCAACGGTGCCAAGCAATGGATCACGAACGGCTCCCGGGCAGGCATGTTCGTCCTCTTCGCGCGGACCGATCTCGCAACCACGAGGGCGGACGGCGTCTCCTGCTTCGTCCTCGACGCGGATCACGTCCGCGTGACGCGGGAGGAGGAGAAGCTCGGGCTCAACTCGTCCACGACGTCGGATCTCGTGCTCGAGGGCGCACGAGTGGAGGGAGATCGGCTGCTGCACGAGGAGGGCCGCGGCTTCAGGGTGGCGATGGCGACGCTCGACGGTGGCCGCATCGGGATCGCCGCCCAGGCGCTCGGCATCGCGCAGGCCGCATTCGACGTCGCCAGCGCCTATGCGCGTGAGCGCGAGCAGTTCGGCAAGCGCATCGGCGAGTTCCAGGCGATTCAGTGGAAGCTCGCCGACATGGCCACGGAGATCGACGCGGCCCGGTGGTTGACGTACCGCGCGGCGTGGCTCAAGCAGAGCGGACGGCCGCACACGGTCGAGGGCGCGAAGGCCAAGCTCTTCGCCTCCGAGATGGCGCGCCGCCAGACCGCGGAGGCGATCCAGATCCTCGGCGGCTACGGGTACACGAAGGAGTTCCCGGTCGAGCGCTACTACCGCGACGCGAAGATCACCGAGATCTACGAAGGGACGAGCGAGATCCAGCGCCTCGTCATCGCCCGCGACGTTCTCGGCAGCCAGCTGCGGGCAGAGTCGATCTCGCAGAGCTCGGCGACGTAACCGTCGGTTACGAGAATCGGCCGGGCATCGGCGTCGAACGCGCAGCCGCTCCCGCGTCGCGCCTACTCTATGCCGGTGCCCCGCGCTCGCGACGAGCCTGTCCGGCTGACCAGGATCTACACCCGCGGCGGCGATGCCGGCGAGACGTCGCTCGGCGACGGATCCCGGGTGTCGAAGCTCGACGAGCGCATCGCCGCCTTTGGCGACGTCGACGAGTTGAACGCCGCTCTCGGCGTCGTACTCTCCGGCGCGTGCCCCGAGGGGATCCGAGATGTGCTCATCCGCGTCCAGAACGAGCTCTTCGATCTCGGGGCCGATCTCTCGGTTCCGCTCCAGCACGAGGGTCGCCTGCGCGTCATGCAGGAGCAGGTGGATGCGCTCGAGCGCGACTGCGACACGTTCAACGCCGAGCTCTCGGAGCTCAGGAGCTTCGTCCTGCCCGGGGGAACAGAGGCCGCCGCCGGGTTCCACGTCGCCCGGACGATCTGCCGCCGCGCAGAGCGGGCCGCCCTCACGGCGGCGGGGGCGCACGAGGTCAACCCGCTGACGATCGTCTACCTGAACCGTCTCTCCGACCTGCTCTTCATCCTTGCGCGCGCCGCCAACGCGACGGAGGGCCGGGACGAGCCGCTCTGGCGCCCGGGCGAGTCCCGCTCGTAGAAAGCACGGCGCACGTCAGAGGGTGACCGAGCTCAGGCTACGGCGGGCCAGCGGCCGCGAAGCCACTCCGCTACCTCGGCCGCCGGTCGAGGCTCGGCGACGAGGAAGCCCTGCACGTAGTCGCAACCCCACTCGGCGAGGGCCCGCCACGCTTCGCGCGTCTCGACCCCTTCGGCGACGACCGGGAGCCCGAGCGCGTGGCCGATGTCCACGAGCCCGTGGACGACGGCGGCATCGACGGCGTTCTTCCCGATGCCGTGCACCAGCGCGGCGTCGATCTTGAGCTCGTCGAACGGGATCCTCCGTAGCGCTGCGATCGAGCCTTGTCGTCCACCGTCGTCGAGTGAGAGGCGAACGCCGAGGGCCGACAGGCGAGCGAGCGACCGCTGATCGAGCTCGGATCGCGCTCCAACGCTCGACGGGACGACTTCGAGCGTCAGCCGATTCGCGGGCGCCTCGAACGAGCGCATGACCTCTGCGAGGCGGTCGACGAAGATTCGGTCGTCGAGCAGCCGGAACGGGATGTTGACGCTGACTGCCAGATCGTTCCCCGTCTCGACCCAGAGGCGTTGCGAGGCGAGCGCGTCCGTGACGACGAGGAGCGTGATGTCCCGAACGAGCGCGGTGCGCTCGACGTGCGGGACGAATTCGGCGGCGGGAAGCAGCGTGTGATTCGGGAGCAGTCGCCGTACGAGCGCCTCGGCGCCGTGCGGCTCGCCCGTTTGGAGGTCGAGGATCGGCTGGTACACGACAACGAGCTCGCTCTGTTCGACAGCGTCCTGGACGTCACGGATGACGGCGGCGTCGACGCCGCGCCGGAACGATGCGGCGTCCGCACCGGTGTCGTGCTTCGTCGCGTACATCTGCACGTCTGCGCGCTCGAGGAGCTCCGCCGGTGTTTCGCCGTCCGCAGGATGGATCGCCCAGCCGATGCTTCCGTCGATCTCGACCGTCGTGCCGTTCACCGTGAACGGCTCTCGTAGCGCACGACGCAGGCGCGAGGCCAGCAGCGCGGTCTCCTCGTCGTCGCCGGCACCGAGGGAGAGCACGACGAACTCGTCTCCCCCTACGCGTGCGACGGTGTCGCTGGTGCGGAGTACCTCCTCGAAGCGGCGCGCGAGCATGCGGAGCACTGCGTCGCCCGTCCCGTGGCCGCGGAGGTCATTGACGTTCTTGAAGCCGTCGAGATCGACGACCACCACGGCGAACGGCTCACCGGAGCGCGCGGAGCGCCGCAGCGCCTGCTCGATGCGATCCTCGAGGAGCACGCGGTTCGGGAGCCCCGTGAGTGGATCGTGGAGCGCGTTCGACCGGGCGCTGATCGCTCGCCCGCTCAGGTAGATCCCACATGCGCCGGCGAGGAACGCCAGACACGTGACCCCGAGGATCGCGCGGTCGGGAGTGTTCCGCAGGGCAAGGGCCAGGGTTCCCGACATGACGACGAGCGCCGCGAGGAGTAGCGCCCATACGAGCGTGCCGCCGATGTACCGCTTCGATCCAATCGTCACTTTTGCCCCGTTCTTCCTCGTCCGCCCGCGAGGGCCGCAGTCCTCCGACCGTACCCGGAGAGTGGCAGGGGGTCGTCCCTCCGTCGGGTGACCTCTCCCTCGCTCGAGGGACGACGTCGTGTCGAGGCTCTCGGAAGACGGTGAGACCGGGGAGGAGGCCGGGCGTGATCCCTGAAATCCCTTGTCGTGGACGTGGGAGCGGGACTCGTCGGCCTCGTTGCCGGGCTTGCCGTCGCGCCTGTGGCGGACGTGCTTGCGACCAATGCTCCGATCGGGGCGCCTTTGCACCGCCGCGTGCCCCTCTCCCGGAGGCTTCCCCTCGTTGCCGTCGGCACGGCCGGGCTCGGTGCGGCCTCCGGGCTCGCATTCGGCCTCACGCTCGAGGCGTTGATCGCCGCGCTCTTCTGCTGGGTGCTCGTGATCGTGACCCGTACCGACTTCGAGCACCGCCTGATCCCGGACCGGATCGTCCTCCCGAGCGCGGTGCTGATGCTCGTGTTGCGCACGATCGACGAGCCGAGCGTGGAGTGGGTCCTGAGCGCGCTCGGAGCGGGCCTCGTCCTGTTCCTCGTCGTCCTCGTCTATCCGCAGGGACTGGGCATGGGGGACGTCAAGCTGTCCGCGTTCCTCGGAGCCGGGCTCGGAGCGCTCGTGGCGATCGCGATGTTCATCGGGTTCTTCGCCGCCTTCGTCCCGGCGCTCGTCCTTGTCGTCCGGCGAGGAGCCTCGGCGCGCAAGCAGGCGATCCCGCTGGGGCCGTTCCTCGCGCTCGGCGCCGTTGTAACCCTCTTCGCCGGCCCCGAGATCTGGGACTGGTACCGCAACCTCGGCACCTGAGCGGCCCGCGGGGCGGGTTCACCGGCTCGCGCGCAACGCGACATTCCTCAAGCACGCCGCTCTGGCGGCCGATTCCAGAGTCATGGCCGGTGTATCGAGATCGACTGTGCTCTCCCCGCCGCTGGACGGCGGTTTGCTGGCGCCCGCGGCCAGGGAGGCGTCCGCAGCATGCGCCGCCGAGCCTGACCCGGCGCTCGCCATCGCCGTCGGCGTGACGTCGCTCTGGGAGGCGCTTCCCGGCACGTTCGTCGCGGTCTTCGTGCTCGAGCACGGCCGTCTCTGGCTCGTCTCGCAACGGGGGTACTCGATCGTTCCGGACGGGCTCAGCATCGAGATGGGAGTCGTCGGTCGCGCGGTACGGCTGCGGCGTGCCCAGCTGGCCGTGGACGTACGCGACGACCCCGACTACATGGGCGCGATTCCGGCGGTGACTTCCGAGGTCGCCGTACCACTTCGTGTGGATGGAGTCGTCGTGGGCGTGCTGAACGTGGAGTCGGAGCGGTCGTTCCCGCTCGATGCGCCCCGCCTCCTGCAACCGCTCAGTTCCGCGCTTGCTCCACGCGCCGAGGCGCTGCGCACGAGCCGCGTGATCGACATCGCAGCGCTCGCACGTCTCTTCGTGTACCTCGGGAGCCTGCGAGACGCCGACGAGATCGCTGCGCTCGCTGCAGCGACGCTTGCCAAGGTGCTCCCGGTCGATGCGAGTCAGGTCGTCCTCTGGGACGAGCTCGGGGCACCCCTGGAGCGCGCCTCCTGGCGCAGCCCCGGTGGTCGCGGCCCCTTGACCGAAGAGGAGCTCGAGGGCGCTCGCTCGCTCGTCGATCCGGCGGTCGTTTGCCAGGTCATCGGATCTGGAGGCCGACGCGGTGCGGCATCGATCGTGTGGCTCCCTCTGAGAGCAAACGGAGAGGACCTCGGCGCACTCGTGGGACTGAGCTCCACGGAGCTCGAGGTCGAGACGAGCCAGCTCGACACGGCGGCTCTCCTCGCGGCCCACGTCGCGGCGACGCTGGACGCCGCGGTGGCTCTTCGCCGCGAGCGGCAGAGCGCGCAGACGGACTCCCTCACGGGGATCCTCAATCGCCGTGGCTTCGAGGAGCAACTCGAAACCGCGCTCGCGGAGATGCACGAGCGCCGCATGCCGCTCAGCCTGATGATCATCGACTGCGACGACTTCAAGGAGATCAACGACCGGGCCGGGCACGAGTTCGGCGACGCGTTCCTGGTCGAGGTTGCGGAGCGTCTCCAGCGGGCGCTCCCCGAACGGGCCGCTGCGGCTCGCCTCGGCGGCGACGAGTTCGTGGTCATGCTCCCCGAAGCCGGTGCGGACGCGGCGGAGGCCGTCGGGGGGAAGCTCCGAGCCGCACTCGCGGAGAGCATGACCGACGCGGGCTTTCCGCTTCGCATCAGTGCCGGTGTCTCGACCTACCCCTTCGACGGATCGGGCTCGACGACGCTCATCCGCGCGGCGGATCAGGCGCTGTACGCCGCCAAGAACCAGGGCAAGGACCGGATCGCCGCGTTCCGCGACGTCGTGGCGGCGAGCACGGCCCACGCGGTTCCCGCGCTCACCCGCATGACCCCCGACCGCCGCGGAGGCGTGCGCACGGACAGCTCCGTCCTCGCGGAGATCCTCGAGGCAAGGAGGGCCATCGACGGCGAGCAGACGCCCCAGGAGGTCTGCGAGCGCCTGTGTAAGGCGATCGTCTTCGTCGTCGGAGCCACAGCCTGTCAGTCTGCGCGGATCGACGGTGAGTACCTCGTCGACGCGTCGGCGCACTCGCTCCGCGACGTCTCGCTCGGGCCGGAGGCGGCGTATCGCATCTCGGACTTCCCGTTGAAGGTCAAGGTGCTCTCGAGCGGCGAGCCGCATTCGATGTCCCTCCTCGACACGGCAGTCGACCCGGCCGAGGCGTTCATCCTGCGCGAGCTGAGCATGAACGCCCTCCTCATGCTCCCGTTACGTGTGGGCGGGCAGCCGTGGGGTCTGGTCGAGGTCTACGAGATGCGCCTCCGCCGCTTCACCGACGACGACGTCGCGGTCGCGCGCTTCCTGACCGAGAGCGCGGAGCGGCGGCTGGAGGTCGTCGGACGCGAAGGCCCTTCCGAGCATCGGCCTCCGCTCTACGAGCTCCCGCCCGAGACCGGCGCGCCTCGCTCGCGCTGAGGCTTCAAAGAAGAAAAGCGCAGCGACGCTCGTCGCCCGGGAGTGGGGACGAGCCGACGCGCGTGACCACGTACTCGACCCCGTCCACCACGAGGACGCCCCCTGCCTCGACCGGCGTCGGCTCGAGCTCCACCAGGGAATAGCGCGTGCCGGGGACGAACGCGAGGCTCGCGGTCTCCGTCCGGGGAGCGACCGTCGACTCCGTGGGTCCGAGCGTGCGCTCCCCGGACACGATCCGCTCCTCGCGCGCATCGAGTGCCCGCTCGCGCTGCTCGACGGCGAGGCGCTTGAGCTCGACCGCGCCGAGTTCGCTTCGGCGGCGGGCGAGCTCCTCTTCCTGCTCGCGCAGTCGTGACTCCCGCTCGGTGAGGTCGCTCAGGAGCCGAGCGATGTCCGACTCGCGGGCGTCGAGATCCTTCGTCCCGAGGCGGAGCAGCCGCTCGACGGAAGCGCGCGAGTCCGACAGGAGCTGCTCGCGCCGCTCCAGGTCGGCCAGCGTCTCCTCGAAGCGGCGCGTCTGTTGCTCGAGCTCGCGACGATGCTGCTCGATGACCTCCCCGAGCCGCTCCTCGGGCGTCGGTCCCGTGTGGCGGAGCCTTCTGACGATGCCGCCGATCCCGCTCACGTCCTCGCCCGCGTGCTCGTCGCCACCGTAGGCCCGGGGGTCAGGGTGCGTCACACCGCGCTCCCCGTGGGCGTGATGGCCGGCGAGCCGCTCCTAAGCCGTCGAATTCGGATCGACTCGCCGACCGCGTCGGACTTCTCCGGTGCATGGTCGTATCCTGCCCTGAAGTCCTTCGCAGGAGGGTAAAGGTCGCCGCTCGCGAAGCCGATAGGCCTGCCATGGATGCCAACGGTGCAAGACTCCTCGCAGCCCGCATTCGCGCGGGCGTGTCGATCGGGTCCAGGATCGAGCTGACCGGCGACATGCACGGTGAGTCGGGCCTGCGCGCGGGGGACCGGGGCGTCGTGAACGCCATCGGCGAGCACGGCGAGATCGTCGTGCAGTGGGATCGCGGTCTCACGCTCGAGATCGATCCCGACTCGACGCCGTTCCACCGGCTCGCCGCCTAGCTACCGCGCCGCGCGCGCGCGAACGACCCGGCTCTCGCGGAGCCCGAAATCGGCCGTCACGACGAGCGCCGGCGAGCCGGCGAAGGTGCCAGGCGCCGACGAGCGGTAGAGGATCCCGATGCCGGCGTCGCGCCACGCGGCCGAGAGCACGATCTCGCGATGCGGTGCCGACCTCAACCAGGCGGCCACGATCGAGCGCGCGTCGGTGGCGCCCGAGCTCGTGAGGAGCGTCTCGCCGACCGACCACGTCCCCCAGCCACGGCTGACGTAGTGGCGGCGGATCCGGTCGTTGAAGGGTGTCCCGTCGGCGGAGGTGTGGGAGAAGAATCCGTGCTGCACCATCGCGCGGGAGTGCGTGACCGCCGACGAGCGCAATCCGCTCGTGACCCTCAACGGCTTCAGCCCACGCGCCTCGCGCGTCCGATTGAGCTCCACGAGCACCTCTTGCTCCAACGTCGCGCGCCGCTCGAGCCGAACGTCCTGGCCGTTCGCGGGCAGCGCGAACACGGACGCCGAGACAGCCGCGAGCGCGGACGCGATGAGGACGAGAAGCCGCATCTGGAGTACCGCATCGGCTGTACCCGGAGGGGAGTCCTCCCTCGAACGGGTGAAGAGTGGCCCGCGCTACTTCTCGGGCTTGCCGCCCTGCTGGCCCTTGCCGGAACCGGTCGAGCCGGTGGTTCCCGCGGGCTTCGCAGGTGTGCCCTTGGCCCTCGGGGTCTTGGAGAGACCCTGCGGCGTCGGGTTCGACGCTGCCTTCACAGGCGCCCTCGAGGACCGGGCGGGTGACCGGTCTCCCTTGGCGGCTGCCGACCGGCCAGTCGTGGCCGGCTTCTTCGTCGCCGGTGTCGCGCCTCCGCGAGCGGCAGAGGCCTTCCCTTGCGAGCGCGTCGCACTGCTCCCCGCGGGCTTCGAGCTGCGCTGCGCAGCCGTCGCCCGCTTGGACGCGGCGACCGACGTCGCGCCACGCGCGACGCCGTTGCCCTTCCCGGTTGCTCCTCGTGGGGCAGTCTGTCCGAGCCGCTGCCCCGGTGCCTGGCCGGGCGCGAGCTTCGTACCCTGCGCAGGCGCGTTGCCGCGCGCCTTCGGGGCGATCTCGGTTGCACCGGTTACTGCGACCCCGCCCGTCACCGCTGCGGCGCTCACGACAGCCGCGGCCTTCAACGCCAGGCCCCCGGCGAAGAGCCCGCCTCCGGCAGCGCCCGCTCCCGCCCCGGTGCCGGCGCCCACGCCCACCACGGCTGCTCCGGTTCCGACGGTCGCCGTCACCCCTGCCGCGGTGGCCGCTCCGACGGTCTGGAGGGTCGCGGCGCTCGCCGTGCCCTCGAAGCCTCGGAGGAGCGTCAGGGAGACGGGCACGGGGACGAGCAGCAGGCCCTTCAATGCTGTCCGGTGCCGCTGCTGGAGACGTGCGAAGCGCGAGCAGTCCGGGCACTCGCCGAGGTGCTCGCGCAGACGCCTGCGCTCCTTGCGTCCCAGTCGCTCGTCCGCGGCTTTCGAGATCGCAAGCTGCGCGTCGGTGCACGTCAGCTGGTGCTCGAGCTCCTCGGCGAGCGACTTCCGCGCACGGAAGAGCAGCGTCTCGAGCGCCGACTGCGTCACGCCGAGAATGTCCGCGATCTCGCCGTACGACCGTCCCTCGAACTCGCGCAGGACGATCGCCTGACGCTGCTGCGGGGGGATCTTGGAGAGCGCGGCGAGGAGCTCGCCCACCGTGGGCCCTTCCTCGTCGGGGCTCGTGTCCGCGATGTCGTCGTCGAGGGCCACCTGGCGTGGCCGGCTGCTCTCCTGCCGGAAGCGCTGCTTGATCGCGTTGCTCGCGATCGTCAGGAGCCAGTTGACGGGCTTGCGTGGGCGCACGCCCTGCTCGAGCGCGCCGTAGGCGCTGAGAAACGTGGACTGCGTGACGTCCTCGGCATCGGAGTGGTTCCCGAGCACCGCGAGGGCGTAGCGGTAGACCTGGGCGCCGTGGCGCCGGTACAGCTCGTCGAGCTCGCGCGCGGCGGCGTGCCCGGTCTCCGTGACCGCCATGTGCTCACGGTCGCGGAGCGCTCCCAGTCCTGCAACCCTCCTTACAAAGCCCTTACTTCTCGGCGCGCAAGAGTCGCCCTCGAACAGCGTCTTACACATGACGGCACCCATCCGTCGTCCCTAACTGGACGGAGACACAGATGACGAAGCTCCTCACGATCGCAGCACTTGTCCTCCTCGCCGTGCCGGCGGCCTTTGCGGCCCCGCCGGACGGCAAGGGCAAGCCCGAGAACCCCGGGAAGAGCGCGGCGGCTGCGGGCCAGCAGGCCGAGCAGAACGCCGCGAAGGCGTGCAAGGCGGAGCGCACCTCGCTCGGTGTCGAGGCGTTCAAGACGAAGTACGGCACGAACGCGAACAAGGCCAACGCCTTCGGCAGGTG
>JAWOIV010000099.1:0-47638 GCA_046484465.1 Gaiellaceae bacterium
GTCCCGAGCCCCGCGAACCCGCCGTCGGGTTGTCGCTTCCGGACTCGGTGCTGGAAGGCCAAGGAGATCTGCGCCGAGGAGGAGCCGCCGCTCGTCCCGCGCGCCGGCGGCGACCACCCGGTCGCCTGCCACTTCGCCGAGGCCATGAATCCGCTGCGCCTCGCGGCGGAAGCGACCGCTCACTCGGCTGCCCCGGTTGCCCGAGCCGACGCTGCTCGAGCTGCCGACGCGGCGACGACCTGACGGTTGCCGCTAAGAACTCGTTTCGGAATGACGCTTCGTCGACGGGGCGCGCTGGGAGGGTGCGATGCAAGGACGCAGGGAGCCCCGATACGAGACGTATCGGGGCGACCGAGGACGCCGCAGCGTACGCGCGCAGCGCGTTCCGGCGGTTCAAGGCTTCATTTCGAAACGAGTTCTTAGCCCGGATCCACCGAGATGCGTGGGCGCGTGGCGTCCGGCTGGGCCGTCAGGACGCGGCGCAGTGGCGCGGAGCGCACCGCCCGGGTGCAGGCCCCGCAGGGGTGGCTTCGTTTCGAAACGAGTTCTAGGGCCGATCGGACTTGACGATCGTCAGCCGGTAGCGGGTCGCGCCGGGGCTGGAGATCCGCACCTGCACGAAGTGCAGGCCGCGCGCGCGCGCGCGGAAGGAGAGGTACTGCCGCGAGCCGGCACGCGTCGAGGTCGCCGCGCGGAAGCGGAGGTTGCGCACGCCCTCGATCGACGGCGTCCGCGGGAGCCAGAGAGCGAGGTTCAGGTCGGGCTTCGCCCTGGGCGCGGAGAGCCCCACGTAGACCCCCTGGCCGCGCTCGAGGTTGAGCGCGTAGACGTCGTCCTGGTCGTCCCAGAAGTCCACGGTCGCGAAGAGCCGCCGCTCGGAGCCGCGGATGCGCTGTGCGTGAGGGCCGACGTCGTCGTTCGCCTCGAACCGGTCTCGCGGCGGCGGCTGCGAGAGTGCGGCGATGGCGGCGGCCATGTCGAGACGCCCCCAGCCGGAGACGGGATCGCGACCGACCGTGCACGTCGCGCACCCGGTCGCAGGCGTCAGGTCGACTGCCGTCCGCTGCAGGATCGTGGTGACCTGCTCGGGCTGAAGCCCGGGTCTGAGTGCGCGGAGCACGGCCGCTGCCGCGCTCACCTGGGGCGCCGCGAACGACGTCCCTTGCGCCTCCCGGTACTCCTCCGGGCCACAGCTCGAGTAGCCCTGCTCCACGCACGCCGGGTAGCGTGAGGTGAGGGGGCGCGGGAAGATCGACAGGATTCCCTCGCCCGGCGCTGCGATGTCGTTGTACACGCGGTCGCGATTCGAGAAACGCGGCACGGAGCCGTTCTCGGCCACCGCGCTCACACCGAGGACGTGCGGCAGCGCGGCCGGGTAGCTCGCGTAGGGCCACGGGCCCTGCGAGGCCAGGTCGGAGTTGCCGACCGCGGCGACGACGACGACCCCGCGCGAGACGGCGTAGGCGATCGCATCCGCTTCGAGCCGCGAGTACGCGTCACGATCCGGATCGAGCGGGTCGCGCACACCGCCAAGGCTCATGTTGATGACGCGGGCTCCGTTGTCGACCGCCCACCGGATCGCCTCGACCTCCGCCTTGACGGGAATCGCCCGCGACCGCGTCACCACCTTCGCCACCATCAGCTCTGCCGAGGGAGCGAGGCCTGCGATGCCGATGCCGTTGTCCACCCCGGCCGCGATCAGGCCTGCGACGAAGGTCCCGTGTCCGAGCGCGTCGACCCTTGCCGAGCCGCCGACGAAGCTCCGCGCCGCGACGACCTTCCCGGCCAGCTCCGGGTGGCTGACGTCGACGCCCGAGTCGATCACTGCGACCCGGACGGGCGGCAGCGCCGGCATCGTCAACCACGATTCGTAGAAGCGGCTCTGCGTCAGGTACCACTGCCGCTGCACGAGGGGGTCGGAGGGGACGAACGCGAGACGTCGCGAGCCGAGGCGCTCGACGTACCGAACGCCTGGCACACGCCCCAGGGAGACACCCGTGGGGACGTCCGCCACGATCGCGGGAATGGGCGCAAGGCTCTCGACGGAAGACCCGGTCAGCCGCTCGATGACGCGAGCGGTCGCCGCGGCGTCCGCCCCCGGAGCCAGGCCGATCGCGTGCGGCGCTCCGCTCGCGACTCCGCTCGCGACGAGAGACGCGGCCAGGGCCGCCACGATCACTCCGAGGCGCCTCACGGGGCGACGGTCAGGACCGGCGTCACGGCCTCGACGTAGCCCTGCGCTGCGGCGACACGGGCTCGGTAGGCGCCGCGCACCGTCGGAAGCTCGACCACGAACGTCCCGTCTCCCAGGACCGTCGTCTCCGCAACCTGGGCCCACCGCGACCCGTTGCGACGCTCGATGGTCAGAACGGCCCCTGGGAGTCGCGGTCGGACCGTACCTTCGAGCGCGCCGAGCTCCGCCGAGCGCCGGAGCTCGACCCGCGGTGCGACGCGAACGAGGAGCGCCGGCGAGGTCGCCCCCTCCGCCTGCAGGCGGTAGCGGATCGTGCGGAGCGGCTTCACGGCCAATCCGGCGGCTCCTCCGGGCTCGACCGACGGAGGGCCGACGAGACCCCAGGAGGAGCCGTTCGGCGACGCCTGCACCGTCGGTGACTGGACGCCACGGGCGATCCCCGTCAGACGAAGCGTCGAGCCGTACGTCACCGCTGCTGCCGGTCGGTCGAGTCGGAGCACGCCGACGGTCACCCAGGTCGAGCGAAGGCCGAGCCCGCTCCGGAGCAGGGCTGCCGGCACGGTCGTCGTGCCCGCCGGCGTCTCGACGAGGAGCGACCGCAACCGGGCCGAGGGCGTCGTCACCCCTTTCACGTCGAGGACCCGCCCGCCGATCCCGAGCTTGGACTGGAGATCGCGCGCCCCGAGCACGATCGGGCCCCAGCGGTTGTAGGGCGACGCCCTGTCCCACGGGTCAGGACGGGAGACGAGGTACGGCGTCGGGGTACCGAAGACATCGGCCGCGCTCGCGGTTCGGCCGCCCGACGTCGAGAAGTACATGGTGGTCGCCACCTTGCCTCCGTACAGCACGGCCTGGCCCGCTGTCTCTCGCACCGCCTGCGTCGTCTGCGGCTTCTCGCCTGCGACGCCGAGGTACACCTGGCTGCGAACGTCGGAGTAGAGGTCGAACGGCTTCCCCTTGACGAGGCTCGCGAGCGCGTACGAGCGCGCCGCGACGGCCTGGGCCTTCAGCGCCTCGAGCGGCCAGGAGTGGGGCATCTCGCCAGCGATCACGCCCTGGAGATACGCCTCGACCGGAACGAGGTTCACGACGCGGAGAAACCCCCCTTGAGCAGTGAGCTCGATGCGCCCCCGGAACGGCTTCCCGTCCATGGAGAGCATCGCGCTCTTCCCCGGCCGAAGCACGAGCGACGACGCACGCGGCGCCAGAGCACCGGCCTCGGCGGGAAGTCGGAGGTCGCTCCTCAGCACGAGGGTGCCAGCGGGGAGCGTCGACCGGGTCGCCACGCCGTCGCCGGCGCTGAAGGGCGTCGTCGACGAGATCGTGACCGCCCGCCGTCCCTCGCCGATGAGCACGCGGACCTCCTTGCGCGACGCCTTCCCGATCGTGACACCGGTGTAGTAGTGCGTCAGGATCTCGTCGTACGTGCGCCCCTCCTTCGCCTGGCCGTAGGCGCCGTACTGGCTCATGCCGACACCGTGGCCGAAGCCGCGCCCGGAGAGGACGAAGACGGCTTCGCCGGGCGCAGCCGCCTCGGACGGCACCTGCTGGAACGACGCAGTCGCCGACGCTGCGAGCAGCGCGGAGAGGACACAGAGGAAGGCGAGAGCGCGCACGGGCGAGTCAGGCTAGCGGGAGGCGGTTAACCCTTTGTATTCTCGGCAAACGGCGCGATGCCTTGAGCGGGCATGCTGCACAGCCGCGATCCTGCCGAGCAGCTCGCACCGGGAACCCCTACGACCGCCAGGCGGTCTCCTCGACGGGTGCGCGCTCCTTCAGCGGCTCCCACCAGGCACGGTTCTCGGCGTACCAGGCCACCGTCTCCTGCAGACCGTCACGCCAGCCGTGGACGGCCTCCCAACCCAGCTCTCGACGGATCTTCGTCGAGTCGAGCAGGTACCGCCGGTCGTGACCGGGGCGATCCGGGACGATCGTCTTCAGCGAGGCAGGCTTGCCGCTCAGGTCGAGGACGAGGTCGGCGATCTCCTCGATCGTCGCCTCGATGCCGGAGCCGACGTTGTACGTCTCCCCGTCTCGGCCGCGCCGGAGCACGAGGTCGATCGCGGAGCAGTGGTCGAGGACGTGCAGCCACTCCCTACGGTTCTGCGTCGATGCGTACATCGGGAGCGGAAGGTCGTCGAGCGCGTTCGTCGTGAAGAGCGGGACGACCTTCTCCGGGAACTGGAACGGGCCGTAGTTGTTCGAGCAGTTCGTGATCGTCACCGGAAGGCCGTAGGTCTCCGAGTACGCACGGACTGCATGGTCGGCCCCCGCCTTCGAGGCGTTGTACGGCGTGCGGGGCCGGTACGGCGACTCCTCGGTGAAGACCTCCTGCGAGTCGAGCGCGAGGTCGCCGTAGACCTCGCACGTCGACACGTGGTGGAAGCGCTCGACACCCGCGGCGCGCGACGCCTCGAGCAGCGTCTGCGTGCCAAGCACGTTCGTCCGGAAGAACCGCGTGGGATCCACCACGGCGAGGCTGTTGTGCGACTCGGCCGCGAAGTTCACGACCACCTCGATCTGCTCGTCGCGGAGCGTCGCCTCGGCGAGCTCGCCATCGCAGATGTCGCCCTGCACGAAGCCGATCCTGTCCTCGACCGGCGCGAGGCTCGCCCGGTTCCCGGCGTACGTGAGCAGGTCGTAGACCACGACGCGGTCGTCCGGGTAGCGCCCGAGCCAGTAGTGGACGAAGTTCGAGCCGATGAACCCGGCACCGCCGGTGACGAGGAGTCGCATCGCCGGAAGGCTAGTACACGCCCGGATCGCCCCCACCGAGCTCGGACAGGCAGGCGCGCAGCCCGTCACGCCAGTGCGGGAGCTCCGGTGCCTCCGGTCGCTCGCTGCGGAGCACCGAGTACGCGGGCCGCGGCGCGGGACGACCGAGCTCCGCCGTCGTGACCCGGCGCACGCGGCAGTCGATCCCCGCCTCCTCGAAGATCGCCTCCGCGAGGTCGGCCCACGTGCACTCGCCCTGCGCGGCTAGGTGCCAGATACCGAACGACGCCCCGGCGTCCACGAGCTCGCGGGTCGCCGTCGCAAGGTGTCCGACGTAGGTCGGGCTCCCGCGCTGATCGTCCACGACCGAGACCTCGTCTCGCTCGGCTCCGAGCCGGAGCATCGTGCGGACGAAGTTGCGCCCGGTCGGGCCGAAGAGCCAGGAGCTGCGCACGATCCAGGCAGTCGAGCCGGCGGCGGCCTCGCCGTGCAGCTTCGTGCGACCGTAGGCCGACAGCGGGCTCGGGCCGTCGGACTCCACGTACGGCTCCCGCTTGCGGCCGTCGAAGACGTAGTCCGACGAGAACGCCACGAGGGGCGCGCCGAGAGCCGCCGCGTGCGCCGTCCCCCCCACGTTCACCGCGGCCGCTCCCTGCGGATCGGCCTCGGCTCCGTCGACGTCGGTCCACGCAGCCGCGTGCAGGACGAGGTCGACGTTGCAGAGATCCGCAGCAGGCGGGAACGAGACGTCCCAGTCAGCGTGCGTCAGCGCGACGACGTCGTCAGCGGCGAACTCCCGCCCGAGCGCGTGGCCGAGCTGGCCGCCCGCCCCCGTGATCAGGACGCGACGGAGGTGTCCCGCGCTGACAGGATCGGGGTGCTCGTGCTCCATAGGTGCGCGACGCGCGGGTCGTTCCAGGGGATGGTGTGCTCGTCGGGATCGCGCGCGTCGTACTCGGCCGTCACGTGGTAGCAGAAGAGAACGTCGGTGATGGCCTCGAAGCCGTGCGCATGGTGGCCGGGGATGTAGAGCGCAACCGGGTTCTCGTCACCGATGTCCTCGGTGAACGTCTCCCCGGTCGCGCGGTCGAGGACGACGACGCGCGCGATGCCCCGGACGCAGGCGAAGAGGTCGCTCTGCCCGCGCTCGTGGAAGTGGAGCCCGCGGACGACGCCGGCCCTCGAGAACGAGAGGTTCGTCTGCGGCATCGCGGCCGGCAACGCGCTGTCGCGGCGAAGCTCGCAGAACCAGCCGCGCTCGTCGGCGTGCACCGTCAGCGGCACCCGCAGAAGGCCGTCGATCACGCCGTGCGCTCCCTGTTCGCGCCGGTCTCGTCGATGCGGCGCCCGATGTCTGCAAGGTGCTGCCAGTGCTTGCCCGCGTCCTCCCACCAACCCTCGACCTCGCACGCGTCGAGGCGGCCCTCGAGCGCGTAGAAGCGGTTCACGTCCGTGATCTCGAGCTCACCGCGGCTCGAGGGCTCGAGGGCGTCGATCACGTCGAAGACATCTGGCGGGTAGCAGTAGAGCCCGACCACCGCGTGGGACGACGGAGGCACGTCGTAGCGGGTGTCGACGACTCCGGCCTTCTCCACGATGTCGCCGACGGAGCCGTCCTCTCCCCAGGCCACCACGCCGAAATTCTCCGGGTCCTCGACCTCCTTCACGAAGATCCGCGCGCGCGATGGCTCGGCCCCCCACTCGCGAATCGCCTCCGACTGCGCCAGCTCGAAGATGTTGTCGCCGAGCACGACGACCAGGGGCGCCTGCCCCGCGAAATCCCGCGCCATGCCGACGACCTGCGCGATGCCGCCCGGCTCGGTCTGCACCTTGTAGGTGAGATCCAGCTCGAGGATCGGGTTCCCGCCGCCGCGCGGCGCAAGCCTGCCGTCTCCGAGCAGGTCGATCATCTGCCCGGCGTGCCCCTTGCCCGTGACGAGGAGGACGTCGCGGATGCCGGCGAGCTGGAGCAGCTGCAGCGGGTAGTAGATCATCGGCCAGCTCCCGACGGGAAGCAGGTGCTTGTTCGCGACGCGCGTGAGCTCGCCGAGGCGCGTCGCCTCGCCTCCCGCGCAGATCAGGCCCTTCGGCTGCACGCAGGGATGCTAACCGGGAGCGGCAGAACCTCAGTCGCCGCTCGCCGCGAGCGTGCCCTCGCCACTCCGCTCGCGAAGCGGCGAGGGCTCCACGCGGAGCAGCCGGGCGGGCGTCTCCGGCAGCCACCAGTTCCAGTTCCCGAAGAGCTTCATCGCGCTCGGCACGAGGAGCGCTCGCACGATCGTGACGTCGATGAGGATGGCCGCGGCAAGGCCCAGGCCGAACTGCTGGAGCCCCACGACGGAGCCGGCGACGAAGCCCATGAAGGCGGCGAACATGATCAGCCCCGCCGCGGTGACGAGACGCCCCGTCCTCGTGAGGCCCAGGACGATCGCCTCCTCGTTCGTCGCTCCCCTGTCCCACTCCTCGCGCATGCGCGAGACGAGGAACACCTCGTAGTCCATCGAGAGGCCGAAGAGGACGGCGAAGATCATCACCGGGATCCAGCCCTCGATCTGGTCGTAGGCGGTCAGGCCGATCCACTCGGCGGCCCCGTGCTTGAAGACGAGGACGAGAAGCCCGTAGGCGGCGGCAATCGAGAGCAGGTTCAGGAGGATCGCCTTGAGCGGGATGAGGAGCGAGCGGAAGGCGCGCGCGAGGAGGACGTAGCTCGCTGCGAGCACGCCGAGCACGAGCCACGGGAACCAGCCGTAGATGAGGTCCAGGAAGTCGCGGCCCGCCGGCGGGCCGCCTCCCGCGTAGACGCGCACGGCTTCGGGGAACCCGGCCTCCGGCACGATCTCTCCCCGCAGGCGATCGACGAAGGCGAGGCTGTCCGGCTTCCCGTACTCGTCCTCCCCGATCGCCGAGACGACCGCGTAGCGGCTCGTCACGTCCACGTGCCGCAGCGACGCGGGATCGAAGGTCACTGCGACGATCTCGGGATCCTTGCCGACGGCCTGCACGAGCCGGGCGAGGGCCGACCGCACGTCGTCCTCGCGAGCGCCCCCGGCCCTGCCCGTGTCGACCACGATCTCCGTCGGTGCGAGCGCACCGTCGCCGGCCGCCTCGGAGAGCGCCCGGAGGCCTTTCACCGACTCCAGGCGCTCGGGGACGCCCTCGTTCGAGCCCGGGCCGACCTCGATTGTCAGGAACGGAGCCGCGAGGAGGAGCAGCAGCGCGGTCGTCGCGACCGCGACGGGGACAGGCCGCCGCATGATCGACCGCGCGAGCACGGCCCAGAAGCCACGCTCGTGGTCGTCGCGCCGCTCGAGCCACCGCGCGGGGAGGACACGCACGCGCTCGAGCGAGGGGCCGACGAGCGACAGGAGCGCCGGGAGGAGCGTGAGCGCGGCGAGAACCGACACCAGCGGGAGCAGCAGGCCTGCGATCCCGAAGCCGCGCATGAACGGCAGCGGCATGAAGAGGAGAAGCGACAGCCCGATCGCAACGGCCGTCCCGCTGAACACCACGGCGCGGCCCGCGGTCTCCATCGTGGCGGCGATCGCCTCGTGCGTGCCGCGGCTCGCCCGGAGCTCCTCACGGAACCGGTAGACGACGAGGAGCGAGTAGTCGATCGCGATGGCGAGCCCGATGAGCGACACCATGTTCGTGATGTAGGTGTTCAGCTCCATGAGGTTCGCGACGACGTACACGAGCCCCAGCGTGGTGGGAATCGTGAAGAGCGCGAACACGAACGGGACGAGGAACGAGAGCGTTCCGAACGTGACGACGAGCAGCACGAGCGCGATCGGGACGGCGATGAAGAGCTCACCGACCCGCAGGTCGCGGGCGAACACGGGATCGAGGTCGTGCTCGATCGCCGGCGGTCCCGTGACGTAGGTCACCGCGCCCGGTATCGAGCCGACTGCGCGGCGCAGGTCGCGGGTGTAGCGCTTGGCCTCGGCCGGGCCGAGCCGTGAGACGATGGTGGCGGCCACGAGGTCGTCGCCGACGGGCGTGACCGCAGCGAGCCTCCCGGACTCGACCGCGGACGCACCTCGCCGCGCGGCCCGGGTCACCTCCGGCAGGAGCGCGGCCGCCCCGCCGGGCCGTTCGACGACGACCGTGAACCCTCCGTTCGACGACTGGCCGAAGCGGTCCTCGAGGATCTGCTCCGCACGCCTCGTGTCCGTCCCGGGAAGCGTGAACCGGTTGGTGAGAAGGTCGCTCAGGCTCGCCGCGGCCAGGAGCGAGATCGCGAGCACGGCGACCCACGCGGCGAGCACGTGCCAGCGAAAGCGCAGGACGAGCCCGGTGAGGCGCTCCATCAGCCCGGGTAGTTGCGCTCGCGCCGCTTCCAGGCAGCGCGGGCGCCTGCCTTCCGGCGGCGCACGCCCGGCACGGCGCGCACGGCGGCGATCCAGACGTACAGCATCGAGGCGGCGAGCCCGGCGAGAACGCCGAGGAGACGCAACGGATGGAGCGCGATGGTTAGAAACCCACGCACCGGGAAGACGGTAGCCGACATACTTGAGTTCGAGTCGAAGAAAGGTGGTGGAAGGCAATGGCGAAGACCAAGGACAAGTCCGTCCTCTCGGTCGAGGCCCTGCGCCCGTACGTCAAGAGGGCAATGGACGACCCCGATCTGCGGGACGACCTGCTCGCCGCGTTCGTCGCGGCTCGCAACATCTACGGTGAGATGGCGAGCAGCCAAGGTGTGCGCGGCAAGGCGGAGAAGATCTCCGACAAGCACGTCCAGAAGCAGCTGCAGGAGCTCGTCGAGGAGCTCGGCGCCGCGACGGAGCGTCTGAAGGGCGATACGAAGAAGAAGAGCCACAAGGCGCGCAATCGCGTGATCCTGTTGACGGGCGTGACGCTCGGCGTGCTCTACAACCCGTGGACGGGCGCGACGACGCGCGAGTGGATCATGGATCGCGTCGCCGGAGGCAACGGCAACGGCTTCCAGGAGTTCGGAGAGGACATCGCAGCGAAGGCCTCGGACACGGCCTCGGACGCTGCGGACGTGGTGAAGGACGCCGCGGACTCCGTCGAGTCGTAGTCCGCGCGTCGCGCTACGGCGAGAGGGCGCTCTCCAGAGCGCCGGGGACGAGGCCGCTCCGGGAGGCTATGTCGTCCGCGAGCAGGAGCACCGCTCCCGGCGGTGGGATGTCGGCGCTGCCCGAGCGCGACGGGACGTACACGCGCCCGGCGGAGAACGAGATGTCCTCTGCCAGGCGCCAGGCAAGGAGGATCGGGTACGGCGCGATCACACCGTCGTACCCGAGACTCACCATCGCGGCCGGGTGGATCTCGAAGTGGAGGTGCGGGAGCCCTCCCTCCGCGTCGCCCGAGTCGCCGACGAAGCCGATGACGTCGCCCGCCTTCACCGCTCGGCCCTCCACGGCGAGCGGCGAGTACGCGGAGAGGTGCGCGTAGTAGAACTCGTTTCCGCTCGTGTCCCGCAACCACACGCGGTAGCCACCGATCGGAGTGAACCCGATCGTGTGGAGTGTTCCGTCAGCGACCGCGAGGAGCGGCGTCCCCATCGGCGCGAAGATGTCCTCGCCGTGATGCCAGCCACCCGGCACGTTGGG
The DNA here is from genome assembly GCA_046484465.1 of Gaiellaceae bacterium. GTDB lineage: Bacteria > Actinomycetota > Thermoleophilia > Gaiellales > Gaiellaceae > GMQP-bins7. Next base: position 10,483 of record JAWOIV010000099.1, read on the forward strand.
GCGAGGCGCGCCGAAGCTGTCGCCGAACGACGCGGGACCGTAGACGGGAAACACGTACCCGCCGCTGGAGAGGGCGGCGCTCACCTGGGGCGGCACCAGCACCGGGCCGCCCGGGACCGACTCGGCGCCCGTGTCCGGCTCAGGCGCCTTCGGCAACGACGGGCGTGGCGGCGGTTCCTGCGGTGTCGTCGGCTGGGCGCCCGGGCGGGTTGGCCCTGCCTGACTCGTGGGTCGTGCAACGGCCGTCGCCTCGGCGCTCCCGACGACGATCTCGGTGCCGGCCGGAAGTCCCCCATGCGCCTCCGCCAGCAGGACGCGAAGCGCAACGGTGCTCCCCTGCGCGGCGAACGGGCTCTTCTGCCGCGCTCCGGAGCTCTGGGAGAGGACGCTCAATGATCCCCAGTCGTCGAGTCGAATCGTCGATCCCGGCGTCGCTGGCGCGTCCTGGCCGAGGACGCGCAGACCCTGCACCTCGGAGCGGGACACGTCCGCGCCGGCCGAGCGGCTGCTGGCTCCTGCGCTCACGGAGGCCGTGACTCTTGCGGCGACGACCGCGCCGTCGAAGAGCGACAGGACGATCGCCTCGGAGAAGGCCTGCGCGGTCGACGCCTCTCCGGTGAGCGTGGACACCGAAGCGCGCGACCGTCCGACGCTGACGATCGAGCCGTCGCCCGGATACTGGAACGACTGCACCTCGACGCTCGGGCTCGTCGGCCACTGGACGCCGCCGAGCTCGACGCTGTTCTTGCCGGGCACGTTCACCCTGACGATGACCGCGCTCGCGCCGGTCACGGCAGAGGAGGGGGGCGGAGCGGCCGCCGCGAGCGCGGCCGGGAGCGCAAGGGCCGCGCAGGCGAGGGCGACGACGCGGATCACAACGGGTCAGGGTAGCGACGGCTCTGGCGGCGCGTTCGCCAGACGAGTTGCGCGGCGACCGCAAAGAGAAGCACCCCGAACAGGCGCCGGAGCGTCGTCTCCGGGAGCGACGTTGCGATCTGGGCGCCGATCTCCACGCCGATGATGGACACCGAGCCCAGGATCAGGGCGGTCCGGGCACGGAGATTCCCGTATCTCCTCTGGTTCCACGTCCCTGCGGCGACCGTCGGCAGGATCGCGAGCAGCGACGTCGCCTGCGCCTCGAGCTGCCCGAGCCCCAGGGCGACGAGCACCGGGACGAACAGGATCCCCCCGCCGACGCCGAAGAGCCCCGCCAGGACTCCTGCCGAGAAGCCGAGCGCGAGCGCGAAGACGATCGTCCAGGTCGTCATGAGACGAGCAGCGAGATCCCGACGACGACGAGGAGCACGGCGAAGCCGTACGTCAGCGTGCTCGCCCTGATGCGCTGCTGGAGAGCGGTTCCGGTCAGCGCGCCCACCATGGCGGGGAGGCCGACGAGCGCCGCGTACTCGACCTGCACCTCGCCACGGAGCCCGTAGACGACGACACCGGCGAGTGCCGTGATCCCGATGGCGCCGAGCGACGTCGCGGCTGCGACGCGCTCCGGGAGGTCGAGCGCGAGGATCAGCAGCGGCACGGCGATGATGCCTCCCCCGACGCCGAACAGCGCGGAGAAGAGCCCGGCGACGAGAGCGATCGCGACGAGCTTGGCGACGCTCGGGCGCGACGAGGTCACCGAGCATCCGCCTCGCGCCGGAGAACGTCCCACGCAAGCCGCACGTCGTCCTCGGTCGTGCGGAAGCTGCCGACCGCGAATCGCAGGACGAAGCGATCGGCGAGCCGCGCGTGGGAGAGGAAGACCTCGCCGGAGGCGTTGACCCGCTCGAGGAGCCGCTCGTTCTCCTCGTCCGCGCCCTCCCTTCGGAAGCACACGACCGAGAAGTGGCGGGGCGCAACGACCTCCCAGCCTGGCTCGTCGCGCACCCACCGCTCGAAGCGCGCTGCGAGGCGGACGTGCTCGCGGATCCGCTCCTGGAGACCGGAGCGGCCGTAGCAGCGAAGAACTGCCCAGAGCTTGAGCGCACGAAAGCGGCGGCCGAGCACCTGTGAGTACTCGCTCAGGCTCGCGACCTCCTCGGCGACCCGGAGGTACTCGGGCACGAGGCTGAAGGCATCGCGGAAGACCTCGGGGCGTCGCGTCCAGAGCGTCGAGCAGTCCATCGGGACGCCGAGCCACTTGTGCGGGTTGACCACCACCGAGTCGGCTCCTTCCCAGCCGGCGAAGTGAACGCGCAGCTCCGGGCAGACGGCTGCGGCACCGGCGTACGCGGCGTCGACGTGCAGCCACACGCCCGCGCGCTCGCAACGGTCGGCGATCTCAGCAACCGGATCGACGGATGTCGCCTGCGTCGTTCCGATGGTGGCGACGACAGCACATGCTCCGTCCAGGTCGAGCAGGTCGGGGCGGAGCCGGAGCGCATCGTCGGTCGGCACCTTGCGAAGCTCGAGCTCGAGGAGCCTCGCGGCCTTGTCGACCGACGAGTGCGCCTCCTCCGAGCAGAGGACGACCCGCCGGTCGAGCTGCACGCTTCGTGCGGCCGCCAGCGAGACGAGCGTGCTGGTCGACGCCGTGTCCTCCAGGTGGCCGTGCAGGCCCTCGGGAAGGCCGAGCAGCTGCCGCAGCCAGTCGAGTGTCACCTCCTCGAGCTCCTGGAGCGCGGGCGACGTCCTCCACAGGATCCCGACCTGGTTCAGCCCCGCGATCAGGAGCTCCGCGAGCACGCCGGGCTCCGAGCCGGTCGTCGCGAAGTACGCGAAGAAGCGCGGGCTCTGCCAGTGCGTGACCCCCGGCATGAGGACGGTGTCGAGATCGCGAAGAACCGCCGAGAACGCCTCCGGGTCGTCGGGGGGCGCGGAAGGGAGCGCGGCCCTGATCGCGCCAGGCTCCACCTGCGAGAGAACCGGCCGCTCGCGCACGCCCTCCAGGTACGAGGCGACCCAATCGAGGGCGGCGACGCCGTCATCCCGAAAGGTGCTCATCGGCTCCGCAGCTTCGCGATCTGCGCCCACGTGCGCGTGTTCAGCACCTGCTCCTTCGTCAACCACGCGCGCCGGGCGAGCCCGATCCCGAGCTCCGCGTAGGAGAGCGCGCCGACCGAGTGCGCATCCGTCGTCACCGGGATGACGACACCGGCCTCGCCGGCCAGCCGTGCATGCACGTCGCGCATGTCGAGCCGGTCGGGCTGCGAGTTGATCTCGAGCGCCGTCCCCGTCTCGGCCGCTCGCTCGACGATCCGCTCGATGTCGACCTCGGATCCCTGGCGCTTCAGGATCCGGCGGCCCGTGAGGTGGCCGATGCAGTCGACGTGGGGATTCTCGATCGCGCCGAGGATGCGCTCTGTCGGGTTGCGGTCGAACGAGGTGTGGAGAGACGCGATCACCCAGTCGAGCTCGGCGAGCACGTCGTCCTCGACGTCCAGCGAGCCGTCGGCGCGGATGTTCGCCTCGATCCCGCGGAGCACCCTGAAGCGCCCGAGACGCGCGTTGACCTCCTCGATCTCGGCCCACTGCGCCTCCAGGCGCCCGTCCCGGAGGTAGTGCGAGTGGTCGGTCAGGCAGAGGTACGAGTAGCCACGCGCCTTCGCAGCGCGGGCCATCTCCTCGATGGTCGCCTTGCCGTCCGCGGACCACGTGGAGTGCGCATGCATCTCTCCGCGGAGGCCGCCGAGCTCGACGAGAGGCGGAATCTCCCCGGCCCGGGCTGCCTCGAGCTCCCCGGAGTCCTCTCGGAGCTCGGACGGGATCGGCTGGTAGCCGAGGTACGCGTAGAGCTCGTCCTCGCTCGCGTGCGTGACGACATCTCCCGTCTCGACGGTCGTCACGCCGTACTCGGAGATCGAGAGCCCGCGACGCTGCGCCTCCTCGCGCAGCGCGACGTTGTGGTCCTTCGAGCCGGTGAAGTGCTGGAGCACGTTGCCGTAGCACTCCGGCGCGACGACGCGGAGATCGAAGCGGAGCCCCTGGTGGCCGACGACGGTCGCCTTGGTGTCGCCACGGGCGGCGATCTCCGCGACCCACGGCGCCTCGCAGAACGCCGCGATCAGCGCCGGAGGATCGGGCGACGTCGCGATCAGGTCGAGGTCGCGGACGGTCTCCCGGCGGCGCCTGACGCTGCCCGCCTCGGAGACGGCGATGGCGGCCGGATGCGCCGCGAGCTCCTCGACGACCTGCTTCACCGCAGGGAGCGCCCGTCCGAGGAGGCCACGGTCCTCGGCCGGCGGACGACGTCCCGCACCGTCGGCGAGCGCGGCGAGGATCTTCTCCTCGCTCCTCGCCCCGAGGCCCGACAGGTCTCGCAGACGACTCTCCTCGGCGGCGACCCGGAGCCCGTCGAGCGTCGTGATCCCGAGCTCGGTCCAGATCCGCGCGGCGGTCTTCGGACCGACCCCGGGAAGCCGCAGGAACTCGACGACCCCGGCGGGAACGAGCGCGCGGCGCTTCGCGAGCGCATGCATCTCGCCGTCCTCGACGATCTCGACGACCTTCTGCTCGATCGTCTTCCCGATCCCGGGAAGATCGATCGCCCGACCCGCGAGCGCCAGCTCGGCCACGGGGCCGGGCGTCTCCCGGATCCGCGTCGCGGCACGACGGTATGCGAGCACGCGGAACGACTCCTCGCCGAGGATCTCCGAGATGTCCGCAAGCAGGTCGAGCTGATCGGCGATGTCGGCGTTTCGCGGCAGCGTCACGGGCATGCGGCGATGATACGGCCGGGTCGCGTGGGGGAACCCGCGACCGTCCCGCGAACTCGTCATCGATGTCAGACGCCCAGCCGAGCCACGCAGGAACGCGCGCCGTCGTCTGCCTGCCGACGTACGACGAGCGCGAGAACCTCGAGGCGATGGTCGCCGCGCTCGGCGAGGTGCTCGACACCGCTCGCGACCGCGTCCTCGTGATCGACGACGGCTCGCCGGACGGGACCGGGGAGATCGCGGACCGGCTCGCGAGCGAGCTCGGATGGATGTCCGTGCTCCACCGTGCGACGAAGGAGGGCATCGGCCCCGCCTACGTGGCCGGCTTCCGGCGGGCGCTCGCCGATGGTGCGGAGCTGATCCTGGAGATGGACTGTGACTTCTCCCACGACCCCGCAGACGTACCGCGACTGATCGCGGCCGCGGAGGACGCCGACCTCGTGCTCGGCTCGCGCTACGCGAAGGGGGGCGGAACCGAGAACTGGGGGCTCGTGCGTCGCGTGATCTCCCGCGGCGGCTGCCTGTACGCGCAGATCCTGCTCGGCGTGCGCGTGCGCGACCTCACGGGCGGCTTCAAGTGCTTCCGCCGCGAGACGCTCGAGGCGATCGATCTCGATGCGCTGTCCGCGCACGGCTACGCGTTCCAGATCGAGACGACCTACCGCGTGCTGCGAGCCGGGCTGCGAGTGAAGGAGATCCCGATCCGCTTCACGGAGCGCCGCGCGGGCTCGTCGAAGATGACGGGCTCGATCGTCGGCGAGGCGATGTGGAAGGTGCCGCTGCTCCGGTTCCGAGCGCTCGCCGGACGTCTGTAGCGCTCGCCGGTGCTCCCTGTCCGCCGAGGCAGGGATGATGCGACCACGCCGCGTCCGCATCGAATGGAGGTTGGATGTCCTGGATCATCTACGTTGCGATCTACGTCCTCGTCGTCGCCGGCTGGTGGAAGATCTTCGAGAAGGCCGGTGAGGAGGGCTGGAAGGCGATCATTCCCATCTGGAACTTCATCGTCCTGCTCAAGATCGTCGGGCGGGAGTGGTGGTGGGTCCTGCTCGCGCTGATCCCGATCGTGGGCTTCGTGATCTGGATCATCGTGTCGCTCGAGCTGGCGAAGAGCTTCGGCAGAGGCACCGGCTTCGCCGTCGGGCTCATCTTCCTGCCGTTCGTGTTCGCGGTCATCCTCGGGTTCGGGAGCGACACGTACCGCGGGTCGAAGGGGGAAGCGGTAACCACGTAGCGCGGTCGCGGAGCGGGGTCGGCACCACGGGGCCGGCCCCGTTCCCTACGCTGGCGGGGTGCACGAGGTCACCGACGCGACGTTCGCCGACGAGGTGCTGGCCTCGGACGTGCCCGTGGTGGTCGACTTCTGGGCGCCCTGGTGCAGGCCCTGCGAGAAGATCGAGCCGCACCTCCACGCGCTCGCGGAGGAGTGGGGCGAGAGGGCGCGGTTCGTTCGGCTGAACATCGACGAGAGCCTTGGTGTGCCGGGGCGTCACGGCGTCCTCTCGATCCCCACGGTGATCCTCTTCGCGGGAGGAGAGGCGCGCGCGCGCGTCATCGGCGCGCAACCGCACGACCGGTACGTGAAGGCGTTTGCGGAGTGGCTGTGACCGCTGAAGCCCTGGTCGCGACGGGCGAGCGGCTCCTGGAGGCCATCGCGGCCCGCGACTTCGACGGGATCGCCGGCTGCTTCGCCGCCGACGCCTCCTTCCGCGTCCTCACGCCCGGGCCGCTGCGCGAGCTCACCGGCCCCGGAGAGGCGGCCGGGCGTTACCGCGCCTGGCTCGAGACGCTCGAGGAGTACGACGTGCTCGAGAGGGACGCGGCCGCGATCGCGGACCGGGTGCGGATCCGCTACCTCTTCCGCGGACGCGACCCGGAGAAGGGCTGGCGGTTGAACGAGCACACGGGCTACGCCGCCGTGCGCGACGGGAAGATCGCGTCGATGATCCTCACCTGCGCCGGGTTCCGGCCCACGGCCGCTCAGCGCTGACGCTCCTGCGACACTGGCCGCCGTGACGACCGAGCTCGCGGCGACCTGGGAGGACCTGATCGAGGGCGAGGAGGTCGCCTACCGGGGAGTCGAGCCGCCGCGCGAGGCGCGCGTCGAGCCGCTGCCGGACGACCTCGACCCCCGCGTGGCGTCGGCGCTCGTCGCCACGGGCGTCACGGCCCTCTACCGCCACCAGGCCGAGGCCTGGGCGGCCGCGCGGCGCGGCGAGAACGTGATCGTCACGACCGGCACCGCCTCGGGGAAGTCGCTCGCGTTCAACCTTCCCGTGCTCGACGCGATGAGCCGCGACCCGAAGGTTCGTGCGCTCTATCTGTATCCGACGAAAGCGCTCGCGCAGGATCAGGCGCGCGCCCTCGCAGAGCTCCGCGTGAAGGGCGTCAAGCCGGCGATCTACGACGGCGACACACCGTCCGAGCGGCGCTGGCAGGTGCGCAAGTGGGCGAACCTGATCCTCACGAACCCGGACATGCTCCACGTCGGCGTCCTCCCCCACCACGACCGCTGGGGGGACGTGCTCGCGAACCTGCAGTACGTCGTCGTCGACGAGGCGCACGTGTACCGCGGCGTCTTCGGGTCACACGTCGCGAACGTCCTCCGGAGACTGCGGCGACTGGCGCGGATCTACGGCGCCGACCCGCAGTTCCTGCTCGCCTCCGCGACCATCGCCAACCCCGCGGAGCTCGCCCTCGAGCTGACGGGCGAGCACGCGACCGCGATCGACGTCGACACGGCCCCGCACGCCGAGCGGGAGGTCGTGATCTGGAACCCCCCGCTGCTCGACTCGGATCTGGGCCTCCGCGCAAGCCCGCTGGGGGACGCCTCCCGACTCCTCTCGCAGCTCACCACGCGCGGCCTGCGGACGATCTGCTTCGCGAAGAGCCGCAGGGCGGCCGAGCTCATCCACCGCTTCACGGCCGAGCGCGTGGACGCTGCAACGGCAGCGCGGCTCACTCCCTACCGCGCGGGGTACACGCCCGAGCAGCGACGAGAGATCGAGCGGCGGCTCGTGGAGGGGGAGCTCCTGGGGGTCACCGCCACCGACGCGCTCGAGCTGGGGATCGACATCGGCCTCCTCGACTGCGCGATCTCCGTCGGCTTCCCCGGCACGGTGGCCTCGCTGCGCCAGCAGTGGGGCCGCGCCGGGCGTCGCGGCCGGGGCCTCGCCGTCCTCGTTGCCTCCGACGACGCGCTCGACCAGTTCTTCGCACGCGAGCCGGATGCCCTCCTCTCGAGGCGCGTCGAGGCCGCGATCCTCGATCACGCGAACCCGCGGATCCTCGATCCGCACGTGCTCTCGGCGGCCTTCGAGGCGCCGCTCGACGAAGCTGACGCCGACACCCTCGGGGGCGAGGCCCTGCGCCGGGCGGCCGGGCTGCCCGAGCTCGAGCGCACACCGGCGGGGTACGTCTGGAAGGGGCGCGACTACCCGGCCGCGCGCGTCTCGCTCCGCTCGGGCGACGCGGAGGCGTTCACGGTCGTCGACGCTGGCACGGGATCGCTGCTCGGACTCGTGGAGCGCGAGCGCGCGTACTCGACCGTGCACGAGGGCGCCGTCTACCTGCATCTCGGAGAGCAGTACCTCGTGGAGGCGCTCGACCACGACGCGCGGGTGGCGCTCGTGTCGCCGGCGAGCGTCGACTGGTACACGCAGGTGAAGAGGGAGACGGAGACGACGATCGAGGAGGCCGACCGCACCGAGTCGCGGGCCGGCGTCGAGCTCTCCTTCGGACGCATCGTGGTCTCGGAGCAGGTCGTGGCGTACGCGCGCAAGTCGGTGCGCGACGGATCGACGATCGACGTCGTCCCGCTGCTCATGCCCGAGACGACCTTCGAGACGGAGGGGATCTGGTTCTCCCCCGAGACCGAGCACCTGGCTGGGCTCGAGGAGATGCCCACCCTGCTCGGCACGCTCCATGCGGCGGAGCACACGCTCATCGCGCTTCTTCCGCTCTGGGCGATGTGCGACCGCTGGGACATCGGCGGGCTCTCGACCAACGTGCACTTCCAGACGGGGCGACCGACGATCTTCGTCTACGACGGGCACGCGGGTGGCGTCGGGATCGCCGAGCGCGGGTTCGACCGCTTCGAGGACTGGGCCGAGGACACCGTCCACCTCCTCCAGCGCTGCCCCTGCCGGAGTGGCTGCCCGTCGTGCGTGCAGAGCCCGAAGTGCGGGAACCTCAACGAGCCGCTCGACAAGGCAGGCGCGCGCACCCTGCTCGAACGCATGCTGGGATAGGTGTCGATCCGGCGGCGGCGCGCTTCTCATCGAGCTGCCCGATCTCGAAGAGGCGATCAGGCTCGCCTCGCTGATCCCGGCTGCCGAGCGCACGGGAGCAATCGAGATCCGGGCACCTGGACGAGTCGGCTGCGGCCTACCGGCGTGCGCTCGACATCACCTCCAGCACCCGAGCGCAGGTACCTCGAGAGCCGGCTACTCGAGGTCTCGTAGCGCCAGCTCGACCGCCTCGACGGGTGATGCCGCCGACTCGACGCCCTCCACGACCGGGGCGCCTTCCAGAGCGACGACCGGCCGCCCGAGCCGGAGCGCGAACGCGATCTCGCTCAGTGTCCCAAAGCTCCCGCCGACTGCGATCACCGCATCCCCGGACGCGGCCACCGCGAGGTTCCGCGCGTGCCCGACCCCGGTCGCCACCACGTGGTCGGCCCAGCGGTTCGCGTCCCGCCGGTCTTCCCCCGGGACGATCGCAAGCGTCGTCCCGCCTGCCGTCTTCGCGCCACGGTGCGCAGCCTCCATCACCTCGCTCAGGCCGCCCGTGACGACCGTGCAGCCACGTTCCGCGAGGAGCCGGCCGACCTCCTCCGCCGCCGCCTCCCACTCCCGGCCGCTGCCGATAACCGCGATCTGCCTCGCCACCGTGATAAGCATGACGAGTGCTGCACCGGGCGGCTCTCGGAGGAACGCTCGTTCTCGGTGGCGGTTTCGCCGGGAGCTACGTCGCGCGTCTACTCGGACGGCGCGGCGCGACGATCGTCTCCCGGGAGAACCACATGCTCTACACGCCGCTGCTGCCGGAGGCGGCATCCGGGACGCTCGAGCCGAGGCACGTCGTCGTGCCGCTCAGGGAGATGTGCCCGCACGCGGAGCTCGTCCTCGGGGAGGTCGTGTCCCACGACGGCGTGGCTCGGTGCGTGCAGGTCGAGACCCTTGCAGGCCCGCTGGAGCTCGGCTACGACCGCCTCGTCGTGGCGCTCGGTGCGACGACGCGCCTCCTGCCGATCCCCGGTCTCGCAGAGCACGGCGTGGGTTTCAAGGACCTCGCCGATGCCATCGCTCTCCGCAACGACGTGCTCCTGCAGCTGGAGCGCGCCGCGATCCACCCGGACGATCCCTCGGAGCTCGGCTTCGTCTTCGTGGGTGCCGGCTATGCCGGCGTCGAGGCGCTCGCCGAGCTCAACGACCTGGTGCACGCCGCACTGCGCGTGTATCCGGCGCTTCGTGGGATCGAGCAGCGCTGGGTGCTCGTCGACGCGGCGCCGAAGATCCTGCCCGAGATTCCGCGACGTCTCGGCGAGTACGCAGCGCAGCGGCTGCGGAAGCGCGGTGTCGAGATCCACGTCGGGACGACGCTCGAGTCGTACGACGGGCGCGAGGTCGTGCTCGCGAACGGTACGCGGATCCCGGCCCGGACGCTGGTCTGGACGGCGGGTGTGCGGGCGAGTCCCGTTCTGGGCAAGCTCGGCCTCCCGCTCGACGAGCGCGGGCGCGTGGTCGTCGACGAGACGCTCCGGGTCGAAGGCAGCGATGTCGTCTGGGCCCTCGGCGACTGCGCTGCGGTGCCGAACTGCAAGACACCCGGTGCTCTCGACCCGCCGACCTGCCAGCACGCGCTGCGGCAGGCCCGACGGCTCGCCAAGAACCTCACCGGGCCACCCGAGCGCTACGGCTACGCGATGCTCGGCCAGGTGGCGACGCTCGGGAGGTTCAAGGGGATCGCCGAGATCCCGGGGCTCCGCCTTCGGGGCTTCCCGGGATGGTTCGTAACGAGGACGTATCACCTCTACCAGCTCCCGCTCCTCTCCCGGAAGCTGCGGGTCGTCGTGGACTGGACGGTCGCGCTCTTCTTCCGGCGCGACCTCGCTGCGCTCTCCATGCTGGGGCACCGCCGCAGGCTCGGAGAGTGACGACCAGCACAGCGTGTACTAGCGAAGCGCGCGAAGCGCCGTCGCAAGCGACTGCTTCCCGCCCAGCACGCCCGCGAAGAGGTCGCCTTCGCGTGCCACACGGTCGAGCACGGCGTCCATCGTGAACGCGGCGAGGTCGAGCCCCGGCGCGACCTCGTCCCAGCGAAGGGGCGTCGAGACCGGCGCTCCCGCACGGGGCCGCACCGAGTAGACGGCCGCGTTCGTCGCTCCCTGCCTGTTCTGGTTCGCGTCGACCAGAACGCCGCGTCGCTTCGCCTTCGCCCACTCGGTCGTGACGAGCGCCGGGTGGGCGCGGGCGAGTGCCCCCGCGACGATCCCGGCCAGCTCGCGTGCATCGGCAAACGTGTGCCGACGCGCGATGGGCACCAGCACGTGGATGCCTCGGGATCCGGACGTCTTCGGGTAGCTCTCGAGCTCGAGCAGGTCGAGCGTCTCCTTCACGAGCAGCGCGACGGTCACGACGTCGTCGAAGGTGGCGTCCTCCGAGGGATCGAGGTCGAACATCACCCAGTCGGGGCGCTCCGGTCGATCGCGCCGCGACGCCCACGTGTGGAGGTCGATGCACCCCATGTTCGCCATCCACATGAGCGCGAGCTCGTCGTTCACGAGCGCGTACTCGATGGTCCGCTTCTCGCCGTGCCGCGTCGATGCCGGAAACGGCGCGCGCGGGATCCACTCGGGCATGTGCGAGGGCGCCTGCTTCTGGAAGAAGTGCTTCCCCTCCCACCCGTCCGGGTAGCGCTTCATGGTGAACGGCCGGTTGCGCAGGTGCGGGACGAGCGCCGCTGCGATGTCCCGGTAGTACGCGACGAGATCGCCCTTCGTGATCCCCTCCTCGGGCCAGAACGGCTTGTCGAGGTTCGAAAGGCGCAGCTCGCGGCGCCCCTTGCGGATCACACTCGGAAGCGGCGCCCGCTCGCGGCGCACCTCGGCAGCAGCCTTGTCCTCGCGCAGCCCGACGTACACGGGCGCGCGCAGACGCCCTTCACGCGTCCACTCCACGAACTCGACCTCGGCGACGAGCTGCGGCTCCACCCAGACGATGTCCGAGCGACGCACACGCGGCATCCTCGGCAGTTCCGAGAGCGGCGACTCGTCGCGCACGAGCGAGCCGAGGAGGGCGAGCACGCGATCGATCTCGGCGTCGCCGAAGCCCGAGCCGACGTTTCCCACCCAGCGGAGCTCACCCGCCTCGCGGACGGCGGTGATCAGCGCTCCGAACCCCCGTGAGCGGCGCCCCTGTCCGCGCGTGTACCCGACGACGACGACCTCCTGACGCTCCTTCACCTTCACCTTGCGCCAGTCCTGGCTCCTTCGTCCCGGCTGGTAGCGCGAGTCGGCCCGTTTGGCGACCACGCCTTCCAGCGACTGCTCGTGCGCTGCCGCGAGCAGCGCCTCGCCGTCGTCGAACTGCGGCGAGACGACGACCGACCTCGCCGCCGGGTCGACGAGGGCTACGAGACGAGCTCTGCGCTCGCTCAGCGAGAGGTCGAGCAGCTCCGTCGAGTCGACCTCGAGCAGGTCGAAGGCGACGAGCGCCGTCGTCCCCTCGCCCGCCTGGAGGAGCCCGAACTGCGAGCGCCCCACGTCATCGAAGGCGCAGATCTCACCGTCGAGCACCGCGTCGGAAGTGCGGATCGCTCCGGGAACCCCTTTTGCGAGCTGGCCGAACCGGGCGGTGAGGTCGTTCCCGTTGCGACTCGTGAGGGTCGCCTCCCCTCCCGACACCGTGACGATCGCCCGGAACCCGTCCCACTTCGGCTCGAACACCCATCCTTCACCGGTGGGAAGCCGGCCGGTCGACGCGGCCAGCATGGGCGTGTACCGACGGCTCGCCGACTCACCGTCCTTGCGAAGCAGGAGCCAGTTCCTGGGGTCGCCGTCCAGCCTGGCCGGGACGAGCGTCCAGACGCCGGTCAGGCGCTCGCCCTGGAGCCGGACGGTGAGGCCGCCGTCGCGCTTCTCCTCGACGAGGTCGTACGTCCCGCGATCCCAGATCTCGACGGTTCCCGCCCCGTACTGCCCGGCCGGGATCGTCCCCTCGAAGTCCGCGTACTCGAGCGGGTGATCCTCGACGTGCACCGCGAGATGGCGCTCGCCGCGGCGCAACGGGACGCCCTTCGGCACGGCCCAGCTCGCGAGAGCACCGTCCCGCTCGAGGCGGAAGTCGTAGTGAAGCCTCCGGGCCGCATGTCGCTGGACGACGAAGCGTCGTGCGGCGCCCTGGTCACCGCCCTCGATGAAGGGCTCCGGGGTCCTCCCTGGACGACGCCGGCGACGATACTCGTCGAGGCTCACCCTGTGGATTGTCGCCAGGATCGCAACGTTTCCTTTACCAACCGTCGATCCTGCGGACGTTTTTCCTGCTCAGGGCACTTCCCCGGCGGGGGATAAGCCTGTGGAAGATGTGGAAACCTCCGGCGCGCCGCCGGTGTGAACAGACGGCGCGGTCTCAATCAGCGCCTGGTGACGCGGAAGTTCTGAGAGCTGGTGGCCGACCCTGACGAGGTGACGACGGTGATCGGGCCGCTCTTCGCCCCACTCGGGACCATCGTGCTGACCTGGGTGTCAGAGACGACCGTGAACGGCGCGACGGTGCCAGCGAACGAGACGGACGTTGTGCCCAAGAGATTCGTGCCGTCGATCGTAACCGCGGTGCCGACCGGGCCGCTCGTCGGAGAGAACCCGGTGATCACGGGACTCTCGTCCGGAAGAGATGACCCCTGGAGAACGGCGATCTTGAGGGCGCCGTTCGTTGCATCGTAGTAGCTGACCCACGGCTCTCCGCCTCCCCAGTCGCCCCCAGGTCTCGCTGCGACACCCATCCAGAACGCGCCGACGTCCCCCGAGGCGTCGAGGGTCGAGCAGGACCAGGCGCTCGACCCTTGGCCACAGCCGCCACCTGCTCCGGAGCCGACGTAGTGCGCGACGTACGCGCGCTCCGCCGTTGCGCCGTGGTACGCGATCCAGGCCGATCCGTCGCCGGCGAACGATATCGCCCCGTACTCACCGAGGCTCTCGGAAGCGTCATGGATCGTGGTGCACTCCCAGTCGCCGGCGATGCTGCAGCGGGTACCGCTTCCCCCCGGATCGAGACGAGCGAGGTTGAGGTTTTGGCTGTTCCAGTAGTGAACCCAGGCGCGCCCGGACCCGTCGAAGGCAATCCCCGTGTCTAGACCGACATTGCCCGTCTTCGCAACGGGCGTGCAGCTCCACTCGGGAGACCCACCTCCACAGCCCGTTCCGCCGGCGCCGACATGTCGGGCCACGACGAGCTTGGCGGAGTTCGGGCCGGTACCGCTGCCTGCATGGCGATACGCCGCCCAGGCGCGCCCGCTGGTGTCGATGGCGAGGTCGTTGGCATACGCGCCGACGTTTCCCGAATCCACCAGGCCGCAGCTCCAGCCCGCGACGTCACACGACGACCCGCCGCTCGCTCGACGCGCGAAGCGAAGATCGTTGCTCGATGACTCCCAGTACGTCACGAGCGGCGTGTCGTTTTCGATCGCGAGCGCCGTGTAACCGCCGACCTGCGTCGTCGCATCAACGACCTCGCACGTCCAGTCCGGCGACGTGCAGCCGACCCCTGTGCCCGGTGAGACGATATGAGCGACCCGGAGGTCGTCGGTCGTCGTGTCCTGGTAGCTCACCCAGGCCGTGCCGTCGCTCGTGATGCCGATGTCGGTCTCGAAGCCGACGTCGCGCCCGTGGGGGTCGTCCACGGCCGTGCACGCCCACGCCCCGTTGCCGGCGCAATCGCCTCCGGCGCCGACGTAGCGCGCCACCATCAACGCCTGCGCATCGGTGTCGCGGAAGCTCACCCACGCCGCACCGCCAGAGTCGAAGGCGATTGCCGTGTTCGATCCTGCGGACCCCGGAGGATCGTGCACGCGCTCACAACCCCACGCGGTGTCCGTGCACGAGGGAAGCGCTCCCCCAGCCGCAGCGACGCCGAGGACGAGCATCGACGAAACGGCTCCCAGCGCAAGCCAGACCAGAGGTCGCCGGACACTGATCTCGGACGACGCCCGCGTCCTCGCCACGCTGTCGCGCACGTCGATGAGTATGACGTAGACGCCTAGCTTGCGCCAGGATGCGCGGGGCGTGTGCTCCCTTCAGGCGGTCGTCAGGACGCCCATGCCCCTGAACTTCGCGCGGCGCAGCGCTCGGCGCTTCGTCGGATCCAGGGGCTCCACCTCTCGGAGCGCCCCGTCGATGGCGTCGGCGAGCATGACGGCTGCGGCATCGGGATCGGCGTGGGCGCCACCTTCGGGCTCCGGGACGACGACGTCGACGACGCCGAGCTCGCGGCAGTGCGCTGCGTCCGGCTTGAACGCCGCGGCCGCCTTTCGCGCCTCACCGGCGTCCCGCCAGAGGATGGCGGCACAGCCCTCGGGCGAGATCACCGAGTAGATGGCGTTCTCCTGCATGAGCACGCGATCGGCCACCGCGATTGCGACAGCGCCGCCCGACCCCCCCTCTCCGATGACACACGCGACCGTGGGCACCGAGAGCGCGATCATCGCCGCCTGCGAGCGGGCGATGGCGCCGCCCTGGCCGTGCTGCTCGGCGGCAATGCCCGGGTACGCACCCGGCGTGTCCACGAGCGTGACCACGGGGAAGCCGTGCCTGTCGGCGAGCGCCATCGCGCGCATCGCCTTCCGGTACCCCTCGGGGTACGCCATGCCGAAGTTCCGGTGCGTGCGCTCCTTGAGATCGCGACCCTTCTGGTGCCCGACGACGACGACCGTCCGGCCGCGGAGCGAGCCGAGTCCGCTGATGAGTGCGGGATCGTCCGCGCGGCCGCGGTCGCCGTGCAGCTCGAAGAAGTCGTCCAGGATGCGCGCGACGTAGTCGAGCGTGTACGGGCGATCCTGATGGCGAGCGAGCTCGACGGAGCGCCAGATGTCCTCGTCTCCGCGCTCCTCGCGAAGCCGTTCGAGCTGATCCTCGAGTCGGTCGATCTCGCCGCTGAGCTTGGCACCCCGGAGCAGCTTCATGCCGGCGAGCTTAGTCAAGCGCTCACGTAGGCGAAGCTCGGCCTCGCTCGGCATCAGCCGCGGGCAAAGAGCCGAAGGAGCCGGGCGAGCGTCGGACGCAGCTCGGGCCGGGGAACGATGGCGTCGAGATGACCGAACCGGTAATTCGACTCGGCAAGGCCGAAGTCCGCCGGGAGCTTCTCCCGCGTCGTCTGCGCAACGACGCGCGGGCCGGCGAAGGACATCAACGCTCCCGGCTCGGCGAGGACGACGTCGCCGAGGCTCGCATAGCTCGCGAGGACCCCACCCGTGGTCGGGTGCGTGAGCACCGAAAGGAGCGCACCGCCTTCGTCGCGGAGCTCCTCGATCGCGCAGATCGTCTTCGGCAGCTGCATGAGCGCGAGGATCCCCTCCTGCATGCGCGCGCCTCCCGACGCCGACACCGAGACGAGCGGGACGCGTGCCTCCGCTGCGCTCTCGCAGGCACGCGCAAACTTCTCACCCACGGCGCTTCCCATGGAGCCGCCCATGAACGCGAAGTCCATGACGGCAAGACGACACGCGGATCCCTCGATCGAGCCGCGTCCACAGACGATGGCGTCGCCGAGCCCGGTCGCCATCTCGGCCTCGACCAGGCGTTCGGTGTACGGCCGCAGATCGAAGAAGCCGAGCGGGTCCGCGGAACGGATGCCGGCGTCCTCCTCGACGAAGGAGCCCTCGTCGACGAGCTGGGCGATCCGCTCGCGTGCGCCGACGGCGAAGTGGTGGCCGCACTGGGGGCAGACTCGAAGGCTTCCGACGAGCTCGTCGTCGCGGTAGTGCGACCCGCATTTTGGGCAGGTGTTCGGGTGCGCCTTCTCCGTCGCCGCCGTCTCCGGCCGCTTCTGCTCGACCTCGACGTCGACGCGGGTTCCATCCGCTGGCATGCGCTGGATCTTATGCGGGCGCCCGAGGGGTGCCGTCAGAGGCCCACGGCGGCGAGGAGCTGCCGCACGACCGGGACGTTCCGGTCGTCCAGGAGGTGGCCGGTCACGCCGACGCCTGCGATCGGCACGTTCGCTGCGACGGAGCGCAGAAGAACGTCGAGGTCATCAACACTCGGGCCCTCCGGCTCGGGCATGAACACCGCGGCCCGGGACGGGTCGAGCACGTCGAGGTCGAGGGCGACGTACGCTGCGCTGACGCCCTCGAGGGCACGCTCGAGGGAGTCGTCGATCCCCGTCTCTTCGAGGTACTCCACCTCCCCTGGGTCAAGGCTTCGCGTGCCGACGAGCGCGACGTCCTCGGGTCGCACCACGCCCTCGTCGAGGAGCATCCGGAGGGGCATGCCCCAGAGGTTCCCGGAGGGCGAGGTCTCGGGCGTGTTGAGATCACCGTGAGCGTCCAGCCACACCACGGAGAGCCGCCCCCCGCGATCGGCCAGCCCACGGACGGCGCCGACGTGGGCACAACAGCAGCCGCCGATGATCACGGGTCGCTCCGGGAGCTCGGCCGCGACCGAGGCAACCTGCTCCTCGAGCGAGCCCTTCTCCACTACACCCGCCTCCGGGTACGGGAGCTCGAGGTACGCGCCCTGCGCCATCGCCTCGCC
Organism: Gaiellaceae bacterium; assembly: GCA_046484465.1. Taxonomy (GTDB): domain Bacteria; phylum Actinomycetota; class Thermoleophilia; order Gaiellales; family Gaiellaceae; genus GMQP-bins7. The sequence continues at coordinate 27,880 of JAWOIV010000099.1, forward strand.
ACTCTCCCCCCAGGCCCGCGGGACACGGAGCAGCCCGGCCGGATACGACCGCCCGCACGAATGGCACTCGTAGCCTGAGCCGATCGCGACCGCCGTCCAGGTTCTGCAATCGGGACAGCGCGCCCGCAGCGCCGACATCAGGGCTGTGGGACGAGCTCGTCGAGCGCGTCGGCGAGTCCCGTCAGCGAGGAGAGGATCCGCGTCGGACGCGGATCGTCAGGCTCTCCGAGCCGGTTGATCCAGATGCACGGGATGCCGAGATCACTTGCGGTGCCGACGTCGTGAAAGAGGCTCTGGGCGACGTGGACGTGGCGGTCGGAGCTCGCTCCGGTCTGGCGCCGGAAAGCCTCCCAGTGCCTCGGAGCGGGCTTGTAGGAGCCGATCTCGCTCGCGACGATCGACAGGTCGAACGGGACCCCGATCGTCTCCATCGAGGCGTCGATCAGATCGCGGTCGGTGTTCGAGAGGATCGCCAGCCGCCAGCCGTGCTCGCGTGCCTCCGCGAGCGCAAGCGGAACGTCGTCGAAGACCGGCCACGAAGGAAGCGACCTCGCGAGCGCGCTCGCCTCGCCCTCGGGCACCGCGAGCCCCGTCTCGGCCTCGAGCCGCTCGAGCGCGATCGTGAGGACCTCGCGATAGGAGATGCCCGGATTCGAGGCCTGGATCTCGGGCTCGAGCTCGTGGTAGCGGCCGAGCAGACGATCCGCGGGCTCGGCGCCGAACAGGCGCTCGAGCTCGGTGCGGATGCCCGTGTGCCAGTCCACGAGCGTCCCGTAGCAGTCGAAGCTGGCCCAGCGGTCACCCACGTTCCAAGCCTAGCGAGCGCGCTCGGCGACGAGACTGCTACTCGTCCCAGCGGCGGAACACGACGCATGCGTTGTGACCACCGAAGCCGAACGAGTTGTTGACGCCGATCGCGGTCTCGGCCTCGCGTGACGCGTTCGGGATGTAGTCGAGGTCGCACTCGGGATCGGGCGTCTCGTAGTTGATGGTCGGCGGGAGCACGCCGCGCTGGAGGGCGAACGCCGTGAAGATCGCCTCGATCGCGCCGGCTGCGCCCAGGCAGTGCCCCGTCGCGCCCTTCGTCGACGAGACAGGCGTCCGGTACGCGTGCTCCTCGCCGAGCGCGAGCTTGATGACGCGCGTCTCCGCGGAGTCGCCGGCCGGGGTCGACGTCCCGTGCGCGTTCACGTACCCGACGTCGGTCGGCTCGATGCCCGCATCCGTGAACGCCATCTGCATCGCCCGTGCAGGATTCGCACCGCTCGGATCCGGGTCGGAGACGTGGCTCGCGTCCGAGGAGACGCCGTACCCGAGCACCTCCGCATAGATCTTCGCGCCGCGCGCTTTCGCGTGCTCGAGCTCCTCGAGCACGAGCATGCCTGCCGCCTCCCCCATGACGAAGCCGTCCCGTGCGGCGTCGAACGGACGCGACGCTCTCTTCGGATCGTCGTTGCGGCGGGAGAGCGCTCGCATGGCGGTGAACCCTGCGATGCCGACCCGGGAGACGGGTGCCTCGGTGCCGCCGCAGAACATCACCTCCGCGCGACCGAGGCGAATCGCGTCGAGCCCGTCCCCGATGGCCATGTTCGACGCCGCGCACGCCGTGCACTCCGCAGCCAGCGGGCCTTGTGCGCCGAGCTCCATCGACACCCACGCTGCGGCCATGTTCGGGATGATCTGGACGATCGCGAACGGGCTCGTCCGGTCCGGGCCTCGTTCGAGCAGGCTCTGAAAGCAGTTCTCGAAGGCATAGAGGCCTCCGATCCCGGTCGCGACGGCGGCTCCGACGCGCTCGGGCGACGACGCGATCGAGATCCCGCTGTCCGCCTCTGCCATCCGGGCCGCAAAGAGGGCGAGCTGCGAGAAGCGGTCCATGCGCCGCGCCTGCTTGCGATCGATCCAGATCGTGGGGTCGAAGTCCTTCAGCTCGCAGGCGAAGTGGACGGCGTAGTCGGCAGAGTCGAAGTGCGTTATGGGGCCTGCGCCCGCCTCGCCGGCGACGAGGCTCGACCAGGACGATTCGGGGTCGTTCCCCAGTGGCGACACCATCCCGACGCCCGTGATGACGACACGACGCCCTCCGTTCTGTGACGCGGCGTCCACCGTCACATCCCGAGCCCGCCGTCGACGAGCAGCACGGCACCGGTCACGAACGACGCCTGCTCCGATGCGAGAAAGCGAACCGCGCCGGCCACGTCCTCGGGGTCGCCGAGACGCCCGAGCGGTGTCGAGTCGAGCATCAGCTTCGTCGCGTCCTCGGGCAGGACGTCTGTCAGCTGCGTCGTCACGTACCCGGGGACGACGACGTTGGCGCGAATGTTCCGGCTCCCGAGCTCCTTCGCCAGCGCCTTCGTGAAGCCGATGATCCCGGCCTTCGAGGCCGCGTAGTTGGTCTGTCCCCAGTTCCCGTGGATACCGACGATGGAGGAGATGTTCACGATCGCGCCCGCGCGCTTGCGCATCATTCCGCGCGCCGCTGCACGGCATGTGTAGAAGCACGACGCGAGGTTCGTGTCGATGACGGAGTGCCAGTCCTCGTCCGACATCCGCACGAGGAGGCCGTCTCGCGTCACGCCCGCGTTGTTCACGAGGACGTCGATGTCGCCCGCTTCCTCGACGAGCGCCTGCGCGGAACCGGCGTCGGCGACGTCGGCCTGGACGGCGCGTGCGCCGAGCTCCGAGGCGAGCGACGCGGCCTCGTCGGCGCCGGTTCGGTACGAGAGCACCACCGACGCGCCGGCAGCCGCCAGTTCGGTCGCGATCGCGCGACCGATCCCACGCGACGCGCCCGTGACGAGTGCGGTCTTCCCCTCGAGAGAGCAGAACGCGGCGCTCGTCACCGCGTGAGGGCTTCCTGCGCGCGGTCGAGGCTGTCGACGGTGTTCACCGAGATCGTCTTCACGCTGCGGTCGATCCGCCGCACGAGCCCGGACAGGACGTTGCCCGGACCGACTTCAACGAACGTCGTGACGCCGCCCTTGACGAGCTCGGTGGCCGCCTGTGTGAAGCGCACCGGCGCAGTGAGCTGGTCGACGAGGAGCGCACCGAACCGCTGCGCGGGCTCGATCCGGGCGGTGACCGTCGACATGAACGGGGCGAGCGGCTCCGTGAAGCGCACGCGGTCGAGCGCCGGACGCAGATGATCCGCGGCACGCGCGACGAGGGGGCTGTGAAACGCCCCCGACACCTTCAGCCGCACCGCTCGGCGCGCGCCCATGGTCTCCGCCTCGGCGCAGCACTCGTCGACGGCCTCGTACTCGCCGGAGACGACGACCTGGCCAGGGCAGTTGTAGTTCGCGGGCCACACACCGACGATCCGTCGGCAGAGCTTCTCGACCTCTTCGTCCTCGAGCCCGAGGATCGCGGCCATCGCTCCCGGACGCTGGCGTGCCGCCTCCGCCATGGCGAGGCCCCGCTCGCGCACGAGCCCGATCGTCGCGCCCGTCTCGATCGACCCGGCTGCAGAAAGGGCGGCGAACTCTCCCACCGAGTGCCCGACGACGACATCCGGGTGGAGCCCTCGCTCCCTGAGCGCCGCGAGGATCGCGAGGCTCGTAGCGACGAGGGCGGGCTGCTGCACCTCCGTGTCCACCAGGCTCTCGATGGGCGACTCGAAGCAGAGCCGCTCGAGATCGAGGCCGGAGGCCTGCGACCCGAGGCGGTACACCTCTCTCGCCGCGGGGAAGGCCTCGGCGAAGTCCTTGCCCATGCCGGCCTCCAACGAGCCCTGGCCGGGGAAGCAGAAAGCGACTTTGCTCATTCGGCCCTCCCGGTCGTCCACTCCAAGAGCGCCGAGCCCCACGTCAGGCCTGCGCCCATCCCTGTCATCAGTACGAGCGTTCCGTCCTCGAGCCAGCCTGCGTCCCGCGCATCGGCGAGCGCGAGCGGGATCGAGCCGGAAGAGGTGTTGCCATAGCGGTCCACGTTGACGATCGTCCTCTCGGGGGCGATCCCGAGCTTACCGACCGCGTAGTCGATGATCCGCTTGTTCGCCTGGTGCGGGATGTAGACCTCGACGTCGTCGACGGTCTTCCCGCACTCCGCGAGGATCTGCTCGGCCGAGTAGACCATGATGCGTGTCGCGAACCTGAAGACCTCGCGACCGTTCATCTTCACGAACGCGTCGGGATCCTCGAAATGGCGTGAGCCGGACCCCGGATACCAGAGGCTCTCGCCACCTCCGCCGTCGGCTCCGAGCTCGAAGCCGAGGAAGCCCCCACTCTCGACCCTCTCCAGCACGACCGCGCCGGCACCGTCACCGAAGAGCACGAGCGTCGAGCGGTCCTCCCAGTCGAGGATCTTGGAAAGGACGTCGCCGCCCACGACGAGCGCGCGGTGCGCGAGGCCGGACGCGAGCATCCCGTAGGCCTGGGCGATCGCGTAGACGAAGCCCGTGCACCCGGCGAGGAGGTCGAACGCAGCTGCTTTCGGCATCCCCAGGGCGTCCGCGAGCAGTGCGGATGACGTGGGAAACATCATGTCCGGCGTCACCGTCGCGCAGATGAGGAGGTCGATGTCTCGGGCTTCGACCCCCGCATCGGCCAGCGCGGCCGTGGCGGCGGGCATGGCGATGTCGGTCAGGGCCTCGTCGTCGGCCGCGAACCGGCGCTCACGGATCCCGGTTCGCTCGGTGATCCACTCGTCCGAAGTGTCGACCATGGTCGCCAGCTCCGCGTTCGTCACCACGCGGTCGGGGACATGCGTGCCGAGCCCCGTGATCCCGATCCGCGCTCCGGTGGCCGAGCCGATCACGTCGGCCTCAGCGCTCCACGGCGAACGTGAGGGTCCCACGGGCGGCGAGCTCGTCTCCGACGTGCGCCGTCGCCTTCCCGCGGCCGATCGGCCCGCGCACCGTGTCGATCTCACAGGTCAGCGTCAGCGTGTCACCCGGTTCGACGACGCGCTTGAAGCGGCAGTCGTCGATGCCCGCAAAGAACGCAATCTTCCCACGGTTCTCCTCCTCGATGAGGACTGCGACGGCCCCCGCCTGCGCCATCGCCTCGACGATGAGGACCCCGGGCATCACCGGCCGGTCCGGGAAGTGGCCCGGGAACCACCAGTCGTCCACTCGCACCTCTCGCCGCGCAACGGCCCGCACCCCCGGCTCGAGCTCGACGACCTCGTCGATGAGCAGGAACGGGGAGCGGTGCGGGAGGATCGATTCGATCACGTCCCGGCCGAACGGGAGCGGCGGCAACGGCTGGGGCACGGCGCGAGTCTACTGACCGGAGCGAGGCGTCTTCGGTGCCGTCCAGACGAGCAGCGGGCTGACGTTTCCGGCTGCGTCGCGCGCCGTCGCACGGACACGTCGCGGTATGCCGGACGACGGGATTCGGACGACTCCGGCTCGTTCGACAGCGATGGTCGTTGGGCTTCCGTCGACGCGCAGCCGGACGACGGCCGGCTCGCTCACCTCGAGGCCTAGCCGGCGTCCGGGGAGGACGCGGATCCGCGGCGCCCTCGTGTCCGAGACGAGCGACACGGCAGCCGCGATCGCACCCACCTCGTCACGTGCGTCGACGACAACGGAGTAAGAGCCGTCGCGGATCGGCCCTGCCGCTCGGAGGCCGTCCCAGACGACCCGCTGACTTCCGGCGGGAAGGCTGTTCGACAACAGCGCCGCGACGCCCCTGCCGTCGCGCAGGACGCGCACGCGCACCGAGGCCGGCGCGGTGAGCGAGAAGCGGACGGTGACGGTGTCCTGGCGGCCGTCGCCGTTCGGGGAGAACACCGCCGGTGAGACCGAGACGAGACCGAGGACGCGGCTGACCGTGAGCGGTACCGTGGCGCGCATCTCGGCGCCCGCCGGGCTCCGCGCGATCAGGGTGACCGAGTAGCGGCCGTCGGGAAGAGCGTCGCCCGTGATCTCCACCGTCTGTGCGCCCGCTCGCGTCCACACCCGGTCGATGGGGATCGCAACGACGCCTCCGAACACGTCCGAGACCTCGACGGAGACGTTTGCGGCGACCGGCAACGTGTATGCGAGGGTCGCCGAGTCCGACTGCCCGTCGCCGTTGGGGCTTATCGCCTCCGGCTGCACCTGAGCGCTCTCGATCGCGAGTTCGGCCGGCGCGCCCGTCCTCAGCGAGCCAGTCGCCGGTCGCGCCGCTCCAGCCGTGATGATCCACGCGTACGTGCCGACCGGAGCTCCGCCGGCATCCCACGTCCAGTCGACCGAGGCGCCGGTGCCGGCACCGCGCGCCACCTCTGCCCCGGCGGAGCTCGTGACGACGACGCTCCAGCGCAGAGACGACGACAGACGAGCGCGAAAGCGGTGGCTCGTCCCCGTTGAAGCGACAACCGGCTCGAACAGCTTCGCGCCGCCCGTGCGTAGAGCGGTCGTCGCAAGCTGGTTCAAGCGCGCGTACAGGGCCGCGCCCGGGCACTCGGTGAACCCGGTGTCCCGGTGGCCCGACACCGTTCGCAGCGAAACGGGGATCCCCCGCGCGAATCGCTCGCTCCCGGCGGAGATCACGGTCAGGAGCCCCGTCGGATCGACGTGCGCGAGATCGAGGCGCCACGCGATCAGGCGCGCGATTGCCTCCTGAGCGGCCGCAGACGGCGCGGTGCTTCCGTAGGTGCCGAGCAGCGCGATCCCGACGGAGCCGGTGTTGAATCCCATCGCGTGAGCTCCGACGACGTTCTTGTCGGTGCCTCCGTACCGCCCCTCGTAGACCGTGCCGAAGCGGTCGACGAGGAAGTTGTAGCCGATGTCGTTCCAGCCGTTCCCCTGCACGTGGAAGAGCTGGATCCCGCGGACGATCGCGGGCGCCTCGGCCCTCGTATAGTCGTTTCGACCGGCGGTGTGGTGGACGATCGCGAACCGCACGTCCGTCGCGTAGGCGGGCGGCGCGCGACGGATCCCCTCGTTCGCGCCCCAGGACAAGCGGGGGACGATCGCGGGCAACCCGACTGCCGCCGGGCGTCGATACGGAACCCGGATCTCGGGACTCCACACGAGATGCGCCCTGACGCTCGTCACCGTTCCCCGCGTCCGCACCTGCACTCCGTCGGACGCGCCCGTCCACCAGGGATTCCCTACGCGCCACGCACCGCTGCGGCGCTCAGGCGCGCCGGGATCCGGGCCGTCCTCCTCCTCGGGGGCGGCCCTGCGCCAGGCGCTCCACCGACCCTCGACCGAGCGCGTGCGGAACAGCACGTCGCCGGCGCCGCGCCAGTGGATCCCGACGAGCGTGAAACGGCGGACGTCGGCCGTCCGGATCTCCTGGCCACGCTCCGACACGAGCTCGACGGCGCTCACGCGCGCAGGCGCTCCGCCGAGGGCCGACGGGGCCAGGGCGGCTGCGAGGGTGGCGGTGGCGAGGACGATGAGGAGGAGTCGCATGCGTTGCCAGGGTGGCGATGCATGCTTTCGCGGGCAAGGGCGGGAAACCCTCCGTTGATAGAATCCTTACACCGGTGGCTGTCCGCTCCTTGCGGCTCTTTCTCCTCTCGCTCACCGTCCTCGCGCTCCTGGCGCCCGCTCTGGCCGCCGGGCAGGACGGTCGCCCACGGGTTCTCGCGGTTCATCTCGACAACGACATCAACCCCGTCACCCAGGACTTCGTGTCGAATGCGGTCGACCGCGCCGAGCGGGAGGAGCTCGACGCCGTCGTGATCGTGCTCGACACCCCCGGAGGGCTCGCGTCGTCGATGCGCGGGATCGTGAAGCGGTTCCTCGCATCGGAGGTGCCCGTCATCGTCTACGTCGCCCCTCCCGGCTCGAGCGCGGACTCCGCGGGTGCCGTCATCACCATGGCGGCCGACCTCGCGGCAATGGCGCCCCAGACCAACATCGGCTCCTCGACGCCGATCTCGCTCGGTGGAGAGGACATCTCCGAGGACCTTCGCCGGAAGATCGTGAACGACGCCGCCGCCTACGTCGGCGAGCTGGCGCGCGAGCACGACCGCAACGTCGTGGCTGCCCGGCGGATGGTCACGGTGGCTGCCAACTACGGCGCGCGGGAGGCGAAGGAGATCGGCCTCGTCGAGGTCATCGCACCGACGCTCCCGGCGCTGCTGAACCAGGTGGACGGGATGAAGACGGTGCCGAAGGGCTTCGTGCTGAACACCGCGAACGCGGAGGTCGAGGACGTCGAGATGAGCTTCTGGGAGCGCGCGCGCGATCTGCTCATCGACCCGAACCTCATCACGCTGATGCTCTCGATCGGGATCATCGGGATCGTCGTCGAGCTCTGGAACCCCGGTCTCGTCTTCCCGGGAACCGTCGGGGCGATCTCGCTCATCCTCGGTCTCTACGGCCTGCAGGTCCTCCCCGTGTCGCTCGCTGGCCTGCTCCTCATGGCGCTCGCCGTCGCGTTCTGGGTCGCCGAGGCGTTCGTCCCGACGCACGGCGCCCTGACCGTGGCCGGGGGTGTGCTCTTCGTGCTCGGATCGCTCATCCTCTTCGACCCGGCGGGCGAGGCGTACCAGGTCTCGCTCCCGGTCGCGCTCGGCATCGCCCTCACCCTCACGCTCCTGCTCGCCTTCGCCCTCTCGCGCGTGGTGCGCGTCGCTCGCACGCCGGTCGCGGTGGGCGTGCAGGACCTCGTCGGCACGGAGGCCGTCGTGCAGCGGCCCGGTATGGTCTTCGTGAACGGCGAGCTCTGGCGTGCACGGCGTCGCGACGAGGGACCGCTCTCCGCAGGAGAGCACGTGCGTGTCGAGGAGGTCGCACCCGATCTCCAGCTCGTCGTAGGATCACTGACGTCACCGACCCGGGAGGAGCACAGCTGATGGACGTCTCCGCTGGCCTGATCGTTCTTGCAGCAGCACTCGTCATCGTCGTGTTGTTCCTCTTCGCGGCGGTCAAGATCGCACGCGAATACGAGCGCGGCGTCATCTTCCGCCTCGGCCGCCTGCTCCCGGAGCCAAAAGGGCCCGGCCTGTTCCTCCTCATCCCGATCATCGACCGCATGGTCAAGGTCGATCTCCGGACGGTCACCCTGAACGTGCCTCCGCAGGAGGTCATCACGAAGGACAACGTTCCGGTGCGCGTCAACGCCGTGGCGTACTTCCGCATCGTGAACGCCAACGACTCGATCGTGCAGGTCGAGAACTACATGGTCGCGACATCGCAGATCGCGCAGACCACGCTCCGCTCCGTCCTCGGACAGCACGTCCTCGACGAACTCCTCTCCGAGCGCGACAAGATCAACGCCATCCTGCAGAGCATCATCGACGAGGCGACGTCGCCATGGGGAATCAAGGTCTCCGTCGTCGAGGTCAAGGACGTCGAGATGCCGGCCACGATGCAGCGCGCCATGGCGCGGCAGGCCGAGGCCGAGCGCGAGCGGCGCGCGAAGGTCATCTCGGCGGAGGGCGAGTTCCAGGCCTCCGAACGGCTCAAGGACGCTGCGGCGATCATGGCGCAGGAGCCGATCACGGTTCAGCTGCGCTACCTGCAGACCCTGCTCGAGATCGGGGCGTCGAACAACTCGACGGTCGTCTTCCCGATTCCGATCGACCTGCTGACCGCGCTCTCCAACGTCGCGAAGGCCGGTAGCGACGGCAACGGCGAGTAGAGCGTGCTGGCGAGCTACGCCTGATCGGCGCCGGGGAGATCCCCCGGTTCGCCGCCGGCCACGTCCTCGTCGTCCGAGCCGACGACCGGGGCCAGGCCGGAGACCGTCTCACCGTCACGGAGGCGCATGACGATCACGCCCTGCGTCGCGCGACTGGCGCGCCGGATCCCGTCCACCGGGACACGGATCACCGTGCCCTGATCCGAGATCAGCATCACCTGGTACCCGTCGCGCACGATCCGCGCACCGACGAGGCGGCCCTTGCCCTCGACGAGCTGGGCCGTCTTGACCCCCATGGTGCCGCGGCCCTTCGCCGGGTAGTCGGCGACGCGCGTGCGCTTGCCGAAGCCGTTCTCGGTCACGACGAGCAGGTCCGCGTCGTCCTGGGCGATGTCGACCTCGATCACCTCGTCGCCCGTTCGGAGCCGCATTCCCGCCACGCCAGAGGTGTCACGTCCCATCGCGCGCGCCTGTGCACCGTGGAAGCGAACGGCCTGGCCCAGCCTCGAGACCATGAGGATGTCGTCTCCATCGTTCGCGAGGCGGACACCGATGAGCTCGTCGTCCTCGCGAAGCTTGATGGCGATGATCCCGTCCGCCTTGAGCGGTGTGTTGTAGACGCCGAACTCGGTCTTCTTGACCACTCCCCTGCGTGTCGCGAAGACGAGATAGCGCGACTCCTCGTAGTTCCTCGTGGCGATCACCGCCTGCACGCGCTCGTCCTGCCGGAAGGGGAGGAGGTTGACGATCGCGCGGCCCTTCGACTGGCGTGACCCGAGCGGAAGCTCGTGGACCTTCAGGCGATACACCTTGCCGACCGTGGTGAAGAAGAGGATGTAGTCGTGCGTCGAGGCGACGAAGAGATGCTCGATGTAGTCGTCCTCCTTCAAGTCCATGCCCATCACGCCGATGCCTCCGCGCCGCTGCTCGCGATACGTCGTCACCGGTAGGCGCTTGATGTACCCGGACTTGGTGATGGCGATGACCATGTCCTCCTCGGCGATCATGTCCTCGAGCTCGAGGTCGGTCTCGCCCGCCACGATCTCGGTGCGTCGCTCGTCCGTCTTCCCGTAGATCTGCTTGATCTCGAGGAGCTCCTCGCGGACGACGCCGTCGATCCGCGCTGGGTCGCCGAGGATCGCGCGGAGCTCGGCGATCCGCTCCTGGAGGTCCGCGAACTCGTCCTCGATTTCCTTGCGCGCGAGGCTCGTGAGGCGGGAGAGGCGCAGGTCGAGGATCGCCTGGGCCTGGATCTCCGAGAGCTCGAACTGCTCCATGAGCCCGGTCCTCGCGGCGTCGGTGTCGGCCGACTGGCGGATCAGCTCGATGACGGCGTCGAGATTGTCGAGCGCGATGAGGTAGCCCTCGAGAACGTGCGCCCGGTCGACCGCCTTGCGGAGCTCGTACTTCGATCGCCTCGTGACGACCTCGCGCTGGTAGTCGAGGTAGTGACGGACGAGCTCGAGCAGCGACAGCGTCTGCGGAACGCCGTCGACGAGAGCGACGGCGTTGTACCCGAAGGTCGTCTGGAGAGACGTGTGCTTGAAGAGCTTGTTCAGAGCGACCTGCGGGACGGCCTCTCGCTTCAGCTCAATCTGGATGCGCATGCCCGTCTTGTCCGAGTAGTCCTGCAGATCGGACACCTCCGTGATCACCTTCTCCCGCACGAGGGTGGCGATCTTGCTCACGACGCCGCTGTCGCCTCCCTTCTTCACCCCGTACGGAAGCTCCGTCACGATGATCGCGTTCTTGCCGCCGCGCAGCTCCTCGATGTGGGCGCGCGCTCGCATCACGATGCGGCCCCGACCGGTGCGGTAGGCGTCGCGGATCCCCGAGCGTCCGAGGATGATCGCGCCGGTCGGGAAGTCCGGGCCCTTCACGTGCTTCATCAGCTCCTCGACCGAGGCCGAGGGCTTGTCGATCATGCACACGATCGCGTCCACCGCCTCGTCGATGTTGTGCGGCGGGATATTGGTGGCCATCCCGACGGCGATGCCGCTCGACCCGTTCACGAGGAGGTTCGGGAAGCGCGAGGGCAGGACGACCGGCTCCCGCTGCGACTCGTCGTAGTTGGGGACGAAGTCGACCGTGTCCGCATCGATGTCTCGGAGGAGCTCGGTCGCGATCCGGGCGAGACGACACTCCGTGTACCGCTGCGCCGCCGCCGGGTCGTCGTCGATCGAGCCGAAGTTGCCCTGGCCGTCGACGAGCGGATAGCGCAGCGAGAACGGCTGCGCCATCCGGACGAGCGTGTCGTAGATCGCCTGATCGCCGTGCGGGTGGTACTTCCCCATCACGTCACCGACGATGCGCGCGCTCTTCACGTAGGGACGCGTGGGCTGGTGCCCGTTCGAGTGCATGCCCCAGAGAACCCTCCGGTGGACGGGCTTCAGGCCGTCGCGCACGTCGGGCAGCGCACGCCCGACGATCACGCTCATCGCGTAGTCGAGGTAGCTCGAGCGCATCTCCTGCTCGAGCTCTCGCGGCTCGATGCGGCCGGCGCCGAGCGGTTCGGCGACGTCAGACATCCAGGAACCTCACATCACGGGCGTTCTCCTCGATGAACGCCCGCCTCGGCTCCACCTGGTCGCCCATGAGCATCGAGAAGACCGCGTCCGCCGCCGCTGCATCGTCGACCGCGACGCGGAGGAGCATTCGGCGGCTCGGATCCATCGTCGTCTCCCACAACTGCTCCGCGTTCATCTCGCCAAGACCCTTGAAGCGGCTGATCTGCAGCCCCTCCTTCGCGAGCTCCAGCGATGCGACTCGAAGGCCGGGGAGCGTGTGGGCGATGGTCGAGCGCTTCCCGTAGACGATCGTGAACGGCGGAGCGCCGACAGCGTCGACGAGCTTCGCATACGCCTGGCGCACGGCGTGGAACGTCGGGGAGAGAAGCATGGCGTCGGGAAGCTCGACGTGCTGGGCGGTGCTCGTCTCGACCTCGACCACCTTGACACGGAGGTGGCCCTCGAAACGCTCTTCCACGGTGAGCTCGTAGCCGTTGGCGGGCAGCGCGGCGATCAGGGCCTCCGCGTCGGTGCCCTCGCCCTCGACGAGGCGCCGCTCGATGACGAAGCGCGCTGGAGGGCCGAACTCCGACTCGAGCTTCGCCGTCCAGCCCTCGAGCACGTCGAGGTCGCGCGTGAAGCGCGACCACCGGGCCTCGGTCAGCGTCGTCTCCTGGCCGTCGCGAGCAGTGATCGCCATGCCCTTGATCCGCTCCCTCACCAGGAGCTCCTCGAGTTGGGCGTCTCGCTCGAAGTACATGCCCTGGCTACCGAGCTTGACGTGGTAGAGCGGCGGGACCGCGATGTAGACGTGCCCGCGCTCGAAGAGCTCGGGCATCGTGCGGTACAGGAACGTCAGCACGAGCGTGCGGATGTGTGCGCCGTCCACGTCGGCGTCGGTCATCACGATGATGCGGCCGTACCGGATGTTGGCGATGTCGAACTCGTCGCCGAACCCGGTTCCGATCGCCGTGATCATCGCCTGGATCTCCGTGTTCGAGAGAACCTTGTTGATCCGGTTCTTCTCGCTGTTGATGATCTTCCCGCGCAGAGGCAGGATCGCCTGGTACGTACGGTCGCGGGCCTGCTTCGCCGACCCGCCGGCGGAGTCGCCCTCCACGATGAAGAGCTCGGTCGCGTCCGCATCCCTGATCGTGCAGTCTGCGAGCTTGCCCGGGAGCGCCGAGTTCTCGAGCGCGCTCTTCCGGCGCGTGAGCTCGCGAGCCTTCCGTGCCGCCTGACGCGCTCGAGCGGCCGAGGTCGCCTTGTTGATGATCTGGCGAGCATCCGTCGGGTTCTCCTCGAGGAACTCGGCGAGCCTCTGGTTCACCGTGGTCTTGACGAGACCCTCGATCTGCGGATTGCCGAGCTTCGTCTTCGTCTGGCCCTCGAACTGCGGGTTCCGGAGCTTGACCGAGATCACGGCGGCGAGACCCTCGCGGACGTCCTCGCCCTCGAGGTTGTCCTCCTTCTCCTTGAGGAGCCCCTTGTCGCGGGCGTAGCGATTCAGCGTTCCGGTGAGCGCGGCCCTGAACCCCGAGAGGTGCGCGCCTCCCTCGGTCGTGTTGATGTTGTTCGCGAACGAGAACACCGACTCGACGTACGAGGTGTTCCACTGCATCGCGACCTCCACGGCGCTGTCCTCGCCTTCGCCCTCGAGGTAGACCACGTGCTTGTGCACCGTGTCCTTCGACTCGTTGACGTACGCGACGAAGTCGCGAATGCCGCCTTCGTAGTGGAACTCCTCGCGCTTGCCCGCAGCTCGCTCGTCTTGCAGGACGATCCGGAGCCCGCGCGTGAGGAACGCGGTCTCGCGCAGGCGCTGGGTCAGCGTCGCGGCCGAGAGCTCCGTCTCCTCGAACACCTCCGCGTCCGGGAGGAACGAGATCGTCGTTCCCGTCTCGCTCGTGGGCGCCGGGCCGAGCTCCTCCAGCTCTGTTGTCGGCTCGCCACGGGCGAACTCCTGGCGATAGGCCTTCCCGTCCCTGCGGACCTCGGCGACCAGCCACTCCGAGAGCGCGTTCACAACCGAGACGCCGACGCCGTGCAGCCCTCCCGAGACCTTGTATCCCTCGCCGCCGAACTTGCCGCCGGCGTGGAGCTTCGTCAACACGACGGTGAGGGCGGACAGCCCCTGCTCCTCGATGAGTTCCACGGGGATCCCCGCACCCGCATCGCGGACGGTCACGGAGTTGTCGGGGTGGATGGTCACCTCGACGAGATCGTTCCGGCCGGCGAGCGCCTCGTCGACCGCGTTGTCCACCACCTCGTAGACGAGATGGTGGAGGCCTCGTGGGCCTGTCGATCCGATGTACATACCGGGCCGAAGCCGGACCGGCTCGAGGCCCTCGAGGACGGTGATGTCTTTTGCGGTATAGGCTGCTTCGGCCATCAAAAAAGCCCTGCAAATCGCGCTTTTGCGGGCACGGACAAGTGTATCAGATCTCCAGGTCGGAACGCGCTCGCGCGAGGCTTGCCCGGATGGCACGCGCCGCGAGCGCACGGAGCTCCGGGTCGTCGATGGTGGATGCTGCTTCGTCCGCCGCAGCGCTCTCCTGCGGCGTCGCTCGAGGGACGCTCTCGGGTGGGCTGGAGCCACCCGCCGCCGGGCCTGGCTCGGGCACCGGGCCGGGCCGGAACCGCAGCGCCTGCGGCGCGCTCGAGCCGAGCACCGTGGCCAGGCGCTCCGTGATCTCCGCAGCCATCCTGTCGAGCTCGAACGCCCAGGTCGCGGAGGTGGTCGCGACGTGGAGTGTTCCATCTCTTCCGACGCGAAGTGGCCACGCCTGTCGAGCAATCGCGTCCCCCACCGCCGACGCCCAGGCCGCCGTGATCTCCGCGAGCACGAGAGCGGCACCGTCGCCGCTGCGCCCGAGCGTCCGCGACACCTCGTCGCCGATCCGCTCCATCAGGCGGGCCTTACAGCGCCCGGGGACACGACGAGGGACTGGGCCGGCTCGAGAGGAAGAAGGTCGGCAGACGTCGCGGTGAGGATCACCTGGCTGTCGCCCGAGAGCAGCTCTCCGAGCGCGCGGCGGCGCGTGGCATCCAGCTCGGAGAGGACGTCGTCGAGCAGTACCAGGGGAGCCGCTCCGGTCCTCTCCACGAGCGCCTGTGCTTCCGCGAGCACAAGCGCGAGGACGGCAGTCCGCTGCTCGCCCTGCGAGCCGAAGCTCCGCAGGTCCCGCCCGTCCGCCGAGAGCGCGACGTCGTGGAGGTGCGGGCCGAGCCCCGTGACTCCGCGCTCGAGATCCGCCCGGAGACGCTTTTCGAGATCCGGCGCGGACGGTGCGTCTCCGTCGTAGCCGAGCGTCGCCGCCTCGAGGCCGAGCTGCGCGGCGCAGAGCGTGAACGCGGGGGCGAGCGCCTCGGTCGTCGCTCGGCGCGACTCGACGAGATCGTGGCCGTGCGTGACCACTGCCGCCGTCCAGGGCTCGAGCGCAGCGGTGTCGGAGATCCCGGTGGAGACCCGGCGCAGAGCGGCGTTTCGCTGACCGACCGCCGCTGCGTACTCGGCGGGAACCGCGGCGCGCGCGGGAAACAGTCGCCCGACGCTCCGGTCGAGGTACGCCCGACGGACGGCAGGGCCACCCTTCACGACGGCGAGGCGGTCGGGCGTGAAGACGAGCGTCCGGAACGTGTGCCTCAATCTCTCTGTCGAGGGCAGGGTCTCACCGTTCACACGGGCGCGGCGCGTCTCGTTGACGTGCAGTGTGACCTCGGTCTCGAACGGGCTCGCGTCGTGCTCCCCCCGTAGGCGGATGCGCCCCGCCGCAGCGCCGAGACGAACGAGCTTCGCGTCGGAGCGTGCGCGCGGCGAGAACCCCTGCGTGCCGACGTGGAGCGCCTCGAGCAGATTCGTCTTCCCGGCCCCGTTTCGACCGGTCACGAGCACGAGACCGCCTTCGAGAACCAGCTCGAGTCGCTCGTACGAGCGGAACTCGCGGAGGCTCGCCTCCCGGACGATCAGCCCGCGAGGCGGATGGGCATGATCAGGTACCAGAAGCTCTCGTCGGGGGACGACAGGAGTCCCGGTCGCAGGGGGTTGATGAGCTTGAGCCCGACGGTCTCGGTGGTGATCGCCTCGAGCCCCTCGCGCAGGAACTCGGGGTTGAACCCGATCTCGAGCGCCTCACCCGCATAGTCGATGGCGACCGACTCCTCGCCTTCTCCGACGTCCTGCGTCTGGGCAGAGACCTTGAGCTCGCCCTCGGCGAACCGGAGCCTGAGCGGCGTGTTTCGCTGCGCGAGCACGCCCGCGCGGCGGATCACCTCGAGCAGCGGCTCGCGCTGCACCGTGAGCTCCACCTCGAACGTCTCCGGGAGCAGTTGCGTGTAGTTCGGGAACTGCCCGTCGATTCGGCGGCTCGTCAGCCACACATCCGCGGCGTTGAAGACGACGTGGTTCTCGTGCACGCCTAGCTGCACGGTCTCGCTCGCGGACGCAATGCGCGCGAGCTCCTGGAGCGCACGCGCGGGGATGATCGCGTCCAGCTCGGGTCCGGCTTCACCGAGCTCCGTCTCCTTGACTGCCAGACGGTAGGAGTCCGTAGCCGCCATCGTCAGCCGGGTCCCCTCGAAGCGGACCATGATCCCCGTGAGCACCGGCCGGGACTCGTCGCGCGACGAGGCGCGCGCAACCTTCTCGATGGTCGCGAGCAGGCTCGAGGCGGAGATCGTGTGGAGCGGGACGTCGACCGGTGGTAGCTGCGGAAAGTCCTCGGCGCTGTAGACGTTGAGCCGCGAGGAGTGGCTTCCGGAGGAGATGCTGATCACACCCTCGCCCTCCTCGTGGCCGAGCGTGACCGTCGCGTCGGGAAGGAGGCGGACGAGGTCCGTCAGCAGCCGGCCCGGGACGACGACGCTTCCTTCGCCGGACACCTCGCCGGACACCGAGGCGCGGAGTGAGATCTCCATGTCCGTCGAGGCGAGCATGAGGCGTCCGTCTGCGGCGTGGAGGTGGATCCCTCCGAGCACCTGCACCGCGCCTCGCGTCGAGAGCCCCCGCGCGACGACGCCGAGCGCCGCAGCCAGCTCGTCCCGAGCGCAGGTGGCGTGGAGGGAAGTCTCGGTGGCCATGTCTGTTGTCATATCTCTAGAGAAGAGATCGTAGGAGTAATAGGAGTGTGAATCATGGGGACGACGGCCGAATTACGGGTCAGCTGCGGGGGAAACGTGTGGGGACGAAGGTGTGTGTGGCCGCCAACAGTCTCCACAAGGAGGACGGCCGCATCCTCACGGACCCACATGCTCACCGCGCCTGCTTGATGCGCGCCGTCAGTTCCTGCACAAGGTTGTACACAGACCGATCCTCGCGAATGAGCCGGGTGATCTTCGAGTTGGCGTGGATGACGGTTGTATGATCGCGCCCGCCGAACTCCCTCCCGATCTTGGGAAGCGAGGAGTCCGTCAGCTCGCGCGAGAGGTACATGGCGACCTGCCGCGGGTAGGCGACCGCCTGCGACCGCCGCGGGCTCACGAGCTCGTCCACCGTCACCCCGAACCGGTCCGAGACGAGCTGCTGGATCCTTGGAATGGTGACCTCGGGCGGGGGATCTCCCTGCGGGAAGACGTCCTTGAGGACGTGCTCCGCCAGGTCGACCGTCATCGGCCGGTCGGTGAGTGACGAGAAGGCGACGACCCGGGTGAGCGCGCCCTCGAGCTCGCGGATGTTCGACGAGACGCGGCCCGCGATGAACGTGAGCACCTCTGGATCGGTGACGGCGATCGACTCCGTGTTGACCTTCTTGCGGAGGATCGCGATGCGCGTCTCGAGGTCAGGAGCCTGGATGTCCGTCAGCAGCCCCCACTCGAACCGCGACCGCAGGCGTTCCTCCAGCGTCGAAATCTCTCTGGGGGGACGATCCGACGAGATGACGATCTGGGCGCCACCCTCGTAGAGGGAGTTGAACGTGTGGAAGAACTCCTCCTGAATCCGCTCCTTTCCCTCGAAGAACTGGATGTCGTCGATGAGGAGGACGTCGTAGTTGCGGTAGCGCCGCTTGAATCCCTCGATCCGCTTGTCGCGGAGCGAGTCGATGAAGTCGTTCATGAAGGTCTCGCTCGTCACGTACCGCATCGTCAGGCGCCGGGTGTGCTGACGCACGTAGTGGCCGATCGCCTGGAGAAGGTGCGTCTTCCCGAGGCCCGTGCCGCCATAGATGAAGAGGGGGTTGTACGCCTGCGCGGGCGCTTCCGCGACGGCTAACGCAGCCGCATGCGCGAAGCGATTCGAGGAGCCGATCACGAACAGGTCGAACGTGTACTTCGGGTTGAGCTCGACCTCTGCGAGATCACGGGGCACGTCCGGGACAGGTGGCGGC
Organism: Gaiellaceae bacterium; assembly: GCA_046484465.1. Taxonomy (GTDB): domain Bacteria; phylum Actinomycetota; class Thermoleophilia; order Gaiellales; family Gaiellaceae; genus GMQP-bins7. The sequence continues at coordinate 46,237 of JAWOIV010000099.1, forward strand.
TCCTGCGGTGGAGACGACAACGGCTGCGCGGTCGCGGACAGCGTCACGACGCTCTCGACGACGTCGAACGACACGTCGAGGGGACGGCCGGCGAGATCACGCGCGGCACCGGAGACGAATCCTCGGAAGTGGCTCTCGATCCAGTCGCGCGTGAAGTCGTTCGGCACTGCCACGACGAGCTCTCCGTCTCCCAGCGAGCGGGCCTCCGCGTGCGCGAACCACGTGTCGTGAGTCGTCTCACCGAGCGTCTCCCGCAGTCTCCGCGAAATTGCGTCCCAGAGGCTGTCGGCAGTCGTGTCGGTTGCGTGTTCCACCCGTGGTCGTGCTCGGTCGTCGTGCGAGGAAGGGGCGAGCATAGCAGCGTTCCAGACTGCACTCAACCACACCGATGCAGCACCCTGTGGATGGAAAAGAAGCATATTTGCAGGGATTTTCAGGGTTCCACAGGCGTTTCCACAGGTGTGGACGAATGAGAGTGCGTCGTCTGTGTAGAGAACGCATCCTGCCGGTGAGCAGCGCTTTCGGCACGCAACCGGCAGGTCGCTCGCTGTGGATAACCGGCCTCGAGCCCGTCGTCTATACTGCCCGCTCGCTCCTCCGCACTCCGCTCTCCTCACTCTCCTGACGACGTGAAACGCACCTATCAGCCGAACGTGCGCCGCCGGAAGCGACGGCACGGGTTCCGCGCCCGCATGTCTACGCGGGGTGGACGCGCGATCCTGAAGCGCCGCCGCGCGAAGGGGCGCAAGCGCCTCTCCGCCTGAGGCCCTCGCTCGTGCAGCGACGGCACCGGCTCTCCCGCTCCAGGGACTTCGAGGCCGTCTACCGGCACGGGACGTCCGTGTCGTCCCGCTACCTCGTCCTGCACTCCTTCCCTCGCGACGACGACCCGGACGCGCCGCCCAGGCTCGGGCTCGCGGTGCCGAAGAGCGTCGGCTCGGCAGTCGTGCGCAACCGCGTGAAGCGCGTTCTCCGCGAGGTCTGGCGAGAGCTGCTCGGTGAGATCCCCGGCGGACGCGACTACGTCCTCTCGGCGCGCCCTGGGCTGGCAGAGGTGATGGAAGCGAAGGACAACGCATGGCTGACGGGAGAGGTCTCCGGCGTGCTCTCGAGGGTGCGGGCGTGAGGTACCTCGGCATTGCGCTCGTCCATGCCTGGCGGTGGACCTTCGGGCTGCTCACCCCTGCCGGGACGTGCAAGTACCACCCGAGCTGCTCGCAGTACGCGATCGACGCCTTCCGCGAGCTCGGCCTCGTCCGCGGTTCCGTGCTCGCCGCCTGGCGGCTCCTTCGCTGCAACCCGTGGAGCCACGGAGGCGTCGACTACGTCCGTGATCAGTCGATCTTCCCGCTCTTCCGCTCTCGAAGGGCGAGAACGTGATCGTCGGCGGCCTGCTCTCGCC